>JAUNIO010000105.1 GCA_030535355.1 bacterium | reverse complement strand
TTAAAGCTGTTTCAAACCATTTGGGGAAGTGTCTCAAACCATCTAGCGGGTTATAAGGACAGAACGTCGATCCCGCCTATCTATTGCAGCGCTATAAAAGCAAACTATTGGATGTGGAGCATTATGTGAGCGCTTATCGGGAGCATTGTAAAAAAAGAGGCTCAGGTACGCGGTATCTGAGCCTCTTTTTTTGTTTATCAGATATTACCAGATTTTATTGATCTTATCCGCAGGGCGGCGCATGGGATCGCCTTCTTTGACATCAAAGGCTTTGAAGAACGGTTCCATGTTGGAAAGAGTGCCGTTGACGCGCCACATGGCATGGGGATGCGGGTCAGTATTGACCTGCAGCTGTTCCAGTTCGGGCTTGAAGTTGGCGGCCCACACTTTGGCATAGGCTAAGAAGAAGCGCTGAGCCGGGGTGTAACCATCGATGATTTCGTCTTTTTTGCCCTGGCGGGAGAGCTGATAGGCTTTCCAGGACAGCGATAGGCCGTTGAGGTCGGCCAAAGCTTCGCCCAGCACCAGTTTGCCGTTGATATGTGTTCCGCCTACGGTGTAGGCCGAGAACTGATCTTCGACGCCTTTGGCTAGCTTTTGGAAGGCTTTCAGGTCTTCTTCCTGCCACCAGTTGCGCAGGTTGCCCTGAGCGTCATACTGGCTGCCCTGATCGTCGTATCCGTGGCTGATCTCATGGCCGATTACAGCGCCGATAGCGCCGTAGTTGGCCGCGTCATCGACGTCATTATTGAAGAACGGCGGCTGCAAAATACCGGCGGGGAAGACAATCTCGTTGCAGGGAGGATTGTAATAGGCGTTGATGGTTTGCGGAGTCATATGCCATTCGGCGCGATCTACAGGCTTGCCTATAGTGGCAATCTGGCGGGCGAATTCAAAACGTCTGGCTCGGCGCACGTTGTCGTAATATCCCGTGCGTTTGATATCGAGCTTAGAATAATCGCGCACTTCTTCGGGATAACCGATTTTGGCGTAGAACGTATGCAGTTTACTGAGAGCTTCTTTTTGGGTGGCGGGACTCATCCAGGCCTGTTCGGGAATCTCCTTTTCCATCACTTTAGTGATGTTGCTAACAATTTCTTCTACTTTGGCTTTGGCCTGCGGGCTGAAATGCTCTTTAACGTACATATCGCCCAGGGCAAACCCCATCATGCCGATATTGCTGACGGTATTGGTCACGCGCTTCCAGCGCGGAGGCTGAGAGGTTACGCCGCGCAGCTCTTTGCTGTAGAAGAGGAAAGCTTCATCCTCCATTTCCTGAGACAGATAGGGAGCGGAACTGCGGATGAGATTCCAGCGCAGATAGCTGAGATGGTCAGCAATGGGAGTATCGCGGAATATTTCATTGTTGACCGTGGTGATAAAATCTGGAACCATCACGTTGACTTCTTTGACGTGCGAGGCTCCTATTTTTTCAAAATACTCGGACCAGGGATAATCGGGAGCTATTTTCTGCAGCTCTGCCAAAGTCATTAGGTGATAGACGCGCTCTGGATCGCGCATGTCGGCGGCGGGAAGGGAGGCTTTGGCCAATTTAGTCTCCAAAGTCATTACCGCGTCGGCTTCTTTTTCTGCTGATTGAGGGGTATCGCCCACTAAACGGAACATGGAAATGATGTGCTGGCGGTATTTGGCGCGCAGAGTCTTGGATTTTTCGTCTTCACGGGTGTAGTAATCGCGCTCGGGCAGGCCTAAACCGCCTTGGCAGATGTGAGCGATAATTCGGCTGCTATTTTTGTCGTCTTGGCCTACGTATAGCTCAAAATAGGGATTGATATTCTGAGCGTGCAGATGGGAAATGGCCTGGGTTATTTCTTCGGCATTTTCGATGGAGGAGATGAGGTACATCTCCTTGCGGATGGGGGTAATGCCTTCGCGATCAATAGTGGCTTGATTCATGCCGCTGGCGTAAAAATCGCCTAGTTTGCGCTCTAAATTCCCTTGAGGAGAGTGGGCAGCGCGTTCCAGCATTTCGTGGAGTATTTTGGTGTTGTTATCGCCGAGGATGATGAACGACCCCCACCGCGCCTGGTCGGCGGGGATGGGATTGGCTTTGCGCCAGCCGCCGATGGCGTAATTATAAAAATCCACGCTGGGTTTTACCGATTTATCAAAATCTTGGGGATTGATGCCACTCTTGTAAAAGACGGGGGCAGTCTGCTTATTGCTGGCAGCTGGTGTGCTTACTGCTGGGCGCTGCCCGTTTTTGGCATCTCCGCTGTCTGCCTGAACTGGAGCTGAAGAGCTGACGGCAGCTAAGGTTAAAGCGGCTAGGCCGAGCGATTTGAGCGTAGTAATTTTATTGAATTTCATAATGTATGAATACACTCTCTGGGTGATGATAGCGCGGCGTTGGTGAACGCATTACTGCGCCTAAATAATATAACTTCGCAGGGAAAAGGCTAATTCCCCTGTGTGTCGGAGGCCAGGGGGGAACGGGGAGCCTTGGGCTTTTTAGCTAAGGCTGCGCCGGCCAGGGTAAGGAATAAAGCCAAAGCCGCTAAGCTGATTTTCCAGCCCAGGTTGAAAGCGGGCGAAACATAGCGCAGTTCGATGCGATGTTCGCCAGCTGGCACTGCTAAGCTCTGCATACAGAGGTTGGTAAGCCGGATAGGCGCAGGCTGGCCATCGACTGTGGCCTGCCAATTCTCCTCGTAGGTATTGCTGATCACCAAATGAGCTGCGCGGCCGCAGGAAGTGGTTAGCAGCAGCCGATGATTGGTGGATAGCTGAACCTGAATCTCTCCTATGTTAGCGGGATGGGCCAAATTGGGTTCATAGAGACAGTCTGTATAATTGGATGCGAATTCGTACATAGTGTTAGGTGTACCCGCCTGCAGCACTTTTAATAAGTCTAAATCGTCTGCGGATACGCGGCTTTGCAAAACAGGGACTAGACGGATTCTGGGAAGGGGAGCTGAGAGGCTGTAAACATATACTTTTTCTCCGGGCAGCTCGGGAATATTTACGCAGGAAATGGAGCTGAACTCCGCTTGGGGCCAGCCGCTGGGTAGCGGAGTCGGGGTAACTATGTGAGAAATCCCTAAAATCCGCAGCCAACTGCTCAGCTTAGGGGCTAAAATTGCGCAGTCTGGCGCGGATAAATGGTGGATATACTGAAACATTCTGTAGATGGCCGCTTGCCGGTCTGCGGCTGGAGTCAGCATAATTCCCATCACAAAACCCAAATAATCATCTGGGGCTTCTCCTCCGTAGAGGGGAATGAGGCCAGGACTTAACAGGCTGCGGTGCCGCCAAAAAACGTTTTGGCGCGGATCATCATCTTGGGAATGGCTATTTAAGTCTTGTTTCCAGGCATCATAACTGTAGGGGGAATAAATGCGCTGCGGAGTGGGCAAGGCCTTGAACGACGCGGGCGGAGTGCTCCAGTTGGGGGGAAGATATCCCTGTACTTGGGAATTGACGTAGCCCAAATCGCAGCAGGTAAGGAGAATTAATACTGCTAGAACGCTTTTAGCGCAGCGGGCTCCCCAGCGCTGTTTTAGCCATTCTCCTAAATTATGCGCTCCCAGGGCGGACAGGCAGGCTAAGGCACACATCAAGGGTATGGCAAAACGCCCGGGAAAGCGGAAGGAGCTGATAAAGGGAACCCAGCGCCAGATGGCATAATAGAGGCCGTAGTCTGGGCCTAGGGCCAGAAGCAGAAAGAAGGCAGATAGAAACCAGAGGCCTATAGCCTGACGGCGGCGTGGGGCGGCCAAGCTATTAAAGCAAAGCAAGATCGGCAATAGGCCAATGTACTGGAAACTGTCGCGCACGTAAATAACCATTTTGCTGTGAGGTACGGCGCTCAGTTTTTCTGTGTTCCAAGCTGCGTGTAGCCAGGACGGATAAAAAGGATTGATAAAATTGGCCAGCATAGGCCAGCTGGGCGACAAGTCTTGCAGTAATTCTAGAGGGTAGGCAGATTCGCGGGTTGTTCGGGGGGTTAATTCATAGATGGCCAGGAGCTGAACCGATCCCAGAAGTATAGTCATGCCTAAAGCGGCAAGAAAACCTGCCAGCAATTTATAGCGCTGCAGAGCTTTGTCTTGCGGTGTAGTTATTATTAGGTAAATGATATATACCCAGCAGCACATTTGGCAGATAGCAAACATTTGTAAGTGACTGGCCAGCAGCTGCATAGTCCAAATAGCGACTAGAGCAAACCAATAACGTTTTTTGGCCTGAGCTGTGCTTAAATATATTAGGGCCAGGCAGGCGGGAAGCCAGGCAATTACGTGAATAATGTTCAGCTGTTCGGTGCGCAGGAGAAAAGTGTAGCCCAAACCATAAGCCAGCGCGGATACCCCCGCAGCCAAAGGTGTTAGGCCCAGACAGCGGCTCCAGGCGTAGCTGCCCAGCATGGCGATTAGGATAGCCGACAGGATAGTAATATTGACAGCTAAGGTGATGTCGCTGAGAAAGTACAGCAAAAACGTGGGGTGAAATATCCCCGCTTCGCTTTCGGCAAACAGCGGTACGCCGCAGCCTATTTTGGGTTCCCAGAGCGGGAACTCACCATATTGAGTCAAAGACTTGACTGCTGCGTAGCGGCGGGTTATATTATGATCCAAAGAATCGGAGCCAGCGGAATCTTCCTGATATATGAGCTGCCCCTGAAACACAGCGGGATAAAAAACGGCAGCGATGACGGCGAGGCTGCAGAGCAAAACGAAAAGCGGTTCAGGCAGCCTGTGAAATAAGTATTTTGTCTTAGCCATTCTGTTGTGTTCGCAGTTTATAGTTTTAGTCATGCTGCTGCATTGGCAGTCTCTATCGGAGTAACTTGCAGTATATTGTTTTTTTGCTTGATTTTGCTGGAATCGGTTGGGGGAGGACGCTTGATCAATATACAAAATACTTATAATAATGCCATTGTATATGCTGATACGCTGGATTCGGGGGCAGAGGGGCTGATTCGCGCTCTGTGCGGCAGTCCTCTGTCCGCTGGCTGTACTATTCGCATAATGCCCGATGTTCATGCCGGCAAGGGCTGTGCCATCGGTACTACTATGACTCTGACAGATAAAATAGCTCCTGGGCTGGTCGGTGTGGATATAGGATGCGGCCTGAGCGTCTATAAAATCCGCTGCAAAAAGCTGGAACTGCAGAAATTGGACAAAACGGTGCACCAGGCGATTCCGGCCGGGAGGTCAGTGCGCGCTAAAGCTCACCGATTTGCGGAGCAGCTAGATTTAGATGAGCTGTGTTCCGGCCGTCATGTACAAAAGGACAAAGCCCTTTGCTCGATAGGAACTTTGGGTGGAGGGAACCATTTCATAGAGCTAGATAAGGGACAGGATGGAGCTTTCTGGCTGATTATTCATTCCGGCAGCCGTAAATTTGGTGCCGAAGTAGCTGAGTTTTACCAAAAAGAAGCGTATGCCGATATGCCTGATGGCATTCCTTATGAGTTTGCCTATACGACTGGCGCGTTGATGCAAGATTATTTACACGATATGCAGATCACTCAGAAGTTTGCCGAGATCAATCGCCAGGCCATGGCGGCCGAACTGATTAAAGCCATGAAATGGGATGTGGAAGATTATTTTTCCTGTATACACAATTATATAGACACAGAGCGGATGCTGCTGCGCAAAGGAGCTATCTCGGCTCAGGCGGGAGAAAGAGTGCTTATCCCCCTTAATATGCGCGATGGCTGTCTAATTTGTTTGGGCAAAGGCAATCCCGGCTGGAACTATTCGGCGCCGCATGGCGCTGGCAGACTGCTGAGCCGGGCTGAGGCCAAGCAGTCGTTTACCCTGTCCCAGTTTAAAAAGGAGATGGCTGGAGTTTACTCCACTTCGATAAGCAAAGAGACCTTGGATGAAAGCCCTATGGCCTATAAGCCGATGCAGACAATTTTGAAACAGATTGAACCTACGGCAGAAGTGAAAGAGCGTATATATCCAGTTTACAATTTTAAAGCAGGAGAAGAATAATAAAAATGAAAATGCTAATAAAAAAGTGTAAAATTTAATACATTAAATAATAATACGTTAAATGGTGTTAGTAAAGCAAGGAGCTGCAGTATATGCTGTACCAGATTAGTTCAGGCCAGGGACCTGCTGAGTGCGAGCTGGGAGTGGCTAAATTATTGAAATTTTTAACAGAGCATTACGATATTTCTGTGATCGATACGTCTTCTGGATACAATGAAGGAACTTATCGCTCAGTTCGCTTTTACAGCGCCGATGATTTGTCGGAATTTTTGGGTTCGGTGCAGTGGGTTTGCAAAAGTCCTTACCGGCCTGCCCATAAGCGCAAAAATTGGTTTATAGACTTCAGCGAATGCGCTGTGGCGCAGACAAAAGAGTTTGATCCCGAGCAGGTAGTGTTCGATACGTTCCGCAGCGGCGGCAAGGGCGGGCAGAACGTCAATAAGGTGGAGACAGGCGTTCGGGCTATTTATGTGCCGACGGGGCAGGCTGTCGTCTGCACTGAGGAACGCAATCAGCACACCAATAAGCGCAAAGCCTTGGAACGCCTGCAGTCTTTGCTAGAGGAAGAAAACCGCCAAAACCAGGCGGAAAGCAAAAATGAAAATTGGCGGGCGCATACTCGGATCGTGCGCGGCAATGCGCGGATCTGCTTTTCTGGTCTTGATTTTTGCCAAGTGGAGAAAAACGCCTAAACGCTTGTGCGGTGCGTTTAGGCGGTGGGTGCTCCTGCAGGCTTAGCATAGAATATGCAAATATATGCTGGGACCCAACGGGACTTAGCGCTTTCTAGAAGAAATTAACCAATCATGTACTGAGGAGTGCGCACCCATGGATAGTAAACTCAAGCATAAGCTGGTCTTTGTCACTACTTCTATAGTGGGCGTACTGCTCTTCATGATTCCCATTTTTGTCGACAAGAAATGGACAATCGCCGTCAAAGTTCTGGCGGATTTGATCAGCAGTTCTGTGGGTGCTTATTTGCCCGCGCTATGCACAGGCATTATAACCGCCTCTGCAGCACTGGCGCTAATCGCTGTAGGTAAGCCCAGGTTTATTATGGACAGGCCCTTGCTGAAAGACTGTTTCAGCGGCCCGCTGGTTTGGGTGGCCGTACGCGCTCTGGGCTGTGTCTTTGTCTGGCTCACCTATTTGGAACTGGCCTCTCCCGACAAGAACAGCCCTCTGACGATGATCGCTGGCGCAGAGCAGGGAGGTGTCGCTTTGGAGTTGGTATCGGGGCTGGTGATCATCTTTGCCATTGCCAGTTTTCTGTTGCCGCTGCTGTTGGATTTTGGGCTGTTGGAATTTATCGGAGCGCTGCTGACCAAATACATGCGCCCTATTTTTACCGTTCCTGGCCGGGCCGCCGTGGACTGCATTACTTCGTGGATCGGCGACGGCACGCTGGGGGTTATGCTGACCTGCAATCAATATGAGGGAGGTTATTATTCCGCCCGGGAAGCTGCCGTAATCTCCACTACTTTTTCCGCAGTTTCGATTACTTTTAGCTTAGTGGTGCTCAGCCAGGTTGGTTTGCTGGAATATTTTGGGGTTTATTATCTGATCATCTGTTTGGTCGGAGTAATCTGTGCGATTATCTGCCCGCGCATTCCCCCCCTTTCCTGGAAGAAGGACGATTATTTGATCGCAGGCAGAGCTATGGAGGAAAAGCTTCCCGACGGCTATACCAATTCCGTAGATTACGGCCTGGCCCTGGCGGTCAAGCGGGTGGCTGAGCATCAGGGAGTTGGTGAATTTCTCTCCAACGGCTTAAAAAACTGCTTTGGCATGTGGTTCTGTGTTTTGCCGACGGTTATGTGTATAGGGACGATAGCTCTGATAGTGGCCAATTATACGCCTATATTTCAGTATCTGGGCCTGCCCTTTCTACCTTTGCTGAATTTGCTGCAGGTGCCCGATGCTCAGGCGGCTTCGGCCACGATGATAGTCGGTTTTACCGATATGTTTACGCCGTCGGTTATTATATCCAGTGCTAATGTCCCAGACCTAACCCGTTTTATTGTAGCGGTTATTTCTGTGACCCAGGTACTGTTTTTGGATGAAGTGGGCGGCTTGATTTTATCTTCTAAACTACCCATAAATTTGTGGGAGCTGTTCGTTATTTTTCTTGAGCGCACCGTGATCAGCATTTTGGTGGTCTGCCCTTTGGCGCATCTGCTTTTTTAATAGCTGATTGCTCAATGTCATTTAGTTAAGACTCAATGTCGTTAACTTAAGGCTCAACGACATTGGAAATGTTAACTCATATACAATT
>JAUNIO010000104.1 GCA_030535355.1 bacterium | reverse complement strand
CAGTCACCTCCTTCTGAAGTCTATTGACATTTAATAGTTAGTCTTTAGGGGGAGTTAGATAGTTCGCTAGTTAGCTAATCGCTAAGTAAATGATATTGTTCTCTAATGATTTTCTTCAACAGGATGTAATATCATTAAGTTAGTAATTAGCCAATGCCCTTTAGTTAAAGCTCGATGATATTGGAAATGTTGACGCATGTACAATTATCGCTATATTCATGTTTGCATACAAGCTGGTGTATCACACACGTTAGACCTTGATTCCCCAACAGTCTTGGGCATCCCCTCTGTCGCAGTCGCGACTTCTCCCCCTCTCATCCTTTAGGGGGAGTTAGATAGTTTGCAGGTTAGCTGATAGCTAAATAAATGACATTAGTAATTAGCTAATCGAATCAACATTGATAATGTTTTTGAGTCTTTAATTTAACAACATTGCCCATAAGGAGTGCTTTCGTTATATGGAAGAGAATCGATCAGCTTTTCGCAGCGGTTTTGTAGCTTTAATCGGCAAACCCAATGTAGGTAAATCTACCTTGCTCAACTGCATCGTAGGCCAGAAGGTGGCTATAACCTCATCTAAGCCACAGACAACGCGCCGCCGAGTGTTAGGCATTCACCATGGCCGCAGCCGTCAGATCGTATTTGTAGATACTCCAGGTTTTTTGCGCACCCCCAGCAACCGTTTAGGGGAGATGATGCTGGAATCGGCCAAAACTGAGGGACAAGAAGCCGATGTCGTTGTGTTAGTCGCTGACTGTGCTCTGCCACCCAGCGATGATGATCGCAAAGTCGGGGATTTTTTGCGCGAATTGTCTATGCCCAAAGTTTTGGTGCTCAATAAAATTGATATTGTTACCGAAGAAGAACAGCGGAAGCGTCTTCAGGAATATAATGCTTTAGCAGATTTTCAAAAAAGCTTTTTAGTGTCCGCCTTTCGCAATCTTAGGGTGCGCGGCTTGGTTAACTATTTGGGTAAGCTGATGCCAGAAGGCTGCCCTTATTTTCCTCCCGAACAGGTCTCCGATCAGAATAATCAGCTTTTGGCTGAGGAGATTATCCGCGAGAAACTTCTGCGCAATACTGGGCAGGAAGTACCCCATGCTGTGGCTGTGCAAGTGGAAGAATGCCGTCCCGCTGAAAATAAGAATATGCAGTATCTGCGCGCGGTGATTTACGTTGAGCGCGATGGCCAAAAAAATATTATCTTGGGCAGCGGCGGGAACAGGCTGAAACGAATTGGTTCTCAGGCCCGTGCTGATTTGGAACCCGTGTTTGGAAAAAAGGTCTATTTGGATTTATGGATTAAAATAAAAGAAAATTGGCGCGACCGCAGCGACTGGCTGCGGGCTTTGGGGTATGATGGGATGTAAATGACAGTGGTAAGAGGAACTGCTTATCTCATAGCGAAAATAAAATAACTCTTTTTTAGCTGGAAGCTGCATTTGAAGGTGCTGAAAGTTATTAAGAGTGACAGGCGGCAATAGCCGTCAAATTGATATATGTTCGCTGTAAAGCGAAATGTAAAGTTTGGAAAGGCGGTAGGGCAGAGTGGTTACTACCTACGAAGCACTAGGAATGATTGAGACTAAAGGTCTCGTAGCGATGATTGAGGCCTCCGATGCTATGGTGAAGGCCGCTAACGTAAAAATGATTGGTTACGAAAAGATCGGAGCCGGTTATGTGACAGCGCTCGTCCGCGGTGACGTCGCTGCTGTGCGCGCTGCCACTGATGCAGGCGCAGCTGCTGCCCGTAAAGTCGGCGAACTGATTTCCGTGCACGTTATTCCTCGTCCGCACCGTGATCTCGATGACGTGTTGCCTATTGCTCCCCCGCGGGAAAAAGCGCAGAAATAGTAAGGGGTAAGGCCGCTTAATGGACCGGAATCAATTAGTCGCACTAGTGACTCAGCTGGTCTTAGACGAGCTCTCCAAATCTGAAGCTGGGGCAGGCCCTGGTGATTTAGCCCAGAATGCAAATCCACAAAGGCCGCCTCAGCGCAAGGTTATAATTTGTGGCGCTCCGGGTTCGGCGTGTGAAAAAAGCGCCTGGGAAGCCTTACGTCTGCTGACTGATACGCACTATATTTTCATTGACTGGCTGGGATATCCGTGGGAGCGCACCCCTAAAAATGGCTGGGGAGCGCAAAAGTGCGAAATAATGAATCCTCCTGAACTATGGGATGATCTGGTGCACTCCGCTGATGCTGTTATTTTGCCTTTTGCCCCTATGGATGTTATGGCTAAGGTAGCACAGCTTATAGTGGATACTCCTCCGGTAGCTTTGGCTGTAGCTGGGCTTATTCAGGGAACTCCGGTTTTTATCGGCAGTGACGATGCTGACAGATGGTCGCGTCATGCCTCGCGCATACCTCGGGCAATCATTTCTGTGGTGCAAGACCATGTCCGCACTGTACAAAGTATGGGGGCTTTTGTCGATACGCCTAGTCAAATTGTTGCTCATTTGCTAGGTGGTGTGGCCTGTCTCTCTGCAAATAAAGGAGCAGGTGGACGCGATGTAGTCACCAACGAGGATGTGATGGCTGTCGTTCAGGCTAATAAGAAAGTCCTCGAAGTGATGCCGGGTAGCATTATTACTTCTTTGGCTAGAGAAACCGCCGCTAATTTTGGAATAGAGGTCCGTTTCCGGTGATTGTTGCGCGTGTATTAGGTACTGTAGTCTGTACTCAGAAGAACCCTAAGCTTGAAGGATTTAAATTGCAGTTAGTTCAGGCTGTCGATTATAAAGAATTCAAAGGGGAGGGAAAACCTTTAGTAGCCGTTGATTCTGTGGGGGCTGGCCAAGGCGAAATAGTGCTGGTCGTATCTGGTAGCTCGGCCCGTCAGACTGAGGCAACGCAGAATACCCCGGTAGATGCGGTCATTATGGCTATCGTAGATACGATAGATATGGACGGCAAAATTATTTTCCGCAAAGAAGATGCGCAATAATTCGCTATTGTAAATATTTTTGTTTTTATATGTCTCTTGGGAGGACTTCATGGAAGTGGATCGAGCGCAGATCGCCAGTCTAGTTGAAGAAATTGTTCGCAGGGTCTCCAGTCAAGTCGCTAGCCAGGGAGGAGCTCGGCCTTCTGCCCCAGCTGTTCGCACTTCCGGCTCTCGCCCCGCCGACCCCGATGGTGGAGTTTTCGCTACGCAGGATGATGCGGTTGCTGCCGCTCACGAATCGCAGCGCGAATGGATGGCGATGAATTTGGAGCAGCGCGGAGCTTGTGTCAAAGCTATGCGTGAAGTAGCTTTGGAACATGCCCGTGAACTGGCAGAGATGGCCGTGCGCGAAACTCGCATGGGACGGGTAGAAGATAAATATAAAAAACTGTTGGTCTGTATCAATAAAACTCCTGGTTTAGAAGACCTCGAACCTACAGTTTATACCGGCGACCATGGATTAACGTTAATGGAATTGGCACCCTTTGGTGTTATCGGTTCGATTACTCCTACGACCAATCCCGTGGCTACGATCATCAATAATTCGATAAGTATGATCTGCGCCGGCAACGGAGTCGTCTATAACCCTCATCCCCGTGCTAAGAACTGTAGTATGCGGGCTTTAGCGCTAATGAATGGAGCTATTGCTAAGGCAGGCGGCCCGCGCCATCTTTTGACGACCGTAGCCGAGCCTACCCAAGATACCAGCGCGGCTTTGATGACTCATAAAGATATCGACTGTTTGGTCGTCACCGGCGGTCCCGGTGTGGTAAGGGCAGCTATGAAAGCGGGCAAGAAATGCATAGCTGCTGGCCCTGGCAACCCGCCCTGCATAGTCGACGAGACTGCCGATCTCGTTCAGGCTGCCAGAGATATGGTGTTTGGTGCTTCGTTTGACTGCAACATTATGTGCACCTGTGAGAAAGAAACTATTATCGTCGATCACGTTTATCGCGAATTTGTACAGCGGGTTTTAGAAAATAACTGCGTAATGCTTACGCCTATGCAGTTCGAAGATTTAAGTAAGGTCTTGTTTAAGAAACCGGCTGTTGGCAAAACCGATCTGGCTATTAATAAGGAACTAGTAGGATTAAAACCCTGCGATATTGCCAAGTATATCAATTTGGATGTCCCCGAAGAAACTCGTTTGTTGGTGGCAGAAACACCGGCGGATCATCCTTTGGTCTTTGCGGAGCAGCTCATGCCGGTTATGCCTTTAGTGCGCGTGCGCAATGTAGATGAGGCTATCGATTTAGCTCTTAAGGCTGAGGGCAAATGCTATCATACGGCGACCATGCACTCTCACAATATTGTAGCCCTCTCGAAAATGTCGCGTTTATGTAATTGCAATATATTTGTTAAGAATGGCCCTAATCTTTCAGGCCTGGGGTTTAACGGCGAAGGCCATACTACCTTGACCATTGCAGGCACGACTGGTGATGGCCTTACTTCGGCACGCACATTTACCAGGCAGCGCCGCTGTGTGTTAGTAGATAGATTCCGCATTATTTAGCTGCGCTGTTATCATCTCTTTTAGTTAAGGCCTGTAGAGCTAACCAACAGCAAGCTTAATGGGTCTGCTACTGTTAACTGAGGTCTTCATGACCATTTTTTGAGACTTGTTCTCTGAGGAGGATCACCTTGCGAGTAGTTATAGCTAGCGATCATGGCGGCTTTGAGCTGAAAAAAGAATTGGTTAAATACGTTCAGGAACTCGGCTACGATGTGGCTGATTATGGAACGCACAGCGCAGACCCCGTCGATTACCCCGATTTTGCCTTTTTAGTGGCTTCAGCGGTGGCTGCTGATCCTCAGAATGTGAGAGGAATTATGATCGACGGCGCTGGTATGGGTTCGGCCATGACGGCTAACAAAGTACCAGGAGTACGTGCAGCCGCTTGTTATGATACCTTTGCCGCTAAAAATTCCCGCGAACATAACGATGCTAATGTATTAACCCTCGGAGGGCGTATTACAGGCTCTGGTTTAGCTAAAGAGATTGTACGCGTATGGCTGAGCACTTCGTTTGGAGGAGTGCGGCATGCGCGGCGTATCGAAAAAATGCTGCAGATCGAGCGCCGCTTTCTTAAGGAGCAAGTCTAGTGTTTTTGGGAGTGGTTAAAGGTACGGTTGTGGCGACGCGCAAAGTCCCCGATTTGGAGGGTGGGGTCTTTAGAGTGGTGCAGCCGGTTAACCACGATGGCACTAATCAGGGCGGTTTGATCGTAGCTTTGGATATTCTTCCCTGCAGAGAGGGTGACTTGGTCTATTTAGTTAAGAGCAAAGAAGCTACTATTCCTTGGCCCAAAAAATTAGCTCCTTTGGATGCGACTATAGTAGGCTTAGTTGATGACATGGACTTGCGATGATCTTAGGACGCGTTGTAGGCAGTTTCTGGAGCACTGCGCAGCATCAGTCCTTTCAGGGGCGGCGTTTGGTGCTGGTAGTTCCTTGGGATGCGCTTTCCGATGAAACAAAAGGAAGCACTATAGTTGCTGTTGACACAGTGGGCAGCCGCACAGGTGATATAATCACGCTGCTTTATGAAGGCAGCGGTGCCCGCCAGGTTTTGGCTGATAAAACTTGTCCTGCCGAGGCTGTTGTGGTGGGAATTGTTGATAGAATTGATATTGATTACAGAGACGATCAGCAATAGCGCTGATCAGCTTAGACCGCTGAGGAGGAAAAGCTGGTGGATATTGATGCTTTGGTAGCGAGAATTACCGATGAGGTCATGCAGGAATTAAATCGCAAAGGTGTCTCGGCAAAACCGAGTTATAATCCAGCGCCTATCGCTAAAGAGCAGCATCATTGCTGCGGCGGATGCGGAGGACATGGAGGATGCGGCAGTGTCTGTACTGCCAGCACGACCGGCGAATGCTCCGGACAGGGTAGCTGCACCAGTCTTATTCCTGATAAGGTACAGGCGGTCATTGATGCTGGTGCTGATCGGGTTACCAATGGTTTGGGCACAAAAATTACTGGACGCATGGTAGCCGATATGATAGATCATACTTTGCTGAAAGCCGATGCTACCCGCGACGATATTTTGAAGCTTTGTGCTGAAGCGCGGGAAAATCGTTTTGCTTCTGTCTGCGTCAATCCGGGCTGGGTCAGCACAGCAGCTGATGCTTTGCGAGGCAGCGGAGTTAAGGTTTGCACAGTGATAGGTTTTCCTTTAGGAGCGACAACTAGTTTTACTAAGGCCAATGAAACCCGTGATGCTATTGCCAATGGCGCTGATGAAGTTGATTTGGTCATCAATATCGGTGCGCTCAAGAACCATCAGGATGAACTGGTGGAAAACGATATTCGTGAGGTCGTTCACGCTGCAGGTGGCCGCTTAGTTAAAGCTATTATTGAAGCAGCTATGCTTTCCGACGAAGAAGTCGTGCGTTCGTGTCGGCTGGCACGCAATGCCGGCGTAGATTTTGTAAAAACTTCTACCGGTTTTGGGCCTGGCGGAGCCACAGCTCACCATGTGGCTTTGATGCGCCAAACTGTGGGGCGCAATATCGGCGTTAAAGCGTCTGGAGGTATCCGCGATTTTGAAACAGCTGCAGAAATGATTAAAGCTGGGGCTACGCGCATTGGTGCCAGCGCATCAATCAAGATCATGAAAGGCGGCAATTAGGCCTGTTTAATTGCCCAGATTTATATTTCTTATCACTGGCGCTGGCGTGAGGCGAGAAATTTATGAGTGAAGCCTTGAAAACGCGAGCGCTGGTTTTATTTCGGAGACCTCTGGGGGAAGCGGACGAAATAATTGGTTTGTTTTCTCCTCGGCGAGGCCGTGTAGATGCTGTTGCGCGAGGCTCAAAAAAAATCAGCAGCGCCTGGGTGGGCAAAGTTGAGCCTTTTGCCGAGTTAAATGCGATGCTGACTCCTGGCAGGCAGCTTTACTATCTTAGCCAAGCTGAAATGCTGCACAGTTTTAGAGGCATATACCAAAATTATGGCCGTCTTTGTTGGGGTAGTTTTTTTCTGGAATTATGGTCGGCGCTGCCCCAGATAGAAGATACTGCGGAATGCGAGGAAGTTTACGGCCTAATTCTTCGTACTCTGCAGACCTTAGAGTCATCTAAACGTTTTCGTTTGTTAGGATGCTGGTCGGAATGGAATTTGCTGCGCATATTGGGACAGCAGCCTTTTACATCTTCTTGTGTGCGCTGTGGGAGTAATTTCTTAGCGGGCTATTCGTATACCGATGGCGGTGTATTGTGCGATAGCTGTATAATTAAGACGGTTCAGGCTGTCTATCTGCCGCGGCGTATGTTGATTATGCTGCAGCGTTTACCGTTTTTAACATCTGATAGGGCTGTAGTGGCTGAGGCTGACGCTACAGAAATGCGGAGATTAGAAGAGATAGTCTGGCGTCATTGGTGCGCTTGCGGTCTTCCTTTGGTACGGGCCCGTAATATGGTAAATGATTTACCCTAAAGTATGAGATGGGTAGATGTCACGGCTGCGACAGAGGGGGGCAAGACTCCAAGACTGTTGGGGAATCGAGATATAGCGTATGTGATGTGCCTGCTTGTACGCGGGCATGAATGGAGCGATAATTGTATATGAGTAAACATTTCCAATGTCCTTGAGCCTTAACTAAATGACATTGGAGTAATAGGCAATAGGGAGAATAAGAATGCGTATTTTGGGCATTGATTTGGGTGGGCGCAGGGTAGGTGTAGCGTTATCTGATCCCAGCGGCTTGATTGCTAGCGCTTTGGAAACTGTGGATGGACGTGATAAAGACTATTTGATGGCCCATATTCGCGATTTAGTAGAACAACACCAGGTGGGAGAAGTTGTGGTGGGGCGGCCACTAAATACCGATGGAAGCGTGGGAAAACAGGCTGAAAAATATGCGGAATTAGCAGAGCGTTTAGCGCAGCGCTTAACGGTACCGGTGGTTTTTCAGGATGAGCGTTTTACTACAGTAGAAGCGCATAATACCATGAAATCTTTAGGCGAAAGTGGAAAAAAGCGGCGTGAAAGCGTGGATAGAGTGGCTGCCGTGCTTATCTTGCAGACTTATTTAGATAAACAGAATGCGGCCAAACAGCGTGAAAGCGATGCTGATTGGTAAAATCTCAATATCGCCATGTGCTAGTCTGTACGCGAGCATGAACGTGGCGATGATTGTGCATAAGCGACATCATCAATGTTGTCAAGCCTTAATGAAATGATATAGATAAAAGGGCTAATATCATTTAGTTAGCGATCAGCTAACTTGCAAACTATCTGACTCCCCCTAAAGGATGGGAGGGGGAGAAGTCGCGACTGCGACAGAGGGGGGGCAAGACTCCAAGACTGTTGGGAAATCGAGGTTTAGCTTGTGTTATGCTCTAGCTTATACGCAGGCATAAACGTGGCGATAATTGTATATGAGTTAACATTGCCAATGTCGTTGAGCCTTAAGTTAACGACA
>JAUNIO010000103.1 GCA_030535355.1 bacterium | reverse complement strand
AGCCGCGTCTGCGGCTTTGCCGGCCTTACCTGCATCGCCCGCTGCGTCTGCGGCATTGCCGGCCTTACCTGCATCACCAGCAACGTTGGTCGCGTCGGTTTTGGGCGTGTCTGTTTTGGGGGCTTCTGCTTTAGGCGCGTCGGTCTTGGGTGCTTCTGCCTTGGGCGCGTCGGTCTTGGGTGCTTCTGTCTTAGGAGTGTCTGTAACTTTGCCCGCATCGCCCGCGATCTCTGTAGTAGAGTTGGTGGCTTTGGCAGTTTCGCCTGCAGGCACTGCAGCTGTCTCTGGTTTGGCTACTTCTTCGGCCACTTGCTGGGCTACTGTCTGAGCACTGTCTGTGGCATTGTCAATTTTGCTGGCACCGCTTGCGGCTTCTGCAGACTTTTTGGCCACCCGGGCCTGATTCATAGTATCGGCGAACTCCAGGGTGGTGCTGAGATTTCCGGCAGCGTCGCTGGAACTCTTTAAGCCTGCGGCGATCTCCCCTTCTTGGAAGTTCTTGACTGCTCCAACGGTATTGCCGACAACCCCAAATGCGGCAACACCTTTTAATGCTGTGCTTGTCCTTTCGAATTTAGGGCCTTTTTCAAATTTTTCAGCAGCTTCGTTGTACTTGTCAATTCCGCCGCTGACACTGTCTGCAATGCCGCCGACACCTGCCGATACCGCAAAAGGATCATTATCTTCAATACCAGACGTAATATTGCTGACGCCGTCTAAAACACCAGAGGCCGTACTGACTAGTGTTGTAACGTTGTCGAGTCCATGGGTGAACTTAGATTCGGGTGTTTTCCCGATATTTTCACGGTGCTTTTGCCAAGCCTCATTAAATTTCTCCCCGTAATCTGAGATGTCGTCGAGCCGCAGGGAGGCGTCTTTGTAACCGTTTATTTGGTCATAATTGAACAGCGTTGGGTCTTCGTGGGAACCGTTGATATTGTCTTTGACTACTAGACCATCTGAAATCTTGTCTATGCTAATGTCGGCTAAAATGTTGTCCAGTCCTAAACCACCGCTGATCACATCGACGCCTTCTCCGCCGCTGATGGTGTCCACACCGTTGCCGCCGTGGATGGCGTCATCCCCTTTGCCTCCATAGATGGTGTCCTTACCAGCGCCGCCGCTGATGGTGTCGTCACCGACGCCGCCGTAAAGGTGCATATCCTGCTTGACTTTGCCGTCCACATTGATGGTATCTTTACCGGCACCGCCGGCGATGAACAGGCGCTGGGCATCTTCTTGGGAATACTCCGTGGTCTTGCCGTCCACAGTTACGGCAACTCCGCCTTGGCCTGCCGCGGTGATGCTGATGTTGTTATTCCCATCGCCGCCGTCGATCTCGATAATTTCGCTGGCGGAAATGCCCAATTCTTCCGCCATTTTTTGTTTGGCAGCCAGTTTGTCCGAAATATCCTGGCCTTTGTCGGTTCTGCCGATGGCCTCGGCATAGCTGTCGGAAGATTTGGCTAAGCTTTGCAGGGCCTCCAGTTTATCGGGGCCAAAGTTGGCATTATCGGCGTTGGCGTACGCATAATCGGCCAAAGCTGCCATAGCGGCGGCATCCGGGTCGGAACCGTTCTTTTTGGCTTCCTCCCAAGCCTGTTTCATAGCCTGGTTGGCTTCATACTTGAGATCGTCGGGCAGGCTGTCCTTGCTGTCGAGCAGATTGGCCCGGGCGCTCTTCTCCTGGGCATCCAAGCTCTGCTGACCTTTTTCTAAAACCGCCTTGGCGTCAGCATTATCTGGGTCTTCTTCCAGCATTTTGCGGGCCTGATCCATCATGTTCAGGGTGACTTCGCCATCAACTTTGGCTTCTAAGGCCATCTTCTCTGCGTCATTGAGTTCGGTGTAGCTTTTGCCGTATTCTTTTTGGGCTACGGCGTCCTGTGAGTCAGCAATGGAACCGTTAACATCGCAGCCTGCCTCATCGGCGGTGCTCAGGAGGTCCATAGTGGTGTTCTCGGCATTTTGCGCCTGCAGGCTGGAATTATTGGCTTCAGCTTCGGCTATCTGAGCCTCGATATCGCTGAGTTCCTGTTCAGCTTCGGTTTGCTGCTGCTGAAGCTCTTCGAAATCGCTCTGCAGGGACTGCAGCTCGGAATCCTCGTCCAGGGCTTCCTGCAGTTCGGGATTGTTCTCACTGAGACTGTTCTGAATTTCATCCATTTGGGCTTGAGCAGTCTGCATGGCCGCATCCTGCTGGGTCATTTCATTTTGAGCATTCTGCAGGTCGGCATCGATTTGCTGCTGCTCGGCCTGTAATTGCTGCTGTTCGGCCTGCAGCTTATCCAGCTCTTGCTGGGCGGCATCTATTCTGGCTTCGATAGCGGCTTTTTGCGCTTCATAATCGGCCATTTGCGCCTGATAATCGGCTTGAGCTTCGGGATCGTCCCCGCTGGGCGCTTGGGGCGGGGTGAGAGAAGCCAGTTCGCTTTGGGCAGCGCTGAGTTCCGAAGACGCTTGCTGAGTCTGCTGGGCGTTGGTGGCGATGGCCTGAGAATTGGTGGCCTTATCCTGATTGAGCTGAGTTACCTCCTGCTGGGCGGCACTCTTGGCGGCGCTGGCCTCTTGGTATTCGGCCTGAGCTTCCTGGTATTTTTCATTTAGCTGCGCGGAAGCGTCGTCGTTTTGATATTCCTGGCTGATCTCGCCCTTGCGGCTGTCGATTTGAGACTGAACTTCGTCAGTTTGGCCTTTAATTTCGTTAACGGTGTTTTCAGCCTGGGCTTTTTGCTCGTAAAGGCCATTGAGGTCGGTCAGGGGGTCGGTTTGATTGGCAGCGGATAAACTGATGCTGTCATTTATGGAATAACTGGCAGACGCTGTAGCGGCGCTTTCGGCAATAGATTGGCTTTCATAGATGGCTGAGCGGGAACCAATGCTGCTAATACTCATCGACATCCTCGTAAGACCTCCGGACAACTCGACTTTCAATTTATGGATTCAATTCATTGATGGCAATTAATTGATGCGGGTGCTGCAAACTTCTCTGCGCTAAATGCAGAGCTGGAGCTCAAGTCTTGTGTCATTTGGGCCTAGCTGATGCATTCGTTAATCAGCCCGTCCGCTGCGCCTTGTTTGGTGTGGAGGCGGATGTGTTGATGGGATAGAGCCTGGGCTTGCGAGAAGCTTTAGGTAACCCCAAATAATATTATCACGACAAAGCGGAAAAAATAAATATGGAGATTAAAAAAATATTAGAGCCGTTATTTTTTCAAGCTGTTTTTTTTCTTAGCCTTGCTGGCATTAAGGAAACAATAATTGTATATGTAGGTACCGATATAAAGAATAATACCTGCTGAAAGCACAGCGGTTACAAGGGCGGACATGGCTTTATAATTTTCAGCTCACCGACCGTTTTTTCACACAATCCTCCGTAGTAGGCAATGTCGGCGATGAGACGGTAAACGAGCAGGGGCAGGCGTATTGTTCGCGATGGCTGAAAAAATCTTTAAAGCTATAATTTAAGTGTTTGCTCCCGCAATAAGGACATGGTTTGGACATTATCGCTGCAGCCTCCGGCTCGCTGTATCAATGGAGAAACCGATTCAGGTCAGGGCAGAACAACGCTGCGATACAGCCGATGATTAACAGCGCGCAAAAGACTAGTATGTTTATGGTCATGCGCACTTTCTTCCTATCAACATATTGATAGGTTAGATCGACGACAGCCTGGGGATTGCTGAGCTTATTTTGAAGCTGTTGGCGCAGGCGGTTCTCCTGTTTGGTGACGGTTAAATAATCTAGGACTCTGTTCAGAGCTACAGTGACAACATCTGTGGTTAAGTCTATACCTGAGGGCTGCAATGATGGGTTATATAAACAGTCGGCCCACAAAGAAGCGGCCATCTCGCGGTACTTATTCCCATAGCGGCTGTCGTTTTGCAGGCTCTCCAAATTCTGGGCCATTTTTCCTATGATAACAGTGCGCTCCAGCCAAGCGTAGGTTTTCTCGTCGATTACGACTTTTATAGTGCTATGTCGTCCGCGCTCAAGATAAGATGAATGTGAATACGGGTTAATACGAAGCTGGCCAAATATTTTTATAGCATCGTAAAGCCCGCTTAAAATGTCGTAGAGCTTTTCTCTGTCGGTTGTGGCTAAAAAATTATTTAAATGGCTGACGTGATCGTTTAGAACGCTTAAGCATTTATTGGGATCCTCTAGAGGTGATTTTATGCCTCCGTAATCCCCGAGAACGGCAACATTTCTGTAGAAGAGCAGGCGCAGAGGGCACTCCTCGGGATGGGGGTAGTTATCCAATAATTTGCAGGCTCTAAGATAATAATTATTGTTTAGCTGATTGCTGACTATTGTGAAGAATTCTTTGGCGCTGGTATAATTGACTTCTTCGTCCGGCGCAGCGTTCTCGTTGTCAGCGTTGCCGCTGCGATCAGAGGAACTGCCGCTATTTTTGCTCTGCTGGACTTTTGCGTTCGCGCTGCTTTTAGGGGCACCTTCGGCGGCGGAGGATGGGGGCGCTGTTCCTGCAGCAGTTCCGGCAGGTTTATCGGCTAAGACGAAGGTGTGTGAACATATGCCGCAGCTATAATGGCTGATATTTTGGTCGGGTATGGTTTGGATGAGCTTAACGGCTGTGCTGCCGCAATAGGTGCATTTTATCTGCATAGTTGGCGTCTCTCTTCCAGAAAAGCGTTTTAGCATTGAACGGTGCTGGTGTCCATTATCTCGCGCTCCGCAACAGCAGACCTTAAACTCCTCAGACAGCGCTGGAAAGCGCGAAATCAAGGGTTATGCCGATGTCTCTTCGCTTTAAAGATGGATTAAACGCTTAATCAAAAGTTACGTCTATAATTTGGTTTTTCTGGACATCGATCAGTCCCCGGCCATTGAGGCGTATCTGGGGAATTACCGGCAGGCTGACAAAAGACAGAGTCATAAATGGATCTATGGCGGGAGATACTCCAAGCCTGGTTGCTGCTTTTTTCAGCTGGGTCATTTGGGCATCGATCTGTTTGAGGGGCAGCTCGCTCATCAGCCCGCCTATAGGCAGGGCTAATTCGGCGATTACTTCGCCTCCGTCAGCTACGGCTAAACCTCCTTCTAAGAGGCGCACGCGCTCTGCCGCTGCCGCCATGTCGGCGTGGCTGCAGCCTATAACTATGATGTTGTGTGAATCGTGGGCTACGCTGGTGGCGATGGCTCCGCGCTTAAGCCCGTAACCGCGCACAAAACCCAAACCGATATGCCCGGTATGGTGATGGCGCTCTAAAACCGCCGTTTTTAGAATGTCGCGGGAGACGTCTATACCGTTGCGCTCCCGCTGCTGCGGGGAAACCTCAGCGATAATCTCTTCAGTGAGCAGCTCGTGAGCTTTTAAGCCGATAAGGCGCATCTTATTTTTCAGCTCTTTGACGGCAAACAGTTCAGGCTGGATAGGGGAAAGATGGAAGGAGTGCCAAATCGTAGGATACTGTTCTTTGAGGGAACGCAGATCGTTGGCGCTGGTGCTGGCTTGGGACTTTACCATCTCGCCGTTTTTGGCTACCAAACTGCCCGCGAGGAAAACCTGCTGCACATCTATCTGGCTCAGACTGCCGAGAACAGCCAGATCGGCTCTGTAACCTGGGGCAACAGCTCCGCAGCCTTTGAGGCCGAAACACTGAGCTGTGTTGTAGGTACACATTTTGATGGCGCGGATGGGATCAGCGCCTAAACTCACCGCTTGGCGAATTATAGCGTCCATGTGCCCTTCTCGCAGCAGCTCTTCGGGATGGCGGTCGTCGGTGACGAAGAGACAGCGGTTATGGTAGGGCGGCTGGCAGAGCGGCAGCAGAGCTTCCAGGTTTTTGGCGGCCGTGCCTTCGCGGATCATAATCCACAGGCCTAGGCGCAGCTTTTCTAAGCCTTCGGCGGCGCTGCTGCATTCGTGGTCGGTGCGCACTCCGGCCAGCACATAAGCGCAGAGCTCTTGGCCTGAAAGTCCGGGAGCGTGCCCATCTACGTTTTTCCCCGCCGCTTCGGCGTCGTGGATTTTCTGCAGCAGGTCGGGGTCAGCGGCTACGACTCCGGCGCTGTTCATCACCTCGGCCAAACCTAAAATCTGAGTATTTGGGTAGTAAGGGCGCAGGGCAGCGGCGTCTAAGCGGCATCCTGGTTCCTCTAAGGGACTGGAGGGGACGCAGGGTGATAAGGTGTAATAGACGCGCATGTCTAGATTTTTGGTAATGGACATCATGAAGTCGATGCCCTTGCTTCCGGCCACGTTGGCGATCTCGTGGGGGTCGGCCATGACGGCAGCCGTGCCCCGGGGCAGTACGGCTTTTTCGTATTCCAGAGGGGTGAGGAGGGAAGATTCCAGATGCATGTGCCCGTCCATGAAGCAGGGGGCTATGATTTTTCCAGACAGATCGATCTCGCGCTGGCCGCAATAGCGGCCTACGCCGACGATATAACCGTCGGTTATGGCCACATCGGCTTGTTCCAGCTGTTCGGTAAAGACGTTGACTATTTGGGCGTTTTTTAAGACCAAATCGGGCAGGGTGCGGCCAGCGGCTGCGGATAGTAATGCTTTCTTGTTCATGCTGTTCATGCTCTCCACTCCTTGAGCATAATTTGCAGAAAAGCATTAAAAAACCTTTAGATAATAGGCTTTATCTGGCTGTTAATGGTCTTTACTTCTGTGAGATTGGCCCAGAGCGTTAGCCTGGCGGAGTTGAGCAGTGCAAAACCTTATTTTTATAAGCTATTATACCAATAAAAACATACCGCTAGAATTGCTACAACCGAATATGCAATTACACCTGTTAGTATATCATGTGTGAAATAATTAGCTACAAGAAAACATATCGGCATAATCGCAAACATAGCAGCTTTACTTATTTTATTATAATTATTGGATAATTCAGTATATTCTATCTTTGTGTTTTGAAACTGTATGGTTGAGGAATATAGTTCTTTCATTTTCTTTCTGTGTCTCATAGAGTACTGTAGAGCTGCTGCGGCTACGATGGCACCGATAAGAAGATCATCGCTATGATCTATTATGGCTTTGCTGAAATTTCCATCGAATGAGAAATAGCGTAATGTTTGCTCAACAGAACCGTAAAAAAAGAACACAGCAACTGCTGTAACGGCAGCAATTGTGGCTGACACATATTTGGCGGCGGTTGGGAGAGAGACCTCGGAGCGCATAAGACCGCTTAGGCTGGCTTTTGCGCTGTGGTCCTCAACGGAAGAACTGTTTATCAGCGCGGCGGCATTGGACTTAGGATCGAGTGAAGAAGGCGCGAGAACGGGATCGCTGATAAGTTTGTCGAGGCGGAGAAGCTTTTTTTGTAATATTGGCTGCAAATTGTAGGGATAATCCTGTTCGTCACAAGTGTTTGCTGAATATGTGTTTTTGCTTGGCATAAGAAGGGATGAGACATCCATTTTTATGTCTGTTGTCAATATTGTTGTTAAGCTGTTTAGCTGTGTTTGTAGGTCGGCGCTGCTATTACCCAGGCAGTTGGCATAGAGTTGGCGGGCCATTTTGAGATATTCTAGAACGAACGGAGATTCTTGAAGGCTTTCTAAGTATTCTGCGAAGGTGACGAGTACGGCTAGCTGCTGTTTGTGGGTTAACAGCTCGCGCTCAATCTCGCGGGGATGCTTATTCTTCTCGATAAGGCCTCGTCTCTTATTGCTAGGGGGTATTAGTTCCGCAGCAATGGAAACGTGCGGAAAAATTCGCACAGCTTTGAAAAGCTGCGACAGAATCTCAAAACGCTTATTTTCATCGTCTTTGGGCAGATAATAGCTTAATCTTTTGAGATTGTGGCTTAGCACATCGAGAAGCAGGCGAGAAGCGGTTTGAGGGTCGTAATCGTTCTCGTAATGCAAAGGGTTAGTGCCATCCAGAACACTGGCCGCTTGGCAAATGTCGCGGTAGATTAGGAATTGCGCAGGATGCTCGAGGGGGTAGGTATGGCGGCAGAGGTAGTATAGCGCTTCGCTCCAGCGCTGCCTTTCCATCAGCCCGAAGGCAGAGGCTAGAGTGCTGGTTTCGTCGCCTACGGAAAAATCGGGCTTGCTGTTCAGCAGGGTGTCGCTGTTCACCAGTCTGAACTCGAGTGAGCTGAACTTGACCTTGCAGAATTGGCAGTGCATTATATCGCAGTTGTGTTTTACCAGTTCTTTATTGTGCAGATAAGCTAGGCTGTCACTGCCGCAGTATATGCAAGTGTCTGTGCCCATTTGTATCATCCAATCCGTATTTTTATACTTAGCTCTAAAGTGCAAGATTCTTTGATTTTGAATAAAATTCCTGTACTTAAGGCATTATATCAGCGTATTTGGGCCGACGCTGCCCCTTTAATGGCGCTGACAGCTAATAAAAAATTGCCTGTTTCCGGGCATTAACGTGGTGATAATTGTATATGAGTTAACATTGCCAATGTCGTTGAGCCTTAAGTTAACGACA
>JAUNIO010000102.1 GCA_030535355.1 bacterium | reverse complement strand
CATAAACGTGGCGATAATTGTATATGAGTTAACATTGCCAATGTCGTTGAGCCTTTAGTTAACGACATTGAGCCTTAACTAAATGACATTGATAAAAGGGCGAGGTGAATTGTTATAGAAATGCGCACAGGTGAAGATTATCTTGCGCTTTTTTTTATGCCTATTTTGTTTGTTGCTGGCGGTAGCCGGATGGGCTTATTATCAATATAAAGATGTTTTGCATCCTGTCGATTTAGATGGTTCTCAAAAAGCTAAAGTCGTTGAGATTGCTCCAGGAGCTACGGCATCCAGTATAGGTGAATTGTTGGAAAGAGAATCGCTAGTGCGTTCGGCTTTGGCATTTCGTCTGTTAGTGCGCTATAAAGAAAAGGGTGATGCTCTACAGTCTGGTTATTATCTAATTAGTCCTGCTGCAACTCCGGAGCAGATTATTGAGCAGCTAACTTCTGGAAAAGTGCTTACCCGCAAAATAACTTTTCCGGAAGGCCTGCTGATTCCGCAAATGGCCGACATTATAGCTAAAAACCATCTTTGTGATACTGCTGAATTTATTGAATTGGCAACTCGGCACGGAAAAGATTACGGTGATTTCCCCGATAATCTCCTAGGATATCTGTTGCCTGACACTTACGAGGTTCCCTGGGTTTGCTCTGCTGATGAGCTTTTGCGCATTATAACTAGCCGTTTTAATGAATTGGCTCGTCCAGAAGTAAATAACAAGTCGCCTTTAAATTTGGCTCAGACCATAGTTTTGGCTTCTTTGATTGAGCGTGAAGCTCAGGTCTCCAGCGAACGCCCAATTATAGCTGGCGTATATATTAACAGACTAAATGCGGGAATGCTTTTGCAGTGTGATGCTACCATTCAGTTCGCCTTGGGCAAACAAAAAGAGTATCTGCTGTACAGCGATTTGGACATAGATTCTCCTTATAACACCTATCTTCATGCTGGTTTGCCACCCGGCCCAATATGCAATCCCGGTTTGGCAGCAATAAAAGCTGCTGCTCATCCGCAAAAAAACAATTACCTGTTTTATGTGCGCAACGATATAAAAGCCGATGGCAGTCATGTCTTTACTAGGACCGAAAGCGAACACAATCGGGCTGTGAATAAGTATTTGCGCTGACTTTAATAGGCGTAGAGATGAACGATGTCATTAGTTAGCAATGAGCTAACTCGTGAAATGTCTAACTAGGGAAGTAATATCATTTAGTTAGCGATCAGCTAACTTGCGAACTATCTGACTCCCCCTAAAGGATGGGAGGGGGAGAAGCCGCGGCTGCGACAGAGGGGGTGCCCAAGGGTGCTCACGGCTGTTGGGGAATCGAGGTTTAGCTTATGTTATAGGCTAACTTGTATCCGGGCATAATCGCGGCGATATTTGTATATGAGTCAACATCTCCAATGTCGTTGAGCCTTAAGTTAACGACATTGATAATCTGTCAAAGTGACATTGGGGGAGGGTATAATATGAAAGAGAGTTCTAAGGACGAAGCAGTTAATTTGGAAATTGCTGTGCATCCTTTGATAATTGGTGTAGCTGGAGGGACTGGTTCGGGAAAAACTACAATAGCAAGAAAACTTAAAGAATCGTATCCTCCCCACTGTGTGCAGGTTATCGCTCAGGATTCTTACTATAAAGACCAAAGTCATATACCGTTTGAAGAGAGGCATAAAACTAATTACGATCATCCCGACGCTTACGATAACGATTTGCTTATCGAACAGCTTGACGCTTTGTGCCGCGGTGAAAGCGTGCAGCAGCCTATATATTCATTTATAGCGCATACTAGAGTGCAGGAAACTAAAATAGTGAAACCAGCTAAGGTTTTAATTGTGGAAGGCATACTGGCTCTCGAAGACGCGCGTTTGCGCGAGCGTATGGATGTTAAGATTTTTGTGCAGACCGATGCTGATGTGCGCTTCATACGCCGCTTAAAACGCGATATTTTGGAAAGGGGCAGAGCGTTAAATGATGTTATAGAACAATATCAAAAAGTTGTGCGCCCTATGCACATGCTTTACACGGAACCCACGAAACGTTACGCGGATATTATTATCCCAGAAGGCGGAGCAAATGCGGTAGCTATTGATATGGTTAGAGCGTGGATTGATAACGTTCTTACCAGAACCGGTGAAAAACAGCCGGTCAAGTATTTTGGTTTGCACGCTGAGTAGTTCTTGGGCTTTTTTGATAACTATATATTATTAGTTACAGGATATAATCGTAATTTATCGAAGTTATACGTTTATGGCCTTATCGTATTAATGCGTGTTAGGTTTCGTCTGGCGCTCGATACAGAGCGTTTAATGGGACGGTTCGCGAATTGTTCCAGGTATAGAGTGGTATCGGAGAGTGACTAATGATCAATAAGTCTAATGAAGAAATTGGCAGAATGCTTCTTGAAGAGGGCTTCATTACGCAGCGCCAGCTGGATAAAGCTCAGAGCGATGCGGATCGGCGCAATGAGCCGTTGCAGAAAGTCCTCGTTAGTATGGGATTTGTTAGCGACAAAGATATAGTCGAATCTCTGGGAAAACAGATGGGATTTGCTTTTGCCGACATTGAGTCGCTATCATTAGACCCCGATCTTGTTAAATCCATTCCTGAGCACTTAGCCAAACGCTATAACGTCATTCCTATCTCGCAGCAAGAGAATCAGCTAACTTTGGCCATGGCCGATCCGTTAAACGTTTTGGCCATTGACGATATTAGGCTCATAACGGGGTTCGATATTCAGCCGGTAATTGCCGTTGAAGACGCAATCTCCAAAGCTATCGGCAGTATGTTTGGCGTTACTGACATGGTCGCTGTTGACAGTGCGGTGAAAGATATAGCCGAAACGGACTTCGGTGGCATGGAAGTGGAAGACGACGTTGAAGCTGAAGAAATTTCCTTAGATAAACTGAAAGCTTTAGTCGATGAGGCTCCTATCGTTCGCGTTGTAAACTTAATTATTTCACAGGCGATTAACGATAAGGCATCCGACATTCACATTGAGCCAGAAGTACGCAACGTAAAAGTACGCTATCGCGTGGACGGTGTGCTTCATGATGTAATGACTCCGCCTAAGCATATTCAAGCTCCTATGATCAGCCGTATTAAGATTATGTCTAACATGGACATCGCTGAACGGCGTATCCCTCAAGACGGCAAAATTCACTTGAAACACGATGGCCGAGAATTTGACTTGCGCGTATCTACAGTGCCTACTATTCACGGCGAAAAAGTAGTTATGCGTATTTTGGATAAAGGCTCGGTTATGTTAGGCTTAGAAAAACTGGGCTTTTCCGAGGCTAACCGTACCAAGTTCGAAGCGATTGTCGATAAGCCTTACGGGATGATTTTGGTTACTGGGCCGACTGGTTCTGGTAAATCGACGACCCTTTATTCGTGCTTGAATAAGCTAAATACCGGTCTGACCAATATTTTAACTATTGAAGACCCAGCTGAGTATCAGCTTCCCGGTGTAAATCAGGTTCAGGTAAATCCTAAAGCTAATCTGACATTCGCCTCGGCGTTGCGTGCCTTCTTGCGTCAAGACCCTGACATCATCATGGTCGGTGAAATCCGTGACGCTGAAACCGCAAATATCGCAGTAGAAGCAGCTCTTACTGGACACTTAGTACTTTCAACACTGCACACCAATGACGCTGCCGGTGCGGTTTCCCGTTTAATTGAAATGGGTGTTGAGCCGTTCTTGGTTGCTTCCTCAGTCGTTGGAGTATTAGCCCAGCGCTTAGCGCGTACTATTTGCCCCAACTGTAAAGAGTCTTTCTCAGCTTCAGAAGAAGCTATTAAGAAGTTCGGTCTTTCAATGTATGGCGATTCCGACATTAAATTCTATCGCGGCCGGGGATGTGATAACTGCAAGACCACTGGCTATAAGGGGCGTACCGGTATTCATGAAATATTGCCTATGACCGATAGAGTCCGTGCTTTGGTCTTAAATCGCGCTTCAACAGCTGAAATTAAACAAGCTGCTGTGGAAGAAGGTATGAATACAATGCAGGATGACGGCTTGGCGAAAGTTTTGTCTGGCGTAACTTCTATGGAAGAATGCCTGCGCGTAGTTTATGTAGAAGGAAACGACTAATTTAACCAAATAGGCAGGTCCTTTGCTTAAAATCATAAATAGAGCATGAACTGTTCTAGTTTATAATTAGTCTGTTACATGATAAGCAGTAAGATCGCAGCGGCGATCTGTACATTCGGGAGGAATTGGGCATAATGGCTGTATCAACGTTAAGATACACAATGGATGAATTGCTAAGAACTACGGTGGAGTTGGGAGCTTCCGACTTGCACTTGTCGGTAGGATTGCCGCCTATTTTGCGCATCAGCGGCAAACTCGTACCGGCTGAGTATCCTCGTCTTGCGCCCGATGATACGAAGCGCCTTATGTATAGCATCCTGAATGATAAACAGAAGGAAAAGTTCGAAAAGACTTGGGAATTAGACTGCTCGCACGGTGTGCGCGGGTTCGGTCGCTTTCGCGTTAACGTTTTCCGGCAGCGCGGAGTAGTGGGGGCTACGTTGCGTTCAATTCCCAGCTCCATACCTTCGCGGCAGGAACTGCACTTGCCGAAGGTGATTGAAGATATGGTAAATCGCCCTCATGGTCTAATTCTTGTAACAGGCGCGACTGGCCAAGGCAAATCTACGACTTTGGCCTGCATGTTGGATTTGATCAATTCGGAAAACAATTATCATATTTTAACGATCGAAGATCCCATTGAATATGTGCACCCTCATAAGCGCAGTATGGTAAATCAGCGAGAACTGGGTCAGGATTCAATGACCTGGAGTAATGCGCTGCGTGCTGCTTTGCGCGAAGACCCCGATGTTATTCTAGTTGGTGAGATGCGCGACCTGGAAACTATTGCGGGTACGCTGACGGCTGCTGAGACTGGTCACTTGGTCTTCTCTACATTGCATACTTCCGATGCTTCTCAGACTGTTGACCGCATTGTTGATGTGTTCCCGCAGTTCCAGCAACAGCAAATTCGTATTCAGCTGGCTACGGTGTTAGAAGGCGTTTTGTCGCAGCAGCTCGTTCCGCACAGCTCAGGAACAGGGCGTGTGCCCGCAGTGGAAATTCTGGTCTGTACATCAGCTGTACGGAATCTCATCCGCGAGGGTAAGAGCCATCAGATTTACAATGCTATTCAGACAGGTTCCAAGCACGGTATGCAGACTATGGAGCAGGCCTTGCTGGAGCTTTATCTTGATAAACAAATTACTTTGGATGAAGCGCTCAATCATACTATGCACGCTGACGAATTGCGCCGCATGATCGAAAACGCTTCTAAATAAGAATTTGTTTTCTGACGTCGTTGGTAAAGGCTATTCCTATTCCTATTCCTTGAGCTATTCATTAATATAAATAGTCGTTGGCAGGAAGAATTGTCTTTGCGGTGAAATTTAATGTTCGACGTTGTGTTGCTGTAATAATCAGCTGTAATAATCAGTAATGTTATTTCAGTAGCTATAATTGTGGGAGGTCAATGTAAATGTTTCATTTAACTTGTCTTTGGTGGTTAGTCCCTGTGTGCTGCATTTTGGTGGGTACGTTATCGAAGATTTAGTAGGTTGTTGCAAAGTTAGTGGCTAAGGAGGACTACCCTCATGCCTGTCTTCTTATATGAAGCGCGTGATGCTGATGGTCAGCTAAAAAAAGATAAAATTGAAGCCCCGAATATGCGTATGGCGACGACTCGTCTGCAAGAGCAGAAGATGACCGTCATTAAGATCGCGCCGCAGACCGGTGGCACAGGTGGTACCGACCTGATGGGTTGGTATAACAACATCAAAAGAGTTAACGAACAGGCTTTAACCGTATTTAGTCGTCAGTTTGCTACGATGATTAATGCAGGTTTGGCTATGGTCCGTTGCTTGGATATTTTATCTGAGCAGACTGAAGACAAAAAACTTCAGCAGGTCTTGGTGCAAGTTCGTCGTGACGTTGAGGGTGGTTCTACACTTTCTGCTGCTTTACAGAAACATCCACAGGTTTTCTCTACGCTGTATCATAGTATGGTGAAGGCCGGTGAGATGGGCGGTGTCCTTGATGAAGTCCTTGATCGTTTAGCTGGTTTTATGGAAAAAGATTTTGCTTTAAAGAAAAAAGTAAAATCAGCTTTAACGTATCCTTTAGTCATTTTGTTTATGGCTATGGGTATTGTCTTCTTCTTGGTAACGTATATTTTGCCAACATTCGTTTCGATGTTTGAAAGTATGAATGTGCAGTTGCCATTTGCGACAAGAATCTTGATTACGCTGACTAAAGCCATGCGTGATCCCTTAGTCTTGGGCGGGTGTTTTATTGTACTGGTCGCAGGTATTTTCTTCTTGAACCGTTATATTAAAACCCCCATGGGGCGCCGTCAGTACGACAGTTTCAAACTAAATATACCTGTGTTTGGGCTGTTGAACAAGAAAGTAGCAATATCTCGTTTCTGCCGTACGCTGGGCACTTTGCTCTCTTCTGGTGTGCCTATTATGCAGGCGCTGGAGATCGTAGGCAAAGCTTCTGGTAATGAAGTGATTGCTTTGACAGTGAGCAAAATCCGCGAAAGTATTCGTGAAGGTGAAAGTATAGCTTCTCCTTTAGGTGCGTCGGGTATGTTCCCTCCAATGGTTACACAAATGGTAGCTGTTGGTGAAGAGACTGGTAACTTGGATGCGATGCTTTCGAAGATTGCCGACTTCTATGACACTGAAGTAGAGTATATGTTGGCTTCACTGACCTCTATGCTTGAACCCATCATGATTGTTGGCATGGGTGGTATTGTAGGTTTTATTGTAATCTCAGTATTTATGCCTCTTTACCAGCTCATCGGTGCTATGGGATAAAAGTAAGCAGAGAAACTATAAAAATAGACCTCAGTTTGAGGTCTATTTTTATATATGTATATATTTTAGCAATGTTATTTAGTTAAGGCTCACTGACCTTGGAATGTTAGCTCATACATAATTATTGCCACGTTTATGCCCGAATACAATCAAGCATATGGCATACGCTAGACCTCGATTTCCCAACTGTCTTGGGCACCAGCTGTCGCAGCTTCTCCCTCTTCCATTCTTTAGATGGAGGCAGAAGGTTTTCAGGTTAGATGATTGCTAACTAAACGACCTTACATTTAGAGAGAGATACAGTTCGCTAGTTAGCTAATTGCTAACATAATGAGATTAATATTTTAGAAATGTCCTTTATAATCGGACGTTTAAGTGAGTGCATACGTTATTCATAAAATTAATGACGCTGGCGTTTGGACTAATTTCGTATTTCATGTGGGTCGCGAGCTATATAAGATAGCGTATCTCGGCGGCTATGGCTGATATGTTAAATATTAATTTATTGTGTGAGAATACATATTGAATTTTAGATAGGATTGTGTTATAAATAGGTTGGTCATAGTTAAAGAAAGACCAGCAATTGTATTTTATTATCATGGAGGGATTGCCTCATGATGCATAGCATCGTTTCACGCAAACGCTCTGGTTTTACTCTGATTGAGCTGATGATCGTTATCGCCATTATCGCTATTTTGGCAGCCATCTTGGTACCTAACTTTGTACGTGCTCGTGCTCAGGGCCACTTAACTGCTTGCAAGTCCAATTTGAAGAACATTGGTACTGCTTTAGAGATGTACTCCACCGACCATGCTGGTCGTTATCCTTCTCTTACTGAAGGTTTAACAACCGGTAATAATGGTGGTTATCTGAAGATTATCCCTACCTGCCCCGCTGCTGGTAGTGATACCTATGTTTATACTTCCACTATGAACCCCGATGTGTTCACTATTTACTGCTCTGGTTCTCAGCACACCGTACTGGATGTTTCTACTAACTTCCCTCAGTTCAACTCTGTGCAGGGCTTAGTTGAAAATCAGAATGCTGGCAACTAATACCTAAGTATTGGATGATGAAAAAAGAGATCATGTATATGATCTCTTTTTTTTTAGAATTTTCCCTCTTTTGTTTCTACGTCGGAGAATATAGATGTTTAAGAATCGCGATTTAAGGTTTAATGGTTTTACCCTTATAGAACTTATGATTGTGATCACGATTATCGCGGTGCTTTTAGCAATTTTGCTCCCAAATATTTCGCATTCACGCCAGCAGGCTATGCTGTCCTCGTGCGAGAGCAACGAACGCAATCTGCAGGCCGGTTTAGAAATATATAATACTCAATATAAGCGTTATCCGGCTGATATCAATGCGATTTTTCCCCATTACATGAAAAAACCTTACTGTCCTACTAACAAGAGTGAATACGGTTATACTCCTACAGCCGACGGTTCATCTTTTACTATTCACTGTCAGGGACTGCATTATATCGGTCTAAGCGAGATCGAAGAGGGTTATCCTCAGTACACGCCTGTAAGCGGTTTGCGGCTCAATAGTAAGGCTGACAATACCCAGCAGTGTTTATTGCAAAATAAAAGTGCTTAAAGTTGCAAAATAAAAATGCATAGA
>JAUNIO010000021.1 GCA_030535355.1 bacterium | reverse complement strand
ACAGTCTTGGGCACCCCCTCTGTCGCGCATTCGCGACTTCTCCCCCTCCCATCCTTTAGGGGGAGTCAGATAGTTCGCAAGTTAGCTAATCGCTAACTAAACGGGACTGATATAACAGCAATATCATCTTAACATGTCCAAGATAATAATTTAAGATCGTATCGGAAAGGAAAGCCAATATCACCTAAATAAGTCTCAAAATGAAGGGCAATCAGCATTGCTGTTACAGCTTCATTTAGCAGGAATATTCTCAGCTAAAATTTAAAAATATATTTTATGTATGCAAAAAGCTCTGCCAGCCGCCTCAGTCCGCGCCAGCGTCGGCGCCGCACTTACGCCTACCAAGAGCAAAGGCACAATCTGATCATCCGTCAGGCCTATGAGCGCGTGAGCGGCTTCATCAACGCCCTGAATATTCGCGATCTCGGGCACATCTGCCGCCAGCTGCTCGGATTTATAGCCGATAAACTCAAAGCGCAAAAAGCCGTTATCCTGGTCGATTCCGGCAGCGACAGCTTTAAGCTCTTCGCCTACAGCGGCTTCACTCCTGAAGAGGTCAGAGGCGCAGCCTACATAGCCACCTATACGCCTTTTTACCGCAAACTGCTGCGCGCCCGTCCGTTTGAACACAGCAACTGCCTCTCACTGCTGGACGATCTCAATCGCTCCTCGCGGCTGTTTTACCTAAAGCTGCGCTATTGGATTCCCATCGTCAGCGCCGAAGAAGATCGTCTCCTGGGGCTAATCGGGCTGGATACTGCCGCCCAGACGCTGTGCCAGCAGACTTATGCCAACTCATTTGCCCACCTGGCCCCGCGCCTTTTGCAAAGCGCCATTATAGGCTACCATCTGCGCCAAGCTCAGCAAGATCAGTCTCAGGAGCTTAATTTACAGGAAAAACTGCGCTCCTGCCTGCACACCGCCCGCCGTTTAGTCAATATGCCCTGCTATTCTGTGGAAGAAATCGTCACCACCAGCAGCGAGCTTATCGTAGATAACCTGCATGCCAGCCGTCTAGTGGTCTTTGCTACGGACGATCTTAACATTTACCGGCCTGTAAAAGTTTCCGGCCTGGAAGACTTTTCCCAGGACGATATGGTTTTCCAGCTGAAAGGCGATCATTTCAGCTCCATGTTAAAAGCGGGCAAACTTTTCGATCTGCAGCAGAACAGCCTCAATCCTCACACCATACCCTACATTCTAGTAGAAAAAGGCCTAAATTACTTTATACCCTTCATCAACAACGATCAGCAAAGCACCCTGATGGGTTTTGCCGCAGTTAGGCTGCCAGTAGCTCCCAACAGCTATCAAATGCTGCTGGCCCGTTTCATCTCCAAAATGACGGCTTTGTCGCTGAACACCATCAAGCTGGAAGCCGACTTGGCCGATACCCGCGAATGCCACGAGCACCAGATCAATAAACTGCAGATGCTTTATGACGTAGGGCGAGCTCTAAGCGTCATCGATAACCGCACCGAACTGCTGCAGCAAATCCTCGGACATGCCTCAGAAATAGTGCAGGCCGAAAAAGGTTCGGTCATGCTGCTCAATGCCCAGCACCGTCTGGAAGTCATAGTAGTTAAAGGCATAGATGAAAATATCGCTGAACAAATTCTGCACGGCAAAATACACACCACAACTTTCGCTCTGGGCGAAGGTATCGCCGGAAAAGTCGCTCAGACCGGGCAGCCTATTCTCATCAACGATATTGCCAATATCAGCAGAAACTCTTCCGGCAAACTGCCCAAAGGCCTTACCTTTGTCAAATCTAAAACTTCGCACGTATCTTCCATCTTATGCGTTCCTTTGCGCACCCATAACGAAATTATAGGCGTAATTAACATCACCAACAAAAAGGACGATAAGGGTTTTACTGCCGACGATCAGCGCATAGTCGAGCAGATAGCCGACCAAGCCTCAGTAGCCATTCACAACGCCAGGCTCTACGAATTGGCTACTACCGACAGCCTTACCAAAGTATTAGTGCGCCATCAGCTGTTTATGCGCCTGGACGAAGAGCTAAAACGGCTCAACCGTTCTCGGGACCGCAAAAACGTCACGGTCATTATGGTCGATATCGACTTTTTTAAGTCCATTAACGATCGCTTCGGGCATCCCTTCGGCGATAAAGTGCTCGTAGCCGTTGCCGATATTCTGCGTTCTTCTCTGCGCACTCTTGACTCGATCTGCCGTTACGGCGGGGAAGAGTTCTGCATCATCCTGCCAGAGACCGATATTACCGGCGCCGTATCGGTCAGCCGCCGCATATTCCGCAAGCTGGAAAAGTTAGACCTGCAGAGTGACAGCGGCGCCCAAGTGCGGGTATCGGTGAGCGGCGGCATTGCGACCTGCCAGAATTACGAAATTATCAATGCTGACACTCAGCAAGGCCCCAGCTACCGCATTGTGCCCACCAAAATGACGGTAAGCGACCTAATAAAACAGGCTGACGTAGCTCTGTACTATTCCAAGCAGCATGGCCGCAACCAGTTTACTGTTTACAGCGACATAGCCGAGACAGCTAAACAGGCCAGCCACTGCTCCGGGCCAAACCGTACCGACAGCGCCGGCGCGGCCGAAACACCGAAACAGGCTGCCCAATCAGCCAATATTTTAGACGATCAAGAGAACAGCGAAGCCAACGACGCCCATACAGTTCCCTACGAATCAGATATGCGGCTGTGAAATACTGGGCTGAGAACTTGCCGGCTAAAACCTCCGGCAGTGTTTTTCCAGCTGCTGCGGATCGATAAAGTTAGGATATTCGGCAGCCAAACGCCGATATAGTTTTTGCGCTTCGCCGTAATTTTCCAGCGCCTCACAGCAGCGCGCTAGATTATATATAATTTCTGGACGCTGAGCGCTCATTTCATAAGCTCGCCGCGCTTCTTGCCCAGCTTCTTCCGCCTGCCCCAATTTGCTTAAACAAAGCGAGATATTGTAATGAGCTTCGGGGGTATCTTGGACACTCAAAACAGCGCGGTACTGCCCCAAAGCCTTAGCGTAATGCCCCATCTTATAATAAATGTTTCCCAAATAAACACAGCTGGCCATATCTTCCCCATGCTCGCTCTGCCAGCGTTCCAATTCTTCAGCAGCTTCCTGGGGCCGCTCATCGGCCAATAAAGCCCAAACATAAAGCAGACGCGCCTGGCTCAGCTGAGGATACTTATCGGCGCACTGAGCGGCCTGCAGGGTATCGGCTTGGCCTAAAGCGCAGTCCAGCGCCAATTCATTAATTTCCGCACTGGTTATCCCACGTTTAGCCGCTTCCTGAAAAGCCAAAACCGCCAGCTGGCGCTTGCCCTTAGCTTCGAGTACCGCGCCGGCATTATTGAGCACTGCTCCGTCATCAGGAGCCAGCTGCAAAGCGCGGCTTAAATTACGGCTGGCTTCCGCGACATCTCCCCACTGCAGCTGGGCAGAGCCCAAATTGCTATAGACGCCGCCTTTCTCGGGCTGAAGTTCCACGGCCTTTTTTAGGTACTGCAAGGCCAATTCCTTATGGCCTAAATGCAAATGCGCCACACCCAGCAGAGTATAAAGCGGTTCGCGCTGATAGCGTTCCAGCATGGGCTCAGCAACTTCAGCAGCCCGGACAAAATCCCCAGCATGCGCTAAGGCCACCGCGCTGTTAAAACGGACCAGATCATCATCAGGTTCTTGAAGCAAGTACTCTTCATAACAGCGCAGAGAATCTTCGTGCCTGCCTTGCTGATCCAAGGCTAAAGCCAAATAGGGCAAAACTTCGATGCGGCGCGCGTCATGCTGCCGGCAGCGTTCATATAGAGCGATAGCCCCAGCCAGCTCACCTTCGCGGTGATAAGCAATACCTTCTTCTAAAAAGCTGCTGATCTCCCAGTCGAAAACATAAGCAGGCTCTTCTTGAAGAGCCTGCTTTAACGGGGAAGACTCTTCTTGAAGAGTCTGCTTCAAAGGAGAAGGTTCTTCCTGAAGAGTCTGTTTTGGAGGGGGAGGCGTCAGCCAAACGTCCCCTCCTGCCCCAGCCTCATTTTCGGTTTCCTCTGCTAGCACGGGAGCGGAAGCCAGCGCGGACACCAAACCAAAACATATTGACCATTTGTAAATAAGCTTTGACAGCATCCGTTTAGCCTTCATTCGCTCACGCCTCAACGTTTAGGGGCAATGTCATTTAGTTAAAGCTCGATGACATTGGAGATGACTACACAGATTTACTGGCCTTGCTCTTGCCTCGGCCCTTGCCTTTGCTCTCTTTGGTCAATTTTAAGACATTTTCCTCAGAGCCGCTCTCATCTTTGGCAGCTGCCTTGGTTTTCGCTTCATCGTAAACGATAGTAGCCTCAGCTTCCCCTGCAATAACGCGCTCATCTACAATGCACTGCTTAGCCCCCTCCAAAGACGGCAGCTGATACATAAGCTCTAAGGTGGCATCTTCGATGATGCTCCGCAAAGCGCGGGCCCCGGTTTTGCGCTCCTTGGCTTCTTTGGCTACAGCCAAAACCGCTTCTTTAGTAAACACCAGTTCGACGCCGTCCATGCTCATGATCTTCTGATACTGCTTAATCAGAGCATTTTTAGGCTCGGTAAGAATGCTAATCAGAGCTTCTTCATCCAGCTCATCCAAAGTGACCACTACCGGCAAGCGTCCGATAAACTCTGGAATCAAACCAAATTTCAGCAGGTCTTCGGGCATAACCTGAGCTAACAGCTCACCGACTTGCCGCTCTTTGCGGCTTTCGATATTGGCTCGGAACCCCAGAGACTGTTCGGAAACGCGCTGCTCGATGATTTGGCTGAGGCCATCAAATGCACCGCTGCAGATAAACAGCACATTGGTAGTATCTACCTGCAAAAACTCCTGATGGGGGTGTTTGCGCCCGCCCTGCGGAGGCACATTGGCTACAGTGCCCTCCAGTATTTTCAGCAATGCCTGCTGCACACCCTCGCCGGACACATCTCTCGTGATAGAGACATTTTCCGATTTGCGGGCAATTTTATCAATTTCATCTATATATATTATGCCGTTCTGGGCTTCGGCAATATTATAATCGGCAGCCTGTACCAGTTTAAGCAAAATGTTTTCCACATCTTCGCCCACATAACCGGCTTCCGTCAAGGCCGTAGCGTCGGTTAAAGCCAAAGGGACCTGCATCAGCTTAGCCAGGCACTGAGCTAAATAAGTTTTGCCGCTTCCGGTGGGCCCAATCAGCAGCACGTTGCTCTTCTGCAATTCCACATCGTCGGCTTTGGAACTATTGTTAGCGCGAATTCGCTTGTAATGGTTGTAAACCGCCACAGCTAGAGCTTTTTTAGCGCGTGTCTGCCCAATTACGTATTTATCGAGATTTTCTACTATCTCTTTAGGCTTGGGCAAGGCATCCACTTTGTTTGAGCTGCCCTCTTTGCGCATTTCATCTTTAATAATCTCACTGCACATTTCCACGCAGTCAGCGCAAATATAGACTCCCGGACCAGCTAACAGCCTGCTCACTTCTTCTTCTGTGCTTCCGCAAAAAGAGCACTTTCTTTTTCCACGCTCATCGCCGAAACGAAACATCAGTTGTCCTCCTAAAGCTAGCGCTCTTCGCGGCTGATAATTTTATCGATAAGTCCATAAGCCACAGCTTCTTCAGCGGACATATAATTATCGCGCTCGGTGTCGAGACAGATTTGCTCATAGGTCTGCCCCGAATGTTTAGCTAATATGCGATTGGTATCTTCGCGAATCTGCAATATTTCCCGGGCTTGAATCTCAATTTCCGTGGCCTGACCGCTCACTCCGCCCATCCAAGGCTGATGGATCATTATGCGCGAGTAAGGCAAGGCAAAGCGCTTGCCTTCGGCCCCGCCGCAGAGCAGCAAAGCGGCAGCGCTGGCCGCCATACCGATACAAATAGTCGAAACATCGGGTTTAATCAGCTGCATACAGTCATAGATGGCCAAACCTGCAGAAACAGAACCGCCAGGGCTATTTATGTACAGGTCTATATCTTTGTCAGGGTCTTCCTGTTCCAAGAAAAGCAGCTGGGCAATTACCAAATTGCTTAAAGCATCGCTGACTTCATCACCCAGAAAAACAATGCGGTTTTTTAGCAGGCGGGAGTAAATATCATAGGAACGCTCTCCCCGCGCGGTCTGCTCAATGACTATGGGGATAATGGAGTTTTGTACCCTGCTGTTCCCCCCCGTCCAGCTGGCGCATGACCAGTCGCCGGAATATTCTCTCTTTCCCGCTCTATAGATACCCATGTATTCCTCCGCAGTTTCCTAAGCTGCTTTAATTTGATCTGAATTAATATTTACCGATCCGAAAATACTAAATACGCTTTTAACGAATATATGCCTTCTTATATAACTAATTATTTAATCCATAAATTAACGACTATACAAAAAAACGGTCTGGCAAGATGCCAAACCGTTTTTCTCATTAAAACTGCTTGTAGTTAACGCCTCTTATTTGTGGCATTCACACTCGCAGTCCTCTTTTTTTTCGCCTTCGGGACATTCGCAGCAAGCTGCTTCAGTATGACAGCCGCACTCGCAGTCTTCCTTCTTCTCCCCTTCAGCGCAGTCGCAGCACTTATCTTCAGCTTTTTCAGCATCTTCGCTGGGTTCCTCGCCGGGCGCACAGTAGGTTACTTTAGCAGCATCTACCAGCATTTTGGTCACTTTGTCGCGCAGAATGCTATAGCGCAGCAGCTCTAAAGTACCGCTCTTCTCCATGTGATTCCACACATAAGCCTGAGACTGATGCATCTTCTTAGCTTCTTCAGCAACAACTTCTTCCATGTCCTCGTCGCTGACATCGATATTCTCTTTGGCAGCAATAGCGCGCACGATAATTTCCATACGGGCTTCGCCGACACCGATAGCGGTGAGGCGGCGCTGCCAGTCTTCGCGGGACATTTCGTTGTCTTTCAGCCAAGCATCCAGGTTGATGCGGCGCATATTCAGCTCGTTGCGCAAATTAGTGGCATAAACGCTGGCGTGCATACTGACCAAGCCACCGGGCACCAGTTCAAAAGGAACCTGGTCGCTGATCTTTACATAAATCTTTTCAGCGATAGACTGATCGGCTGCCGCCTGAACGCGCTCTTCGATATGCTTCCTAATATCAGCTTTGAATTCATCCATAGTTTCAAAATCGGAAACTTCTTTAGCGAATTCATCATTAGCTTCGGGAAGCTGACGGACTTTAATATTGTGAATCTTGAAATCAAAATGCACATGCTTGCCAGCTAAAGCGGGAGAATAATCTTCAGGGAAATCGACTTCAAAGTGCGCTTCTTCCCCGCTCTTTTTGCCGTAAAGGTTATCTAAAAATCCGGGCACGAAACGCTTGGGATCCATTTCCATAGGGAAGTTTTTCGCAGAGCCCTGATCCACGGGTTTGCCGTCATCAAAGCTTTCAAAATCGACGAAAGCTATATCGCCTTCCTGCAAACCGCGATCTTCAGTCATATCGACGAGTTCGGAACGGCGGTTGCGGATGTTGTCAACAGCCTCATTGATATCCGCGTCGGTAATCTCAGGACGCGGCTGGGTCAGCTCAATATCTTTATAATCCTTAATTTCTACAGCGGGTATAACTTCGCAGGTTGCCCTAAACACCATATCTTCACCGCGTTCGAGCTTAACCACCTCGTATTTAGGGGCCGATACCGGGCGGATGTTTTCCTGCTCAAGAGCTTCACGATAAGCCTCTGGTATAACTTCCTCAGCCACCTGACCGTTGAGCACCTGATTAGGGATATGTTTGCGCCCCATGTAAGCGGGAACTTTGCCGCGGCGGAAACCGGGCAGCGCTAAGTGCCGCAAAGCCTCTTTAAACGCTTTATTATAGGCCTTATCCACGCGGTCAGCTTCGACTGTAATTTCAAAAGCGCGCAAAATGGGTGATTCTTCGGTAATGTTAACCTGCATTGGTCCTCCACGAGAAGCTGACATAGCAGCTCGAGCTGTTTCATAAAATATCCGCCGGACAAAAACACGCAAAGTTCCGCCGACGTGCTTTTCAACAAAAAAAGGGCCTACCATACTGGTAGCCCTTCAAGAATAACGCTGGAGCGGAAGAAGAGATTCGAACTCTCGACCCTAGCCTTGGCAAGGCTATGCTCTACCGCTGAGCTACTTCCGCACGTATATCTAATTTTCGGACTGAAAGTCCCTATTCGCCAAGGTGCCACCCTTAGTTGTGAATGGAGCGGAAGAAGAGATTCGAACTCTCGACCCTAGCCTTGGCAAGGCTATGCTCTACCGCTGAGCTACTTCCGCATCCAAGGAGCGCCTCCTCGACGCATGTGGTGCGCGAGGCGGGACTCGAACCCGCACGAACTAGGTCCAATAGATCCTAAGTCTATCGCGTCTGCCAATTCCGCCACTCGCGCATTTTGCACCCGCAACAGTCTTCAAGTCTATAAAGACTCTACCGAACGAGCCTTTTTGCTGGTGCGCCATCGGGGACTCGAACCCCGGACCCACTGATTAAGAGTCAGTTGCTCTACCAACTGAGCTAATGGCACGCACGTCCAACGGGGCTTATTATAATCAAAAACTTGTTTAAGTCAAGGGGTTAGCACAAAATTTATACTGATGGCGAATCGCCCCTACCATCCTTTAGGGGGAGCTAGATAGCCCGCAGGTTAGCTAACTGTTGCGCAGTGACACTAGCTTATTGGCAAAATCACTCAATTCCGGTATATAAGATGTAATAACCCGCACTAATATATCCGCCATGGTTTTTTCATTGTAAATAAACAGCGACAAGTTGCGGTCATTCTGCATGTTTTCCCAAATCTGGCTGTCGTTTATCAGGCCTTTATCCACGCAAACCTGGAAAAAATCTTCCGGATTGCCGATTTCCTGCACGCTGGCTATATTGCACAGCGCTTCAGACAATATCTTGCTGGCCATACCAAAGGTCACGTTGAACAGCTTAATTAGATCGACTCGATACTTTTCGTCACTGTACGCCAGTTTGGGATCGGCGTTTTGCAAGACCTGCAGATTGGCAAAAAAATTTTCGTAATTATTCATACTACCCCCTAACGTACAGCTTTCGTTAATATCGCGTCAGCGTAAAAGCTGAGCGCGCCGGTTGGCTTCTTCTCGCTGGCGGCAGATTTCCGCCCAGCTAGTCATGCCGCGCAAACGCTCGGCAAAGTCACGCATAGCTCCAGGTATATCTATGCCCTGCGGGCATATCTGCGCACATGCCCCACAGCCGATACACGCTGAAGGCTGCTTCTCGTCAGCCAAAGCGTCCATCTGCATTTTTACGGTCAGACCGCCGTCAAAGCGCACGTCATTATAAGCATTCAGCAGCATGGGGATATCCAGTTTCCTGTGGCAGCCATCACAGCAATAACGGCAGCCAGTGCAGGGCAAAGAATCCTGCAGTGCCTCGGTTATTTCCGCTAACACCTGCTCTTCTTCAGCGCTGAGAGGCTTTTCCTCGGCAAAGGTACGCAGATTATCATCGAGCTGAGCCAAATTGGACATGCCGCTCAAAATGACTTTAACCTGCCCCTGACTCTGCAGCCAGCGGAACGCCCAAGCCGCCTGCGATTCCCCGCCGCGCAGCCCCCGCAAGCGCTGGGCTAGGCTTTCAGGCAAATGCGCCAGTTTACCGCCGCGCACGGGTTCCATCACCCAAATGGGCATAGCGTGCTCAGCCAAAATAGCGCACTTGGCCTGAGCATCCTGCAGGGTCCAGTCGAGGTAGTTCAGCTGAATTTGGCAGAATTCCAGTTCCTGACCGTATTTATCCAAAAAATAACGCAGATTTTCCGGACGGGCATGACTCGAGAAGCCCAAATGGCGAATGCGTCCCTGCCGCCTCTGCTCAGCGAAATAGTCCATAATGCCCCAGCGCTGATCTTCATAGACCGGCAAAGAAGCTTCGCAGACGTTGTGCAGCAGATAATAATCAAAATAATCAACCCGGCATTTCTGGAGCTGCTCAGCAAATGTCGCCGCTGGATCATACGATGCGCTGATCTGATGGCCGGGAAATTTATCGGCTAAGTTAAAACTTTGGCGCGGATAAGAGCTTAGCACTTCTCCCATAACCAGCTCAGATAAGCCGCCATGGTACGGATAAGCCGTATCGAAATAATTGATGCCTTTTTCCAAAGCTAAAGCTACCATAGCTTCGGTCTGTTTTTTATCAACGCTACCATCGGCAAGCAAGGGCAAACGCATGGCGCCAAAGCCCAAACGCGAGAGCTTTTCCCCCTTAAAATCGCAGTATAGCACGTTCCCTATCCCCTTCACCATCAAAACAAAGCTGCTATTTCTCGCCCGGATTGGCAGAATCGGCAATGCGCCAGCCGGGCGCTGTCGGAGCCAGGCCAAACCTGCCTAACCCGACAGCGCACACAAGCAGTTATTATAAAGATTTAGCCAAGGCTTTGACTTCGGCCAGCTTGGCCTCTGTCTTGTTTTCGCCCTCGCAGGCGGTAATAACTCCGCCATTCTGGAAACCGCAGTAGCCCAATATGCTTTCAAACTGGCGAATAGAAGCATCATAGACGTTAGGTGAATGAGAACTCAGCAAAAGCACGGCTTTTTTGACTTTGTGAGGATACTGAATAGCATAGAAGCGCTGAAGAGGGAGCTGAATTTGCGCAGACATCGTGAAATAGTAAATAGGCGACGCCAACACCAAAATTTCGGCTTCATTGAGAGCAGGATAAATTTCCTGCATGTCGTCTTTTTGTATGCAAGTGCCGTTGCCCTTGTTATGGCAGTATTCGCAGGCCAAACAGCCCTTAATATTTTTCTTGGCTACGTCGATGACGCTGACCTGATGGCCAGCCTCTTTAGCGCCTTCCACAAAGGCTTCGACCATAGCGGCGGTGTTGCCCTTGGGGCGAGGGCTGCCGAACAGAACTACTATATTCATGGGTATCTCCTTTAATTACAGCCTAAATTACTGCATAACCGTCAAAGGCAGCGGCGCTCACATACTTAGGTAAGACCGCTGTTTGACAGGCCATCCTAACGCCAAGCTGACGCTTAGCATTAATTATAACTTTAAATTTAACTTTAGATTAGCCTTTAGCGTTATCGGTATTTATAAATTCATACTCCATTTGACCTAGACCGCGCTCCGCAGCAGCGTCAATCGTATGCTCACCGTGACGGCTATGCACCCGTTCTAAGAAATGCTCGCGTCCCGGGTCTTTAGAAGAATAAATCAAATCCATGCAGGCCTTATCTAAAGCTACAGGATCGACAGATCCCAAAATGCCAATATCTTTTAGACAAGGCTCTTCAGCCTTGGCAGCGCAGTCACAGTCGACCGACATATTGCACATGATGTTGATAAAAGCCATATTGCCACGGAAGTAAGACATCACCGAATCGGCGGATTCAGCCATGGATTCCAGGAAATATTCATTCTTTTCCGGCAGCATATTCCAAGCCTTCGTTTGGTCTAACGTTTTGCCCGCCGAATGAATCCAGGATTTGCCCGCAGTCGAAGCGCAGCCTATCGAAAGCTGCTTAAGCGCCCCGCCATAACCGCCCATGGCATGACCTTTGAAGTGAGAAACAACCAGCATAGAATCATACTTGGCCATATCGCGGCCCACGTAATTGCAGTCCAGCCATTTGCCATTAAAGATAGGCAGAACCATGTCCGGCCCCTGATCATCGAGAATATCTACGGCAAAGACTTTGCTCCAGCCATGCTTCTCCATAAGCTTTTCATGCTTCTCGGTGCTGTTGCGCGCTCCCGGATAAGCCGTGTTGCACTCAACTACCGTGCCTTTAACCCGCTCAACTATAGGTTTCATAAATTCGGGACGCAAAAAGTTTTGGTTACCATCTTCACCGGAATGGAGCTTCACGGCTACCTTTCCGGGCAGCTCTTTGTTGACACAATTGTAAATAAACACAACAGCTTCGGGACTTATTTTAGAAGTAAACCAAACCACAGGCTTACCTTCCGGACTGTAATGCGAAGGATTACTGTCTTTATTTTGGCCAGTGAATCCGCACAAGAACATGCCTGAAGCCATTATGCCCAGACATCCGGCACTCACAGCCAAATTTTTCCAATTGTATTTGCAGCTCATACAGCGCGCAGCTCCTAATAAATGTATGATAGACAATAGCTCCTAATTGCTCTTAAAAGAAAAAAAACCTTTCCAAAAAGACTTGGAAAGGTTTGGCGGATAGCAAGGGATTCGAACCCCTGGTAACATTACTGCTACGGCGGTTTTCAAGACCGCTGCTTTCGACCACTCAGCCAGCTATCCACAAATAGAGCTAATGAAATATACCAGATAAGCCAAAAAAAATCAACCTGACCAGGCCAGCTTCCACACTTGTACCGCTTATGGCCAAGGTCAGAGAGCCAGATAGTTCGCAGGTTAGCTGATTGCCAACAAACGGCATTACGCTTATGGTAAAGCCCTGGGGCGCTTTAGCTGGAGCGTTTTAGGTAAATTATGCCGTTCTCTTCACCATCAAGCGCTTCCTTTTCTTCAGCTTAGCTTCAGAAAACGCAAGTTGACTAACTATTTAATCAACAATGCCGAGATGACGGGATTCGCTCCCACTTGCGGCACGCACAGCTTAAGCCAGGCTATAGTTCTTCGCGCCGCATGATATTCCCATATTTAGCTTCATATCAGCTGCAAAAAGCAAAATATTCCATTTTGCCAATTATATCTGAGAATCAACTTATTAACTAAACGTTCAGTCAACAAGCGTATTCAGTTAAGCTTCGCGATCCATAATACAGTCAGCAAAAGAACTCAAACCACCGAAAGCGAGGAGCGTAAAAATGAAAAAATACACATCTTATCTTCTGGGAATAATGCTTAGCAGCTCGTTCCTGAGCCTCCCCGCCGAGGCGGGCGTAAATATTGCCAATAACTATTCAGCTGCTGAAGCTGCAGATATCTGCAGCGAAGCAGCCGACAGCGAACTGCTGGCGAACAGCGCCAGCCCCAGCTGCGAGCTGGCTATGGACACCGAAGATGCCATCCTAACCGGTATCCTGGGCGCCGCAGTCATAGGAGCAGCGGTTATCGCCAGCAACGACCATCACCATCGCGAAACGGTAATCGTCGAGCAGGCCCCTCCCCCACCTCCTCCTGCACAGACGATTGTCATCAGCGATAACACCCAGCACCGTCCTGGATACGTTTCCAGGCCTAGACATCGGAGCCATGCCGGCAGCTGTGCTCCCGCACCTCCCCGGCATACTGCGCACAGCAGCCGGCCCAGCTCCACCCACTCTGAAGTGCGCCATGTCAGCCATCATACGCCAAAACACTCCCAACCCAAAGCTAAAAGCGGCAGACAGGAGCGCAGCAGCCAATCCCGCCGATAAACAGAATTTATCGGGAATCTAGAACTACACAGCCTCTCTCCAAAGGAATCCGGCTGCGCCTGTGTTAAATACGGTCACCCACGGAACCCTAAGATCGGCTGACAAAGCGCATCCAGAAAAACCCAGGAGAGCGGGTATCCTGAAGTACAAAAAGAAGACCGTTCACCACCCGGAACGGCCCTCTTTTTGTACTTTTGCTCTATTTTACATAGACAAAAAACGCGGCAAACAGATCGTCGTTAGCCATAGCCGCCAGCATTATTTCCGCAGCTTCTCCAGAGCTGTCCGGCAGCCGCAGCGCTTTGGCCCTATACTCATCGGTATCGGCATCATAAACGGCTTCTATCCAATCGTCCACGCAGGCAAATTCCAATTCACTGCGGCTCAGAGAGCGGTAGATGCCGTCCTCATATTTACCTACAGCCGCCAGCTTCAAAGTTTTGCCCACCTCTAAATCAGCTCGATTCGGAACGGCTGTCCCATCTGGGCCGTCAGCTTTCTGCAGCTGGCGGCCATCAGCGCTAATGCGCCATTTCTCGGGCAGCCACACGATTTCTTGCAAAGAAGATACGGTTATCCGCGCACTGGCGCTGACGCTCTCATCCTCTATCCAAGAAGCGGTAACCCGGACGGGAGCAGCGGTTAAACGCCGCCCTTCGACCCCGCTCCACTCATACTCATCGTCAAAGTGAAATTCCACGCTCTGAGAATCCTCGCTCGTAACGCGGACTTCGTGGGCGTGCGCGTATCCGAAAGTACCGTCCTCGAAACGGGCAATCGTTTCCAGAGGCTGCAAAGCGCAGACACCTATAGTCATATCGGCAGTGAGCGCAGCAGGATCGCTGAGCTTACAACCATTCTCATCTAACACACAGCTGCCGTCAGCAGAGGGATGACAGCCATAGGGAAGCAAATATAAAGCGGCAAATCGGCGCGCTTGGCAGCAATGCTCGTGTTTCTCAGCAGACATAATAAAATTAAGCGCTCACGACAATATTTATAGAGCCTTTAATGGAAGGCTTTAACACCAGGCGTACTGTGACCTCTACGGTCTTGTTTTCTCTGGTGCGCTTCACCGCCTCAAACCGCACTCCGCTATTGAGACTTTGCACCCTGTCCCCGCTGTTTTCGTAATTATTATCAGCGTCTTCAAGTTCTAGCTCTTCGGCGAAAACAGCTTCTAAGCGCTCGCGCTCCGCGTTGCTGGCATAAGAACGCCCGCTCCACACGCGCACCCCGGCCCCTAAAGTACTCACAGTATAGTCGCTGGGGCGCAGGCTCACCAATTGATTGCCATAAACAGCCATCACAGAAAAAGGCAGAACCTCGCCTATGCGCATATTTATTATGTCATCCGGCAAAACTTCTCTGTATTCAGCCGCGGAATCATCGCCGCCTGCAGCTTTTTCCTCCAAAAAGACGCACAGTCTGTCGGGCATCCTGACATCGACAAAAAATTCCGCGCTAATCCGGCGATCATTCGCCGACGTAGCCTTAACTCTAGCTAGCTCCGGCGTCTGTTTTTTGGGTGTAACCAAAATAAAACCGCGGTCGAGGGCCTCTACCCCCGCCGTATTTCTCAGCTCATACGTCTGCCGATGGCAATATCCCCAGCAGCCATCTTCATATTCGGCGAGAACCATAACTCCTATAGCCTGTCCCGGAAGCAGCTCTATCGACTGCTGGTCGAGAATGTCATCACTGGCCAGTTTAGCGCCGCTTATGTCTATAGGCTGTCCTTTATCGTCGAACAAAACCCGGCGCACCAGCCCGCTTTGCACTAAGTGCAGCGCTTTGATTTTGCTGACCGAAATTTTAAATGCTCTGACGATATTTGTGCCGCTGATGCGGGCTTGATACTCCACAGGCTGCTTGGTCAATTTTAAGCCATCCACCATTAGACGGCGGTGTCTTCTGAATTTTATATAACCATTTTCTTCAATTCTCTGGCTTTTGCGCCTAGCTGACGTATCTAAAGAGTTCGGCTGCGAAAATTCCAAAGATTCTATATCGACAAAACGCACGCTGCCATCGGGATAGCGAGCAATAAAATCCAAATGGCACCAGCCATCAACCCCAACCGTGCGCTCTTGCAGCAAACGGTTCAGCGACCTAGTCTTGACATCTACGCTTTCCCAATTACCGCGCTGCCACAAATGCAGATAATGGCTGGGGGCTAAATATAAGTCTAAAGGCTGCAAAGTTTTTAGATAGAGCACCGAAGCCAAAGCTGAATTTTCAGAGTCGTCACAGCCGTTAGGCACAATTGCCAAACGCAGGTATTTAGTTTCCATATGGCGCGAAACTAATATTTTGCGATAGATAACGCGCAGCGCGTCACATTCCTGCCAGCTGCGGCCATCGTCTGACGATTCTACGCGGCAGGAACAGCTCTCTAAGTTCAGCGAACGCACGCGGCCATCTGAATAACGGGCAAAAAGCGCCAGACGCAGTTCCTCGCCTACCCCGACAGTCAGCGGATTGTCCACAGAACCCGAACTGTCAGCCTCGCGTTTATTCTTAACGGCGCCTTTAATACAGTTCTCGTCAGCATCGAACTCAAAGCGCTGGCCGGGCGTTTGGCGATAAGCATACATCTGCTCGGGCACTATAACTTCAACATTCAGCAGCGTTTTAATTTCCGGGCAAGCCGCCAAGCGCACTTCAGTAGCGACAATGCCCGGCTTGTTGTTTTTAGAACGCAGGCGCAGCCCGCTCTCAGCCAGGATAGCCTCATTACTGGAAATAAATTTAAGCTCTATTTCGCGCCGTTCCAGATAGCGGTACAAACCATCACTGCACCATACGAGCGGCTGCAAATACAGAGCCTCTCCGGGCGCAGGCAAAACATAAGCAGAAGGCACAGCCTCTATATCTACGCCGCGGGCCGCCCCCCTAGCCGCAGAAGCAGCGGCTTCCCGCTTATCCACAAGGGAACGGCCATGATCGCTTATTACGAAGTCATCGCTCACGACAGCCAGCTTCAGAGGATGCACCAGAGTGATCGGCACATTAACTTTAAGCTGAGGGTTAGCAGCGGAACTCACGCAAACGACGGCATCCAGTATTTTTCGGCGAGAGTCAAAATCCCGCCCCATAACGGCAAAAGAGACTCCGCTGCGCAGACCCTCTCTTAACAGAGGAGAGACGGCACTGCGCTGTTCAATTTCAAGAGCTCCCTGCAAAGACGCGCCATTTTTGTACAGACATTCCAGCGTATATTCCTGGCCTCCAGTATCGTTCTGCAAAAGGCGCAGACCATCACTGAACAGTCCCCATACCGCATACTCACACCGCCCCCCCACAACGAGAGAAGCTTTATTGCTAATTTTTTCGGGATCGAGAGCACCTAAGCGGGTCAGCATTTCCATGGAGCGTTTATCTGCAGCTAAACGGTACTCGGAAGGCAGAACATAAATTTTTTGCGGGGCGGCCAATGCTTCTTCATTCTGCATGGCTATGGTAGAATTATTCGAAGTTTGCATTTCTACACTTTCTTTCTTTTTGCGCACGGGTTACTGTCCTCAACTAACTTAATATTTTCTTAATATTTTTCTCAATAATTTCGCGGTTATATGATTAAAGAATTGTAATCGCCAGCCGCTATGCCTACGGAACAGAGCGATATTTTATTCTATAATAAACTCACGCCACTATACAAGCAGAATTTTTACAAATATAGCTCGTATTAAGTTTCTATTTTTTGCTTGCGGCGTCCTTGTCCATAAAACAAAACTTTAGATTTAATTCAGCGCCAATTAACATGAAGCATGGCGCTTCCCTGCGCCTTCACAAAACACTTTTTTATTTTATGGCATATTTACATCATATTAACTTAACATTTATCACTTCTCGCCCAGCTATCAAATTTGCATCGACAATTACTATTATCAATGCAGAACACTATTATGGCTAGATTCCCTATATACAGTTCCATACACTTAAGCATAGAGTAATACCATTTAATTAGCGCTCAGCTAACTTGCGAGCTATCTGACTCCCCCCTAAACTATCTGACTCACCCGAAAGAGTGGGAGGATGGGAAATAGGTGATCCTCCGTGGATTTTCAGTTAAACAGCAAAAAAAAGGGGGATATGTAACAAATTTACAGAATATAGAATTTTTGGGCTTTTAAGCTCTTAATAGGATCATAACTGGAGGTAGTCCTATGAACACATTTGCTGATGGTCTAGGCGTTGGACTGTCCGCCGGAGGCATCGGCGGAGGCTTAGCTACAGGCGGAAGCATGCCCGCCGGCGGCGGTGATGAAGCCAGCCTAAAAAACGAAAAATTAGACAACTTTTTGCGCAACAAATTGGCCAGCGGAACAGGTTCCAGCACTCCAATGAACGTCATCGTCCAGACTATAGACGGGTTAAAACCAGAAGACAAACGCATGGTTGAAAGCCTGGGCGGAAAAGTTAAAGATGATCTTTACATCATCAGGGCTTTCTCAGCCGAACTCACGATTAAAGCTATTGATATGATGATACTCTCCCCCAGAGTCACTCGTATTTTCTTGGATTCCGAAGTCCACGCTGTCGATGAAAGATAACGCAGGACGCCTCTACACTAATTAGCTATATTAATTAACTATATTATACTATATTAATTAGTGAAGCTATAATTAAGGAAGCTCTGCCGTATGCGCCATAATTATGCCGTATACGGCATTGAATAAATTACTTAATACTAACCGATGCCAGGAGGCATTTCCAATCATGGCTAACCTTGAACCAAACGATGAACTATTCGACAAAATTGTAAATCTGTGCAAAAGACGCGGTTTCGTATATCCGGGTTCCGATATTTACGGCGGCCTGGCCAACTGCTGGGACTACGGGCCGCTGGGTGCTCAGTTAAAGAAAAACGTCAAAGATATGTGGTGGCGAACCATGATTCAGGAACGCGAAGATATGGTAGGCCTCGATGCCGCCATTTTCATGCACCCGCGCACCTGGGAAGCTTCCGGCCATGTAGGCCACTTTTCCGATCCTCTAGTGGACTGCAAAAAATGCAAACAGCGCTTCCGCGCCGACGAACTGACTCCTGATTCTGAATGTCCCGCCGGCGGCACCCACGATCTCACGGAAGTGCGCCAGTTTAACTTGATGTTCGAGACGCAGATGGGCGTCGTCCAAAATGAAACTTCCCGCGTCTATCTGCGCCCGGAGACCGCCCAGGGTATCTTTGTCAACTTCGCCAACGTGCAGACCACCACGCGCCGCAAGCTGCCCTTCGGCATCGGCCAAATCGGCAAATCCTTCCGCAATGAGATCACCCCGCGGCGTTTCACTTTCCGCACCCGCGAATTCGAGCAGATGGAGATCGAGTACTTCGTGCGCCCAGAAGATTCTGACCGCGCTTACAAGGAATGGGTCAAGACCCGCCATAACTGGTATTTAGACCTCGGGCTCAACCCTGAAAAGCTGCGCCTGCGCGAGCACGAAAAGGATGAATTGGCTCACTATGCCAAAGGCTGCACCGACATGGAATACTTCTTCCCCTGGGGATGGGGTGAACTCGAAGGCGTGGCTAACCGCACCAACTATGACCTCAGCCGCCATGCCGAGTATTCCGGCAAGAACCTCAGCTACTTCGATCCCGACACCGAAGAACATGTGGTGCCTTATGTTATCGAGCCTTCCGGCGGCGTAGATCGCGCCACTTTCGCTTTCCTGGTAGACGCTTACTGCGAAGATACAGCCATTTCCGCCAAAGGCAAAGAGGAAACCCGCGTGGTGCTGCGCCTCGACCCACGCTTAGCCCCCATTCAGGTAGCCGTGCTGCCGCTGCTTAAGAATAAGCCCGAGCTCGTGGCCAAAGCCAAAGAGCTGGAGAGAACACTACGCCGCCACTATCTGGTGGATTTCGACGAACGCGGCCAAATCGGCAAACGCTATCGCCGCTACGACGAAATCGGTACGCCTATCTGCCTTACCGTAGATTTCGAGACCATCGAAGATGGTAATGAGCTGTTCGGTACCGTGACCGTGCGCGACCGCGACACCATGGAGCAGGAGCGCGTGGCTATCGACGATTTGCGCATCTATCTGGATGAGAAATTAAAGATCGAATAGTTTACCAGCTGAATCGAATCTCCAAAAGACTCATCAGAGACTATCAGCCTTACTGATCTTTGATGAGTCTTTTCTAACATTTATAAGCCAAACCCACGGGATAAAAAGGATAAAAACGATATTGCTGAATTTTCGTCTAATTTTATAAAGGTTCCTAATGACAATAAGCAAAAACCAATGGCTTTTCGTAATTGTAACCCTCGGGATAATTATTCGCTTAACAGCTGCCTATCTGCAGCCAGCCTTCCTCGATGAAGCTTTTGTTTATTATACGTCTAAGGCAGACATTGACCAAATACTTTCCACTTTAAAATTAGACGTTCATCCCCCGACCTATAATATACTAATTCATCCGCTCGCTCAGATAAGCTCAAGTATCTTCATATTGCGCCTTCCCTCGCTGCTCTGCGATATTATCTCTATATTATTAACATTTCAGTTAGTTAGGCGTTTCTTTAAGGAAAATGAGTCTTTAGCTATAACTGCCCTCTATGCTTTCAGCTACGCAGTCTGGATTAGCAACACGCAATTAAGGACCTATGGCCCTCTGACTATGCTATTAATGTTAATACTCATAGGGCTACTAGACATTAATGACCATGGCCTGCCCTTTTTCAGACTTAAATTTAGACCAGCAATCAAATGGTTATCCTGGTTGGCCTGTGCGCTTGGAGCTGCCAGCCTTCATTTATTAGGAGCCATGAGTTTAGCCGCTTTCATTATATTGGCTTTGTTCATGCCCCGCCTGAAGCGCCGAACCTGCTCGATTTTAGTTATCAGCATTCTTCCTGTTTCCTTATGGTTTATCTGCGCTAAAAGCCCTGTCACAGCGAATCACGTTTTTTCAATGTCGTGGGCGCGTTTTACCGATTTCTTTACCATACCGGCGAGTTTATTTAATCTGCAAATCAGCATTTTGACTCCTTCGCCCTTAGAGCTATGCTATTTTTCTTTATCCCAGTGGTTTGAATATATATTATCCTTTATCAGCTCAATTATACTCTGGTATTTTTGGGCTTTAGGGTGGAAAAAACTGAATCAAGAGTTTTCTTGGACAGCAGCTCTATTGGGATGTTCGCTGCTCTTCGCGCCGCTTTTTCTCTTCCTCTACGGCATATTTACCGGTTCTGCCAATAGCCAGTCGCGATATGCCATCCCCATGAGTATTCCTTTTTATATATTAGTATTCTACGGGATAAAGGACCATATAAGGCAAAAAGCGCTCTTCTTGGCCCTAGCTGTAAATATGGGAATCTCCATTATATTCCCATTTCAGCCCCAGCTCTGGAACCAAAATTGGGGGCCTACCCTTAATTTTATTGACAAATCGCGGCACCCCGGAGATGTAATAATCGTTTATCCTTATTATACATCGTTTTCTCTGGCTATGGCTTATGACGCTGAGAATATCAATTTTCTTTTCCCCCCCCAGCACAGCCTAACATTAATCCAGAAAAATAACCCGGCCAAATTGCCAATCGTGCCCGTCAATCCTCAGACATTTCCCTACTGGCTCTCCGAACATCATCCCCAGCGCCTTATTTTAATAATGTGTCAAGAACAATACGACAGATACAGCGGTATGGTTATCAGTCAGTTAGATCAGCAATACAAGCTGACCGCTGAGCACCATTACAGCAGCCTGCGCGAATGGGCCAGAATCAACACCTATATTTTAGAACGAAAAACAAAATAGCAGCTGCGCCTAAAGAAATTATTTCCGCACTGCCCAAGCTATTTTAGAGGCTAGAGCCAAATTTCCGGAGTGCAGTTTAGCCGATCTTGACGACGAGCTGACCATGCCGCCCGAACTGCGCACGGCGCACCAGAAGAACGACATCGCCGTGATGGAGGCTTACGGCTTCGACGTGAAGACTATGAACGAGGCGGACTGCGTGGCGGCGCTGATGCAGAGGTATAAGAAGCTGAGTATAAACTGTAAGCCAATTTGACAGGCGAACATACCTGTTCTATAATAAAAAAGTGCTACCGATAGACGGTTAGCCCTTAGTTATAGTCATAAAATGATGACTGCGCTTTTGGACTGTTGGCGGTCATCATTTTTTTGTGTTTTTTGAACTGCCAATGGCCAAGCCTAAAGCCAGACCAAAGCTTATGCTTGTCAGCACAATGCCGACAATGTTCAGCATACTGTCAACAGTTAACATTGCACAAAGCCCCCCTCTCCTAGATTTCCCGCCAAAGGGGATTTCCACAAGCGGAGGGTCTAAATGATTCCCTCCGCAGAGTTAAACTGAGCTGAGGGCCAAACCGCCTACCGTTATTGGTAGCACCAAAAATATACTAACACATAAAACTGACAATTACAATCTTAAATATAATTCATATTCGGCGCAAAATTCATCCTTATAAGACACAAAAATATAGCCAGCGGCCAACCAAAGCTGACCACTGGCTATATTGGCAATTGCATTGAAGCAGTCTCAGAAAACCGAAATAGCTTCAGACTGCCGGATATTACGGCAGACGCAAACGTTCATGCCGAAAATTATGGGTTCTTTACCGAAATATTGCCTATTTTACCTTTAACGCCAAGCATATTGCACAAGATATCACACCTTCCCTCTCCAACAGCCGTTAAAACACCGTTTTCGTCAGCCTTGATTACATTAGGATCACTGGTGCTCACATCGGCTAAGCTTATCTTGATGCCGATTCCGTTTTGCACAACTGTGGGACGATAAAGACGCTCGCCTACATCAAATTTAGAACTCAACTGCGTAAGTTCTTCGTCTTTATAAAAACGATTAAACCCATACTCATTGATGAAGGTATATTGCCTCATTTCATTATAAGGTATTTCGTAGCTGTCTTCCGCGCCGATAATAATCCCAACAAAAGTAATATACTTATATTCACCGCTTCCCTCACATGCCATAAGCACCAGCTGCTCAGCGGCGGCGGGAATATCGGCTTCAAAAAACATGAAGCCAGTCTTAGAGGCTTCTACTTCATACTTTTCCGCGTCTTCCTCGGACAGCTTAGCGCCTTCCAGGACATTGCCCTGACCGTCCAAAGCTACAGCTTTAAACAAAGCTGAAGGACTGGGGCTGGGTTCGGGAGCACTATCGTAAGAGTTGGAGCGCACCCCCTTGGCGCTGAGCCCAATCGCCGGCAAGGGCGATATTGCAGGCGAAGCGGATGGCGAAGCGGAAGGCGAAGCGGATGGCGAAGGCGTAATCCAGACCTTAAGGGTAATATGGCGCATAACGCTCAGCACCGTAACTTCCAGCTTATTCTGGAATTCGTAGCCTTCAGCGGCAAAGGTGATCACCGCTGTTTCCTCAGTCTCAGCATCCTCGCTGACGCTTACGCTTACCGCACTATTTTTTACTTCGGCGGTAAAATGAGCGGCTGTCTCCGATTCCACAGAAGCGGCAGCCTCAGCGGTCAGAGCTTTGTAAGTAACGCTGCCATCTTCGGCAGTCACGGTTTCCACGGCCAGACCGCTATTGCTCTCGCCGGGGGCTATCTCCAATTGGGTATTGATCTCGGCGGGATCGGCAACCTGGGCGCCTTCACTGTCGTAAATCAGCCCGTCCTTCAGCTCATAACCTGCGGGCAAAATCCAAGCGGCCACGGCAGCGGGAGAAGGCTCGGGGGAAGGCTCAGGGGAAGGAGAAGGCTCAGGAGTAGGTTCAGGGCCGGGTTCAACAGCTTTAACGACCGCGCCTTCCGCAGAATCGGCAAAGAAGCTGCTGGCTACGCACAGCACAAAGCCGGTTTCGCCTTCGGCTTTAGCCACATACTGAGCCGGGCTGGTCTCGGTCGCCGCCGTATAAGCGATGATGGTGTCATCAACGGGTTCCATGACGGCAATAGGAACTTCTAAGCCGCCCTGGGTAGCGGCGAAAGCGTCAGGATAAATCTCCTCGCCCACCTTAAACTCCGACTGCTCGGTCTGGTGCTCGGCATCGGCGTAAAGGGTCAGAACGGGCTCTGGCAAGAAATCACCGTCGGCCATAATATAGTCGGTCACGCCTTCTTCCAAGGCGATAACGTAAATCTCGGCATCGGCATCTTCGGCAGCCTCAGCAGTGCCATTAGTAAAACAATAAGCCAATACAGCGGCATCTTCGGGAACGTTAGCTTCAGCTACGATATAATCGCCATCCACAGCCATATCGGCAATGCTGGACTGCAAAAGAGATGCTCCATCCAGCAGATTCCAATCCGCGTCAAAGGCAGCCAGAGCCACCGCAGTCATCTCACTGGATACCTTGGAGGCAGTATCCTGCTGGAAGTAGTATTTAATGGTATCTTCGGAAGGAACTGGAGCCGGGCCAGACTCGCGGTCTTTGTCAGTACAGCCGACAAGCCCCAGACTGAACAGAAAACTCAGGGCCAGAAAGAAAGAACAGACCCTAAATTTGGTTAATCTGCGCATCACTGAATAAAAACCTCTCAAAAGGCAAAGGGTATGCAAAATTGCAAAAATTATTTCGGATCAATAATTGCAGTTCCTGCCTTAATAATATGTTAATGAAAAAATTATTCTAGGCTAATAAAAGTACGTCGATGCCCCAGCTTTGGCGCAGATGCGAATTTTCAAGAAAGGCCTATATTGTTGCACATAACAGACATATAACGACAGTTTGGCCTGCGCAGCCGCAGATGTTAGTTTGACAGCCGCATATACCAGCGTTATAATAATAGAGAAGTGCTGCCAATAATCGGTTAGCCCTCAGTTATGTCAAAAAAAATGATGACAGCACTTTGGACGTTGGCGGTCATCATTTTTTTGTGTTTTTGAAACTGCCAATGGCCAAGCCTAAAGCCAGACCGAAGCTTATGCTTGTCAGCACAATGCCGACAATGTTCAGCATACTGTCAACAGTTAACATTGCACAAAGCCCCCCTCTCCTAGATTTCCCGCCAAAGGGGATTTCCACAAGCGGAGGGTCTAAATGATTCCCTCCGCAGAGTTAAACTGAGCTGAGGGCCAAACCGCCTACCGTTATTGATAGCACCAAAAATATACTAACACATAAAACTGACAATTACAATCGTAAATATAATTCATATTCGGCGGAAAATATAACAAATTTAACGACAATTTAGCTCTCACCGCAGAGCTGCACACAGACCACCAGAATAGCAGAGCAGTAAAAGTACAGTTTGAGCGACATTTGCGAGGAACTGAACAGGCCGCTAGAACTGCGCACGGCGTACCAAATTTCCGGCTGGGCCGTGATTGAAGCTTACAGCTTCGGCGTGAAGGCCATGAGCGAGACTGACTGCGCACCGGCGCTGATACAGATTTGTCATCTTATCTCTTGAAGGCCAAAGCTCCTGAAGGCCAAAGGGCTGGATTTCCTCTCTGACATAGCATCCAAAACCTTGACACGGCTCGTTCAGTGGGCAGGGGCTGCCAAACTTTTAGCAGTTCAAGGGCTGCCTAGCTGTGTTCCCAGCAGCCGTCTTGTCGGTAGCTAGAACTGTAGAAGATCATTTAACCGTATTTTTCTTAAATTTTAACACCGTGATAACAAAAAAAAAACATTGTTACAATTTACTTGATCTTATGTTTAAAGGTACGAATAAGATGGTGAAAGACAAACTACATATACAATAAAGCGAATTACTTGAGCGATAAACAAATATTTCTGCAGGGAATATAAAAAGCAGCAAATACGCACTGCGCCAAAGATATTCTCGAATTACTTATTTAAATTAAAGGGCTTTAGGAGAAATACCGTGCAACATACAAACTTCGTCATGCTGGGGCTTACAGGTTCCGGCAAAACCTGCTACCTCTTGGGCATGTATAAAAGAATGCTGGCAGGCATGAAAGGTTTTACGCTCACCACCGATGACGATACGGACGTCGATTTGCGGCAAAGATATGCCCGCCTCAACGATGCCTCGCTGGGGCCAGACCGCTTTCCCCGCCCGACAGATCAGGCAGAAGTACTGAATTTCTTGCTTAACTACGCATATTCATCTATAATGTCCTTTGATTGGATAGATTACCCCGGCGGACATCTAGAGAACAAAAACTACGGCAATGCTGAAGAATATCAAAAACTAGCAGCATATATAAAAAAATCCAGCTGTTTATTTATTTGCGTTGACGGCGAACTGCTTAAAGGAGACGACGATAACGAAGATAAAATCGATTATATAAAAGATAACTGCAGCAGTATCATAAATCCATTTCTAGAAAAATATATTAATGAGAATAAATATCTGCCTCCTATAGCCATTATTGTGACCAAATGGGATTTATGTAAGGATGATGTTAAAGATGATGATTTAATCGAAATAATGCGGGAAGCTTTCACCCCGTTATTTGTCGAAGGCAACAACTCCGATCGTTTAGTCGCCATAGTGCCCGTTAGTTTAGGCCCCAACATCTCTGAAGAGGGCAATCGCGGCCGACTCAAGCCCAAAAACATTCAGCTGCCTATTTATATGGGTATTTGGTTTTCATTATATGAATATCAGCGGCAAATAGAAGAAGAAATAGCCATTAATAACCATAAAATTGAATATAATAATTTTGTTATCAACAAAGAAAAGGAGAAGTGGTTCGGTTTCTTACGGCGCGACGATAAGCTCATAAACTCCCGAAATAGTTATAACAAACAAATCACTAATGAAACATCCGCCAAAGTGGAGCAACTCGAAAAAGCTTGGCGCGATTCTCAGCTATTATTGGAAACCTTAAAAGAAAAACTCCCAAAGACTTTCTTTAACGGCACACCGTACGAATCGTTCGAAGACGCCGCCGAAAAATACTTACTAACCAGATATAGCGGTGACAATTAGTCAGCAAAAGCCTTGCCCTTCGCAACAGCGAATCTCCGGCAGCCGTAACGTCTGAGATATACTTATGGCAGCGAAAAGCCAAGCCTGACAGACGCGGGCAGGCAGCTGCCATTTAGCAACGCTCGGACAAATGCTTCTTTAATATCATCGCAAAATATCCGTATCGGGCTGCAAATTATCATAACGCAACTATAAGAAAGGCTGAGATACTGTGTCACAATCGGCTTTCCTAATATACACGCGCACCTATAACAACGATTATCAATTCAGCGTATATCCTAGTGGTATTGCCCCCAGCATCAATAGCTCTATGCAAAAGATAATTCTCGAGGCGACTAAATCCATTGACACTCTAGAGCAAAACCAGGTGAGACGAGTAATTTATTCTGCCAAGGGCTGCGTTCTGGCGGGCATGGTAGCATTTCTCAAACAATTGGCGGACGGCTGTGCCGACGGCGCTAATCTGTTTGTCGATGCGAAAGGCCGCAGCATTTACGCTTTCGTCGGATTGGTGTTCCACACAAAACAGGCTGCTGCTCCGCAAATAAACAAAGCCACCCTGTGGGAAGGCTTCAAAAAATATATGTTTCCCGTGTGGGAACGGACATCATTTGAACCACAGCAAGCAGAATATGAGGATTTCACAGATATAAAAACCTCTAACAAACCCACTGGCGAAGAAAAAGTCGGCGGCAAGAGCTTCTATACCATAAACGGCGACGACAGCGAAGTGTTTGACTACTATTTAACCCGGGCAGCGCAGGGAGAAGAGGTTTCCTTCTGCTCCAACATCGTCGATTTCCGCGTCATCAAAGATACAGCTTTCAACATAATCACCACTACGCCCAACCTCATCGGACGCGCTAAACGAGAACTTCTCCCCCATAATCAGCCCAGCGACAAACACAGGCTACAAAGGGAATATGTCAATAATCATTGGGACAACCTAGTGCTAGATTATAGTTGCGACAATGGTTGGCAATGCAATTTCAAGCATGAAAAATATAGCCAATCTATAAGTATTGTTGAGCGTTTATTTCAGAGTTTGCGTGAAGCATTCTCTCCGAAGAGCCAAGGACTCAAACACGTGAACAAACAAACCGGCGCAAACATAGGCATTAGCCTTCGTAATAACAGAGCTTTGAACAGCAATAGAAGCTCAGAGCCAAGAAAATACAGGATCATGATTTGGGAGGAATCCAATGAGTGAAAGGCGTTTCACGATTTTCGATGACGATGATGAGGAAAAAGCCCACAAAAATCCCAAAGAGATCACCGTCGAGATGCTGAACAAACAGCAGAAACATTACATGAAGCTGCTGCGGGACTACTCCCAAGAAATAGAGTTCATTGATAAACTAATGCGCGACTGCCGCGCGGAGCGGCGCAAGTTCTTCGGAGAAGAACTGCCGGAAATCAGCCGCCGCCTCAGCGCCGAGCACATAGACGAAAGAGCCAAAGCGGAGTGGCTGCACCGCCTGTCGGCGGCCATGCAGGCCAGCTTTGACGCCAGCGACCGCCTGACGGCAGCTTTCGGCATTGACAAAGCCGAAGAATTCCGCGCCAAGCTGGAAAGCAAAATGAAGGGGATCTGATGAGCAGACGGCCGACTACCCTACAAGCTTATATGTTCGTCCGCGACTCTTTCCGCGAAGAACGCCGACGCTGGCTGCAGGATACGCGGGAAAACGCGCTCGATTTATATGAGCCTCTCAGCGAAAAGAAAGACGCTTCCTTGCGCACAGTCGGCTTTGAGCGCTATCAGCTGCTGTCCTTTATGCGGCAGTGGGAGCAGACCACAGCGCAGGCAAAAACTCTGCCAGAAACAGAGTATTACAACACGATGAACTTATTCGTTCCCTGCTTTCGGCAGTATCTGCAAGACCTGAAAGGCACATCGACGGATATGCCCTTTATTGAAGCGGAACTGCAATCCTTAGAATTGCTTCTGGAGAAAAATGTAACCTGGCAGGACAAGGTTGGCAAAACACGCGTACAGTTTCTGCGCAGCAGAAATCTCCTCGAAAGCCTGATAAAAGACATGAAGAAAAGAGGTATGCAATAATGTTAGAAATGTTTGATAAACTGGACGACATCGTTTACGAACCCATAAAGCTGGTCTGCGCCGCCCTGCGCCAGCCTCTGAAAAATATGGAAGCCAAAAGAGATGCCCAAATTGCGCGGGAGAATAAAGAACACGAGGCTCGGCTCGCTCGGGAAGCCGAAGAATTTGCTCTAGAAATGGAACTGCGAAAAAAACAGAGTCAAGCTGAACTTGAATCCCAAATCGCTAATGATCAATTAACGCGTAATGTCAGAATAGCCGAAGAAGTAAAAAAATATCAAATTGAGATGGCCAATGCCGCTTCCGAACTGACCAACAGCATCGGTCAAATGCAGTTCAGCCTGCGTGAGAAAGCGCACACGATGTGCTTAAATAAAACCAAAGAATACGAAGCCTTGCAGCGAGAAGCCACCAAACAGATGATGGCAGACATGAAAGAAATACGCGAGAATTTCCCCGAGGACTGCCCGGAACGCGCTATAATGCTGGACGTCGTCAAAGAACAGAGACAGATAATTTTAGACAGTGCTAAAGATTTCATAGTAATGCTTAAAAACGATATGGGACAATTACTGCAGCATTTTAACACTTTAGCTGAAAAATCGGTGGACATGTCCATGCAAATGTTAGCCCCAATGCGCACTCAAGAAATTTCCGGAAGACTGCAGAACCCCATCAGAGAGACCAAGCTACTGAAGTAACCCTGTGTACCAATGAAAAAACAGAAATTCACTATCCTGGGCATGACCGGCTCCGGCAAAACCTGCTACCTGCTGAGCATGTACAAACAGATGCTGCCCGGTGTGGAAAGCTTCACCCTCAATACCGACCACGATACGCACGTTGACCTGCGGAACAGGTATAAACGCATGGACAACGCTTCCCTGGGAAGCAGCCGCTTTCCCAACCCGACGAATCAGCCGGAAATTTTCCATTTCACGCTAGAATATGCGCTTTCATCGGTCATGTCCTTTGACTGGATAGATTACCCCGGCGGGTTATTGAAAGAAAAGGGCAGCGGCAATTCCGAACAATACGCCAAATTATCATCTTACGTCAAGGATTCCGGCTGTTTATTTATTTGCGTCGACGGTGAACTGCTCCAAGGCTATGACGATAATGAGGATAAAAGCGGGTTAATTCAGGATAACTGCAGCAGTTTAATTAATCCGTTTTTGGCCGCATATTTGCATGAAAACAAGTATTTGCCGCCTACGGTCATTATTGTGACCAAATGGGATTTGTGCGCGGAATACGTCAGCGATGACGATTTAGCGGAAATCATGAAAGACGCTTTCAGTCCGCTGTTCGTCAAAAAAAACGACGGCAATCTTTTCGTGACCATTCAGCCCGTATCTTTGGGAGCAAATATTACCGAAAACAACAACTGCGGAAGGCTTGTCCCCAAAAATATCCAAATACCGATTTTTATAGGCATTTGGTTCTCTTTGTACGAGCTCAACTTCAGGCTGACCGACATTATTGATTTTAAGGAACGCAGAATCCGTTTTTTGGAACAAAAGCGCAGCAAAGAACAAAAATCCTTCTTCCTATTCCGCGACGACAAAAAAATTGCTTCCCTGACAAAAAATGCCAACAATAAAAAATGGGAAATACTCAAAGAAAAAGAGCAGCTAGAAAAGGCCATAAAACATTCCGATCTCTTATTAAAACAATTGCAGAGCAAAATAAAGCTGGCATATTACAACGGTGAAGAGTATGAATCGTTTTCCGGCGCTGCCATCAAATATTTAGAAAGAAGACAGCGGCAGATAAGTTCTAACCCACGATTAAGATAAAACAATGGAGATGACAGCCATTTCCTGCAGTTGAGAAGTACGCAGCCCGGGCGCTGCCGCTCAGCTGAGCGGCATTGAAGACAATAATAACAGGCTGGAAAGAGAGGCAGAGCTACCGTGCCTAAAGCGGCTATCATAATTCACACGCGCACAAAACACTGCGATTACCCGTCAGCACTCACCGTAACGCCGGAAGGCCTTGCCTCCAAGACAGCGAGCTCTATGCGAAAAGCCATTTTGGCAGCCACGCGCTCCATTGACTCTTTGGAGAAAAACGCAGTCAGAAGGGTGATATTTTCCACCGATGGCTGGGTCATGGCTGGTATGGTAGCATTTCTCAAACATTTGGCAGACGGCAGCCCTGACGACGAGAACCTGTTTACCGACGAAAAAGGCCGCAGCATTTACGCCTTCACAGGCTTGGTATTCCAAGCCGGGCAGGAAGCCCCGCAAATAGATAAAGCCGCCCTATGGGAAGGCTTCAAAAAATACATGTCCCCCGTCTGGGAACGGACAACACTCGATCTGCAAAGCGCACCATTTGCAGACACCACAGCGCTGACAACAGCAAGTGAACCCCCCGGAGGGCAAACCGCCGGCGGCACGACCTTCTATACAGTCAGCGGCAGCGACAGCGAGGTATTTGACTATTATTTAACGCAGGCAGCCCAAGGGAAAGATATTTCTTTCTGCTCGAACATTGTCGATTTCCGCGTCATCAAGGATCGCGCTTTTAACATAATCACCACTGCTCCCAACCTCATCGAACGCGCTGAAAAAGAGCTTACCGAGCCGCAGCCAGCGGAACAGGAAACCGCGCCTGGGGACAAGCAGCCAAACATCATTCCAGCAGAGTCAAACACATCCAGACGCAAAACTATACTTATAATCATCTCTATTCTGCTGGCTTTAATATTGCTGGCAGCGCTGGCAATACACCAGCACCAAAAGTACAGCAATACCCAACAGCCATCACCCCAGCCGTCAGCACAGCCAAGCCAGCAAATCCCGTCTGAAAGCCGGGACCCCAACCCGCCGGACATCCCCCAAAACGCGGCTTCTCAGCTCCAAAGCTTTAACTACGGCAGCGCCGATCTTGATGCCCAGTTCAGACCGCGGGCGATCTAAGGAGGTGACTTAAGGAAAGGCTTCAACAATTCTTCAGATAAACAGACTATCCAGTTAAGCTCTATAAAGTATAAAAGAACCGTAACACCTAGCCAGTGTTGCAGACGAGAACAAGACTCCATATATAACATATAACAGCCGACTAGCCACTGACTGTTAAGCAGGAATAACGCAGACCCAAACGGGTGCGTTATTTTGCTTTTAAGGAGTTGCCGCCATGGCAAATGGCTGACAGTACAGCGCCTTTCTAAAACAATATCTTATGCCCTATGACCAGCGATTATTCACGCTTAATATATGTTGCGACCGATCTCATAATGCCCTTGATAGCGGGCTATATTCTGCACCGAAAGCACATCATGTCCGATCAGGCCGCCAACCGCCTCATTCGCTTTAACGTCGTAGGCGTTTACACCCTGCTCACTCTGCTAAGCTTTTGGGTGCTTCCCATAACGCGGGACTTAACCTGGCTGCTTCCCTACGGTATGCTCTTCATCCTCGTCCCCGGCGCTATAGGCGCGCTGGTTTTTGCCCGTTTCCACAAGAATCTTCTCAATCGCGGCGCTTACATGATGAACGCCATGATCTCCAACGTCGGTACTTTAGGAGGAGTCTGTTCCTTTATCATCTATGAAGAAACCGGTTTTGCCTACAGCCAGATCATAGCGGCCTGCCAGAATATTCTCTTAGTGCTAATCTGCTTTCCTTTGGCCCAATATTACCGCAGCAAACACTTCGCCTCCAGTGATAAAACCCACGGAAGCGCCAAGCGGCTGCAGATGTTTCTCAGCTGGAATCAGCTGAGCATAGTAGGAATACTCATCGGCTTTGGGCTGAATATCAACGCTGTGCCCAGGCCTGAGATATTTTCCGATCTCTTTAACGTACTGGTGCATTTCGGGGCCTGGACCGCACTGCTGCCGGTAGGATTTCTTCTCAACTTCTCCCACATGCGCTATTACTATAGCCGTGTCTGGGATTTGCCGCTGCTGCGCTTCATAATCATGCCGCTGTTTATTTGGATTACCAGCCGTTTTTTCTTTGAAGACGCAACGCTTTTGAATACGCTGCTGATTTGCGCCGCCGCGCCTACAGCGATCAACGCGGTTCTGGCGGCTCGTTTATATAAGCTCAACGTCAATCTGGCCACGACCGCCTTTTTCATTACCACCGTTTTATTTTTATTCGCGATATTTCCCATTATTTTTATTATGTTAAACCAAACTTAAACTCGCATAAAACCAGGCTAACCATTTCTTTTGACTTATTGGTTCCTTTCCAGCAAGCGCTTCTCCGCATATACGTGAAAACACAAGCATTTCTATCATTCAGCAGATTCATCATCGCGCCCACGGCGAATAACAGCTGGGCCCTCAGACCAAGGTTTCAACATTTCTTCAGACAAACAATCTATCCGATTAAGCTTGGTAAGGTATAAAAGAACCGTAGCACCTAGCCAATGCTGCAGACGAGAACAAAACTTCCTATATAACATATAACAATCGACTAGCCACTGATTGTTAAGCAGAAATAGCGCAGACCCGTTCGGGTGCGCTGTTTTGCTTTTAAGGCTTTGCTTTCAAGGCTGTTTTTGCTTACAAGGCTATTATTTGTCCTTCCGCAGCTCGCATTGGGTCTTGGCCGTCTGGAGCGAACCCTGCGCGGGCATTGGGTCTTGGCCGTCTAAAATAAAGCCTGCGCGGGCACAGATTCCAGCCTTGCAGACCACCATAGGGAGGGCCGCCAAGATGCCCCTCAGCGGATGACTAAGAAGACGAAAACGTCATCAATCTAATCCTATCTATGAACAGCTGCACCGCCGGGGAAAATACCTGATACTTTTTCCAAATCAAATTGCCGGCGTTATTTATCCTAGGCACAATCGGTCTCATGCACAGCGGGCTGTCTCCGCCCGTATTGACAAGGCGCTCAAAGCAAATAGCATATCCTAGACCATCTTCTACGAGCAGAGAAGCATTGTAGATAAGATTATAGGTAGCCACAATATTAAGCGAAGAAGGATCATTCAATCCGGAAATGTAAGCGGCTGAAGCCCGCGAAACGATTAAAGGCAGCCCTTCCAGGTCCGCAAAACGTATTTCATCTTTCTGCGCCAGCGGGCTGCTCTTCAGCATCAAGAGAGCGAAACTGTCTTCAGCCGGAAGCGTAATAGTCTGATACAGCGCATGATCCACATCGGTAAATATTACCGCCAAATCGATCAAACCGCTGTTCAGCTCATCCATCAAATCCCGGGTGTCACCGCTGATAATATGAAAGCGAATCTCCGGATGCTCTTGGGCTATCTCTGCCGCCGCCCTGGCCAGATAATGAAATGAGATGGATTCACCTGCTCCTATCCGCACCGATCCGGAGATGTGGTTCTTGATCTGGGCGATCTCGTCCTTAGTCATCTGCATAAGGCGCACCATCTCTTCTGCGCGTTTGCGCAGCACTCTCCCCTCTTCCGTCAAAGCGATCCTGCGGTTGCCGCGCTCAAACAGAGAAACACCGAGTTCCGCTTCCAGTTCCTTCATCTGCCTGGACAACGAGGGCTGAGCTACATGCAAGACCTCAGCTGCCGCTGAGATGGTCCCTTCTCTGACCACAGCCAAATAATATTGCATAGTCCGCATATCCATAGACAGCCCTCCCGCAAATAATAAAAATAGCCTTCGCCGCCCCTTGCTATTCAAATATAGCATAGCAAAGCATAGGTAACAAGTATTTGAATATCTACAAAAAGCCAAGTATAATAATTGCGTTACTGATAATTGAATCTCTAAGCGAAAGGACGGAACCGCTACCGTGAAAGCAGGTGAAGTGCGGCTTACACAGACAAGGTTTGGCGGCTGGGCCAGGCTATATTTGGCCAAAAGCTGGCCTAAGCCCATAAAAATAGCAATAATCTCTCTCCTCATCGTACCCGTTCTCTGCGCGTTATGCGGTTTCAGCACTAAAGAGAGCGGTCGGGCAGAATCGGCGGCTGCCGCCGGGCCTGTCATTGGAACTGCTAGTAGAACTGCTAGTGAGACTGTTAATGGGACTAGCAGATCAGCCTATGCCGGCCAGGAACTCGCCGGCCATGTAAAATCGGCCTCAGACAATGTAAAATCGGCCTCAGATTCAGAACGAAAGGACAAAACCAAGATGTTAAAAGGTGAAGAATTGCAGCTTACGCAGGAATGGGACAAGGTGTTTACCAAGAGCGACTCAGTAGATCATTGCAAAGTGACGTTTGTCAACCACTTCGGCATCACGCTCGCAGCCGACATGTACACGCCGAAAGACGCCAAAGGTAAGCTTCCCGCAGTGGCCGTATGCGGGCCGTTCGGTGCCTGCAAAGAACAGGCTTCGGGATTATACGCCCAAGAGATGGCCAAACGAGGTTTCCTGGCCATAGCTTTCGATCCGTCTTTTACCGGAGAATCCGGCGGTTTTCCCCGGGCCATGCATTCGCCCGACATAGACGTGGAAGATTTTCAGGCGGCTGTGGATTTTCTTTCCTGCCATGAAAAAGCCGACCCGAACAAAATCGGCATCATCGGCATTTGCGGCTGGGGCGGTATGGCGCTGCAGACGGCCTGCATAGATACGCGGATCAAAGCTACCATCACCTCTACAATGTACGACATGTCCCGCGTGGCCGGCAACGGTTACTTCGATGCCGACGACAACAAGGCCAGCCGCCAAGCCGCAAGGGAAGCGATCAACAAACAGCGCACGGAAGATTTCCGCAGCGGCACCTTTGCCAGACAGGGCGGCGTCGTAGATCCGCTGCCCCAAGACGCTCCGTTCTTCGTTAAGGATTACTACGATTACTACAAAACTCCGCGCGGGTATCACCAGAGATCGCTTAATTCCAATGAGGGCTGGAACGCTACCGCCGGCACATCTCTGATGAATACCAGACTGTTCACCTACGCGGGAGAGATCGACAGCGCGGTCATGATCATCCACGGTGAAAAAGCCCACTCCTGCTATATGAGCCGCGACGCTTTCAAGCTCCTTAAGGGAGACAACAAAGAACTGGTCATCATCCCCGATGCCGTGCATACGGACCTGTACGACGGCGGCGGCAAAAACGCCATCCCCTTTGACAAGATCGAAAGTTTTTTCAGAAAACATCTGCAGGTCTAAGTTTCAGCAAGCTAAGCAAACGAATACGGCAGAATTAGACTAAAAATGCGCCTCGGTCCCCCAAGCACCGAGACATACGCTGCTAAGACCTGCCAGCCACAACGAGGTAAAAGCATGAGTAAAGTACTGGTAATTTCCACCAGCCTGCGGGCTAAGAGCAATTCCGACATATTAACCGAGCGGCTAATCGCCGGGGCCAAAGAGGCGGGGCACGAAGTCGATCATATCAGCCTGAAAGGAAAAAAAATCAATTTCTGTATAGGCTGCCTGGCCTGCCAGCGAACCCAGAGATGCGTTCTGAAAGACGACGCGATAGAGATTGCAGAAAAGGTTAAGGAAGCTGACACGCTCGTATTTGCTACACCTATTTACTACTACGAGATGAGCGGGCAGATGAAAACCCTGCTCGATCGCCTTAATCCCTTGTTTCCGTCGGACTATAAATTCCGCAAAGTATATATGCTTTCAGTAGCGGCTGAAGACGGAGATTACGTTCCCGAAAAGGCGATAAGCGGTTTGCAGGGCTGGATAGACTGCTTTGGAAAGGCCAAATTTGCCGGTTCGTTATTCTGCGGCGGCCTGGCCGATCCCCAGGCGGCAGCGGAAAGGAGCCAAGCCTTAGATGAGGCCTACCAATTTGGCAAAGCTCTGGCCTAGACTGCAAAAAGCCGCTGTAATATGCCTTATCGCCGTTTCCGCCGCCGGAGTACTGTGCGGAATGCGGCGAGATACACTAGCCCAGGCTTCACCTGTTAAAAATCAGAGGGACTATGAGATGAGCACCACACTAAAACTGCAAATCGGCGGACAGGCGGTCACCGTTTCCTGGGAAAACAACGAAACGGTGGCAGCGCTGCGGAAACTCGCCGCCCAAGCTCCGCTTACCATAAAAATGTCCAGGTATGGCGGATTCGAGCAGGTGGGTTCTCTGGGAACAAGCCTGCCGCGCAGCGATAAGCAGCTTACCACTGAAGCTGGAGATATTGTTTTGTATTCCGGCAATCAGCTGGTCGTATTTTACGGTTCTAACTCCTGGGCCTATACCCGGCTGGGCAGAATAACGGGCAAAAACGCCGCCGAACTGGCCCAGCTTCTCGATCATAATAATGTCACTATCCTTATATCGTCGGAATAGCGCTGCCGGGCAATCATAACCACCTCATAAGACTAGATTATTTTTGATCTATCCGCAAAATATTCTATTGACCATCATTTCATCCTTTAGCAGATGGCAAAACAGCGCAGACCCGTTCGGGCGCGCTGTTTTGCTTTTAAGACTTTTTGCTTTTAAGGCTGATTGTCCGTCCACAGCTCGCATTGGGTCATAACCGTCCGCACGGCATCTTCCATGCCCTCCGGCGGGTATTTGTGTTTCTTGAGCAGCTTTTTAATGAGCATCCGCATTCCGGCCCTGGCGCTCGAACGCTCCTGCCAATCGATGGTGCGGTTTTTGCGCAAAGTATCCGTAAGCTCTTTGGTTATGGCGACTAATTCCTCATTTTCATAAAAATCCTTAATGGCCTGCGGTTTGGTCAAAGCGTCGTAAAAGGCCAATTCTTCCGAGGACAGCCCCAGCTGTTCGCCCTCTTTCTGAGCTTCAGAGATTTGCTGGGCGATCTTGAGCAGTTCCTCGATTATTTGCTCATTGGTCAGCAAGCCGTTCAGATAGGCGTTCATAGTCCGCTGAATAATTTCACTAAATTTTTCGGATTTAACCACGTTAGTACGGCGGTAAATCCGCACCTGGTCGGCAATAAGCCTCTTCAGAAGCTCAACGGCGAGGTTCTTTTCCTTCATTTTGGAAATTTCTTGCAAAAACTTCGGATCGAACAGGGAAAACTCGCGCTTCACATCGGAAAAGAGATTGAGCACGCCTTCGCTTTTAATGCTCTGCTTTAAAAGCTCATTGATGCGCTGATTCATTTCCGGCAGAGAAATTTTCCTGCCCAAGCCCTGGTGAGTGAGCCGCAGGACGAGAACGCGCACAGCTTCAAAAAAAGCCGCCTCGTAACGCAAAGCCTCGGGAACCAGAGAAGAACAGAGCGAAAGCGCCTGACGCAGCAGAAGCGCTTCCTTGAGAAAAGCCTCTTTTTCCTTATCCTTTTCCCGTGCTAAGATAAAGTTGACCGCTCCAGTGATGGTCTTAGCCCGTTCCAAATCCGTACCGGCAAAGAATTTCTCATAGTCATAACCGTGGAACATGTCGCGGCAGACAGATAGTTTTTCCAAAAACTTGGGATAGGCGGATTGAGAAATATCCGTATCCCCGTAATTCTTTTTGTCCCGGGCGGTGTAATCGCTCATGGCCTGCTTGAGAGCGGCAGCGATACCCACATAATCCACCACCAAACCGCCTTCTTTATCGCCGAAGACCCGGTTGACCCTGGCAATAGCCTGCATGAGATTGTGCCCGTTCATGGGCTTATATATGTACATGGTCGCCAGAGACGGCACATCAAAGCCGGTCAGCCACATATCCACCACGATAACAATTTTCAGCGGGCTTTCGTTATCCTTAAACAGTTGAGCCAGCTCGTCGCGGCGGTGCTTGTTGCCGATAATCTTTCTCCAGTCTTCGGGGTCTTGGTTGTTTTCGGTCATAACCAAAGCGATCTTGGCCTGCCAGCCGGGGCGCAGCTCTAAAAGACGGCGGTAAATCTTCATCGCAATAGAACGGGAGTAGGCGACTATCATAGCTTTACCCGTCAGCAGATCGGCACGGTAATTTTCGTAGTGCTCAAGTATATCTGTAACCAGGGAATTGATCGTCTTGTCGTTTCCCAGCAGCGCTTCCATCTGTCCCAATTCGCGCTTGCTTCTTTCAACTGTTTCGGGATCGGCGCTCTGCGCCATAAGATCGTATTCCGCGTCTATCAGCTGCAGAGTCGCTTCGTCCAGCTGGAGCTTGATTACCCGGCTTTCATAATACACGGGACGGGTCGCTCCGTCTTCCACGGCTTGAGTCATATCATAGACGTCGATATAATCGCCAAACACCTCGCGGGTGCTTCTATCCTTAGCCGAGATGGGCGTTCCCGTAAAACCGATATAAGTGGCGTTGGGCAGACTACCGCGGATAATGCGGGCCGTTCCCACCACCCGCTTAGCGATAGTCTCGCCTGAAGCATCGAGAGTCATTTTAATTTTCTCAGCCAAACCGTACTGACTGCGGTGGGCTTCATCGGCCATAACGACGATATTGCGGCGTTCTGAGAGCGGTTCTTCGGATTCCGTAAATTTCTGAATGGTAGTAAAAATAAGGCCGTTGGCCTGACGGCCTGCCAGCAGGCTTTTCAAATGCTCGCGGCTGGCGGCGTGCAGCGGTTCTTGGCGCAGAAACGCTCGGCACTTGGCAAACTGGCTGTAGAGCTGATCGTCGAGATCGTTTCTGTCTGTCAGAACCACTATGGTCGGGCTGTTTAAGGCCGATTGCAGCAAATGGGCATAAAAGACCATAGACAGGGACTTGCCACTGCCTTGGGTGTGCCAGAACACGCCGCCTTTACCGTCTGTAACCGCTGCGCGCAGAGTGGAGGCCAGGGCTTTGTGAACCGCAAAATACTGATGATAGCCTGCCAGAATCTTGCTGCGTTTTAAGCCTTCATGGGAAAAGCAGATAAAATTCCTGAGAATATCCAAAAAACGCGCGGGCTGAAATAGTCCCTCAAAAAAGGTATCAAACTGAGCAAATTGGGTATTTTCGTAACTGCCGTCTTTGGTTTTCCACTCCATAAAACGGTCTTCGCCGGAAGTAACAGTTCCCGCCTTAGACGTTACCATATCGCTCATAACGCAGACGGCGTTGTAAACGAACATGGAGGGGATTTCCTGCATATAGTTGCGGAGCTGAAGGTAAGCTTCGCTGGCATCGGTTTCCTCGCGGGAGGGAGATTTGAGTTCGATAACGGCGACGGGCAAACCGTTCAGAAATAAGATGACATCGGGGCGCTTTTGGCTGTTTTCTATAAACGTCCATTGATTGGCAGCGATGAAAGAATTATTGCTGGGGCAGGCATAATCGGCTAGATAAACAAGGGCCGAGCGTTCTTCTCCCCCATCAAAATAGCGCACGGGAACGCCATTCTGGAGATAGTCCGTGAAGATTTCGTTGCGCTGAGCGAGATCGCCGTTTTCAATATTGCGCAGTTTAAGCAGAGCCTCAGTCAGAGCATCTGGGGGAAGATCGGGATTGAGCTGCCGGAGCGCTTCCTCCAGCACCTCATCGTAAAGCGGGCTGCGCAGATCGCGCTCGACCTCAGGACCGTAGAGCGTTTGATAGCCCAAGGAACCGAACAGCTCCATGACGGACTGCTCGTAGTCGGCTTCCGTATATAATCCCGGCAAGGCTAGTTACTCCTCCCCTATTATATCGCGAACCAGCCGCCATCAGGCTGGCTGACAGCGAAACCGGCGAACGCGCTGCCGTTTTACCGCAAGGCTTCAAAAGCAGCGATGGGCCGCGCCCTTTTTGCTGAAATATATTCAAGTAACTATTAACGCAGCGCTTCTCCAATCCTTCTAACGGCGCAGCATCTACCCTGAAAAGCAATTCTGAGGTTACGCTTGTTTTTTCACCTTATTTTATATAATAAGGTGAAAAAATCACACTTTTATACATAATAAGGTGAATCTATGCGATGCGTTGCTGAATCATGGATAGACTCATTGTCTGGAAGGCTTATCCCTAGCGCAAGCTATTAATTTTAAAGGCGTTAGTCAGGTAGGCAAGACCTAGCTTCTGAAGGAAAAGTATTATCTAGGGTAATGTCGAAATTTATATATTCGTGTCAGTCTGGCATGAACTAACAATTTTAGCTCAGAGTTACGACAACTAGGAAAGCTGTTTAGCATGAGACTACTGGATGCGCGAATCAAAAATTTTAAAGGTATAGAAAATTGGCAGATCGAATTCAAGCCAGGTTTTAATTTGATCAAAGGAACCAACGGCAAAGGCAAAACTTCTATTTTAGAAGCTGTCGCTGTAGGCTTAGGCAGTTTTTTATCCGGCGTGCCAGATATTAAAGCCAGGCATATCACCAAAGACGAGATGCGCCGCGTTTTCTATATTATCGGCGACGGTTCATATGGCTGCAGATATGAGATCCCGGTTGAGATAGAATTTAACGCCATTTTAAACGATGAGCCAATACATTGGCAGCGCAGCAAAAACAGTATTCAGGCTACTAAAAGCACAACCCAGCCCAGCGATATAAAACGGCTAGCGGAAAAAATGTCTAACACCCAGGATATAGAGCTTCCGCTGCTTAACTATCAAGGAGCCGCCAGAATTTGGAGCCAAAAGAAAGAAAAAGCCGATAATTTTTTTCGCGGGCATTATTTCAGAACCGTAGGCTATACAGACACCTTAGATGAAGCCTCTAATATTAAGCTTTTACTGAATTGGTGCCTCAAAATGGAGCAGATCGCTTGGCAAAAAAACAGGCCAATTTCCGAGTATGAAACGGTTAAACGCACTGTCAGCAAATTTATGAGCCTGCTGGAACCAGATAAAGAATACACGTTTTTTTACGACCGCCAGCAAGACAGCCTACTATGCCAAGAAAATAATAAAGTTCTTAAAATAGCCGATATGAGCGCGGGATATCAATCGTTAATTTGGATGGTCCTAGACATAGCTTTCAGAATGGCGGTATTAAACCCGTTCAAGCTTTATGCGATCCCCGAAACCTGCGATCAGCATCGGGGACATACGCCGCTATACGTCGATCCCAGATCAAAAAGACATATAGGTCTTATCAAATACGACACCAAAAACGGGAATATTTATTCTGATGACGAGAAGATCAACGCCGATCTAAACAATACCTTGAATTTAAACTGCGGAGCGCCTCATTATTTGCCGAATAACCGCAAAGCTGTGCTAGATGCGGTAATAAACAAACTCAGCAAAGACAAGCTGTGGAAAAAAAGCGATTTAAACAGAATAAAACGCCTTTGGGAGACTCGCGAAGCAACCGGGGAACTAAAAGCATACGCTGGCATAGTGTTATGGTATGTTACAAGCAGGCTGAAACAAACGAGGACTTAGTATTCACCCAAGTACGGCCATTACGCGCTGAAAAAGGTTTATATGTTCAGCCGCATCTATTATTCTATTTGAAACTTGCGTAGCTAAGGAGAATGACAGATGCAACACGATTTAACCCAAGAAGTACTCCTGGAAATGCTTCCATATCTTAACAATGAGCAATCCCGCCGCCTGCAAACCGTATTAGAACGGGTGACGGTTAGGTACGAAATCTCAGCGGCCAAGCGGCCTGCCCCGCCGTCAGATTCCCTAAATGAGCCGATAGTGACGAGATTTATTCAAGCCAAACGCGTCGAAGGCTGCTCCGAGAAAACCTTAACCTATTACAGCAAGACCATCGAGGCTATGCTGGCCGGGACCGGCAAAGAGATTATTCGCATCACCACCGAAGATTTGCGCGGTTATTTGACGAACTATCAGGAGCGCAGGCAGATTAGCCGGGTCAGCGTGGATAATATGCGCCGCATTCTCTCCAGCTTCTTCTCGTGGCTGGAGGATGAGGATTATATTTTGAAAAGCCCGGTCCGGCGCATCCGCAAGGTCAAAACTGCCGAAAGCGTCAAGGAGACCTACACCGATGAAGCTTTGGAAAAAATGCGCGACAGCTGCGCAGAACTGCGGGATTTAGCGATGATCGATCTGCTGGCCTCTACGGGAATGCGCGTGGGAGAACTGGTGCTTTTGAACCGGGCGGACATCAATTTCAGCGAGCGCGAATGCGTCGTGCTGGGCAAGGGCAATAAGCAAAGGCCGGCTTACTTTGACGCCCGTGCGAAACTGCATCTGCAGGACTATCTGGCCAGCCGCACCGACGCGAACGAGGCGCTTTTTGTCACCCTGCGCTCGCCCCATACACGCTTGACTATTAGCGGAGTTGAGGTGCGCCTGCGGGAGATAGGCAAAAAGCTGGGACTGGAGAAAGTACACCCGCACAAATTCCGGCGCACGCTGGCCACGGTGGCTATCGACAAAGGAATGCCCATTGAGCAGCTGCAGCAGCTTTTGGGGCACAAGCGGATCGACACGACTCTGCATTACGCGATGGTCAAGCAGAGCAATGTTAAAACGGCGCACAGAAAGTTTATCGGGTAGGATTTACGCTATCATGACTTCGTGGAACACATATGAACTTCAAGACGTATGCTCGCGTTTAAGCAGCGGCAAGGGCATTAAAGCAAAAGATATATCCACTGCCGGTTTATATCCAGTTTTTGGTGGAAATGGGATACGCGGATACACAGATACCTGCAATTTTGAAGGAAAATGCGCTGTAATCGGAAGACAAGGCGCAAATTGCGGAAATGTGCGCTATTTCAGCGGCAAAGCGTATATGACAGAACATGCAGTAGTAGCATGTGCCAATGATAATCACGATACTAGGTTTTTGGCTTATCTCTTGGGAACTATGCAGTTAGGCAGATTATCGGGTCAATCCGCTCAGCCGGGATTAGCTGTCAAAACTTTAGGTATGCAGCCCGTGCAAGTACCTGATTTACTAACCCAGCAACAAACAGCGTCTCTATTGGGTGCGATTGATGATAAGATTGCTCACAATATAACAATAAACAAGAATTTAGAGGAGCAAGCAAAAGCGATTTTTAAATCGTGGTTTGTGG
>JAUNIO010000101.1 GCA_030535355.1 bacterium | reverse complement strand
CGACATCTCCCCCTCCCATCCTTTAGGGGGAGTCAGATAGTTTCGCAAGTTAGCTGATTGCTAACTCAATGATATTACCTCCTTAGCCAATTCGATGTACGCACTAGAACCCTTAGAAGTTGGATCGTAGGCTAAAGCGCTCTGGCCAAAGCTGGGAGCTTCTGCCAGTTTAACATTGCGGGGAATATAAGTTTTAAATACAAGGTTTCCAAAATGTTTTTTAATATCCTCAGCTACTTGTACCGACAAATTTAAGCGAGAATCAAAAAGCGTCAGCAAAACGCCGCCTATAGCTAAATGAGGATTTAAATGCGAACGCACCATTTCAATCACTTTAGTCAGCTGTGATAGGCCTTCCAAAGCGTAGAACTCACACTGAATGGGCACTAAAACCTTATCGGCAGCAGTCAAAGCGTTGACTGTTAAAAGGCCAAGGCTTGGAGGGCAATCAATCAGTATGTAATCGTAATCACCGCCCACATTGGCAAAGGCCTTGCTCAGGCGCTGCTCTCGGGCTAAGGCAGACACCAGCTCGATTTCTGCCCCAGCCAAACGCAGCGTAGCAGGCATGACAGACAGGCCAGGCTGTTCAGTGGGGACTATCACCGCCGCCGGATCGGCATCCTCCACCAACACATCGTATATACACTTTTCTAATTTATTCTTTTCGATGCCCAATCCCGATGTCGTGTTTCCCTGCGGATCAGCGTCTGTCAGCAGCACTTTCTTACCCATTTGAGCTAAGGCTGCTCCTAAGTTAATGGCGGTAGTTGTTTTGCCAACTCCGCCCTTTTGATTGGTTATAGCGATTACCGAAGCCAATTCAGCTACGCTCCTTACTATGTAATAAAGTGGTTATAGTAATACTTCAGATGTTTCACGTGAAACATCGTCCACACTTTTTATATAATACTACCTAGTACTTTCACCATATTTCAGAGTATCCTTTCAAAACACAGCAAAGCGCATCAGGTATGTCCAGATAAACTGCAGTTGGGTATTGTTTCACACAGTCATGATCTGCTTCTCACAGAGTTGCTGGTTCTATGAACCTAGCATTTACACTCTATTGATATTTATCAATGTATCGCACCGAGTAGCGTGGATAAACATATCTTATAATGAAGAATACCCGATCGAACCAAGATATTAGTTTTTTCAGCCAATGCTCAGTATCAGCGCTAGCAATACAGTTCAACGCGCACAAATATTATTAAAGGGGAGTTTTGAACATCAGCCAACATACTTAACATCATATCATCGTATGGTTAGAGAGTAAGTTAGTTATGATCGTTTAACATTACTAAACCAATGGAATCGTAAGCCTAAGGACAAAAACACAGAGATTTTCCCTCCGTTCAGCAGTGCGCTAACTCCAGCTCCTCCTGACAGTCACAAAAATATGCGCGATGTGGTTGCCAAAAATTTTTTGCTATCCTTAATGTGCTGTGGAAGCGATGTTCAGCATATCAATCAAACTGCATTACTTTCCGCTCCTCAAGTGTCAGCCGGCGCTTATTCAGTTACACCAGAACGTTTTGAGAAAGCTATAGCTACTTTTGCAGTGCGCAGAGCTACTGAAGGGACCTGGCTTAATAATCGTGACCAGTTTTTAGCGCCTTCTGCCGATCCTCTTCCCGAAGAGTTTATTGTCGATTGTGCTGTATATGCTATGTTTCACGCCACGAATCAAACAGCTTCAATTAAAGATGTTGAGTATAAAGGCAAAACTTATCAAATAATCAATAACTTCTATCCATTCTTATTATCAGATGTTAAAAAATGGTCGTGTTCTCACTCAACCGTGCAACAAAGTCTATATGGCGCTAACAAAGATCGTTTTGGAGCTAAATGGCTTTCAAAGCACACACTCTCGCCTGAAGCTGCTGAAGTACTATCCATAGGTAAGGAAATCTATAAACTGTTTTACGAACGGTTAAGCTCATTACCGTGGCCCAAATTTAAAATATCCATGTGGGACTGCGGATGGTATCAAATTAGAATGGCTTTACAAGCAAAAGGGTTAGGAGATGATTTATTTGAGAACCTGAAAGAAGCCTATGCTGTTTTAGAAGCAAAGCTTCGGCCATTAGTTTTCAAGTATGGCTTCTTAGATGATACTGAAGAATTATTTGAAGAGATATAATTGCATTAACCAAACGACCGCATTTCGTCACCACACCTCCTAGTTAAAATTTAATTACAAAATAGTTCAATCATAAACTAAAAACAAAACCTCATCTCCATAAACAAGAGATCAAGGTTTTGTTTTTAAGGTTCTATATGCAGAAATATTGTCAACTATTACAAGTTAACCGAGCGTTCACTTATGAGATAGCCCACAATAAAAGGCATTTCCTACTCAACAACAGATATCTCCATATTATAGTTAACGTTGCCGCGTGTAGGAGAAACTATGATCTTATAGGCACCGGTTACAGGCAGTTCACTAATCCAGGTAAATCCGCCTTCAGACTGTTCAACCGTCCCGCCAATGGGTTTGCCATTCGCCATAGCCGCAACTTCTAAAGCACCGTTATTTTCAAGAGAAGAAAACTTCACCATTAAGCAATGGCCTTTTTGCGCATTTAGCAGATATATGTCGCGATCGCCTCTAACTGCAGCCCCTTGCAAAGACACAGAAGGCTGTTTATGAGAAAATTGAATATTCTTCATATGATCGCCAGCGACAGCAGGCAGTGTTGACAAGCAGAAGGACAGCAATGCTAAAATAAATAATTTTTTCATGTTTTACCTCCAACAGCAAGCTCATGTATGATTACTTGACAATAATTACCATTCATACCAACTCAACGTCATTTAGTTAGTGTTTAGCGAAAGCGGTGACTCGTTTTGCCTCTATACACATATGATGTGCTATAATCAGCTAAATGACATTAATACCAAACTATATACGCTAGATCAACAAACACGTCAATCAACAGATAGAATTCAAAACTTAAAATACAAAAACTGCGCTGTTCACGCAGTTTTTGTTACGCGATACGTCTAGAATTGCGCAGATGCCGCAAATTGGACACCATCATATTTCAGCTTAATATTTTTAGCTTTGTGCTGTTCGTAGTGGTATCCGATGCGAGCCTGAATAGGACTATCTTTGAAGTTAGTGCGAATACCGGCATCCCATTCAATTACATACAATTTACCGTCGGGCGTTTCAGTATCGACAGCGACATTGTGGGTAAACATACTGGGATAATAAACAAACTTTCCATATACGCCCACGGGATCAAACGCGAAGTCTGCGCCCAAACCGACACCGACACCGGAAGAAGCTTCAACATTCAGAGGGCCACTTAACGTTACATCGGTAGGCGGCGTAGCTCTCAGTGAGGTGTTTTTATAGCCGAAATAGCCATAGAAAGGAGACATTTTAGGCCGAGGCCCCACAACGCGATCAGCATCGGCAAAGTCCTGGAAGTTGAAAGGTATCTTAACGTAAACTTCTAAATCGCGGTACTTAGGATCAGTGCACTGGTAAGCATCTAACATACCACCGCCGCTATTGCCTACAACATTAAGCTTGCTACCGTCGCCTATAGCATAGGATGCGCCTAAGATAAAGCCTTGAAAAACTCTGCCTTCACCGCTGAGCTGTACTACAGGTAAACTCGAACTGCAAACGCCAGAAGGTCCAGCCGTAGATACGCGCAAAGGCATATAATTCAAATCAAAGCGCATATCATAGTCAGGTCCCATTTCAGCCGATGCGGGAGCAGCTCCCCACACCAGGGCACCCAACACCAAGGCAGGTATATAACGTTTCACGGAGATACACTCCTCCTAAAATCCATTCTCAATAGTCATGTTTTTTTCTAACCAGAAGCTATGACTCCTGCTCAATAATAATTAATTCTTAAATTAATTAAACTAACAAAAAGCACACAGCAGTTTATTTATCTAAAAAATCGGGGCTAGGCCGTTTCACAATGGACTAAAAACACCGAATTTATATTACCAAGCACCAGGTGCAAATAATAAACAAAAAACATATAGAAACATATAGATATAGGGAAACGCCAATTAATGCAATACCTCCCTATATCTATAGTCTTGAAACTAGCGCTTCGCTTCGGCAGCAGCCGGCCATCCGAACGACTGAGCCACTACGACTTTGAAGCCTTCTTTAACAGGAAAATGCCCCTGGAGTTTTTCCACAGGTGAATATATAACCACATCGCCCAAACCGTAAGCAGCTGCGCACAAAGAAGCGCTTTGATACATGGAACCAGCGTGCATACCTGCAAAACGTTCATTAAGACCTGCATAGACAAAAGTCAGCGGTGATTTCGCCATCTGGCCTATGCGCATATCTTTATCTGAGACCTGAAGCAGCGTGTTATCCTCAGCGATGTAGCGCCAGACTCCGTCGCTTGTGCAGACATACAGCTCCATATCCTGCTTATTCATTGCCGTAGGCACGGTGCGCTTGCCATCCGCTCTGCTGATGCCCCAAGCCGACCACAGCAAGTCGCTTAACACCTGTTTAGATATAGGCTTGTTCATATCAAAGCTTCGGGTAGAATGGCGCTGGGCGAGGACTTTGCTCAAAGCAGCATTATTCATGTCGGTATGAACGGGCAAAGCTTCTGTTACCGCAGTTGTTCCAGCTGTACAAGCGACAGATGAACTCAGCGCAAATAAACCTATTCCCCAAGCAAATAATGTTTTATTCATCCAATACCTCACTCTATAATAATTTATAATAATTACCGGCGTTTTAAACGCAGATAACGCGCAGTAAAAACAAATACGCTAAAACCGATAATCCCGCAGCTATGTCATGCGGTTAAGATTAATGATATTCGAAATATCAGTTATATGCCAATATCGCCGCGTTCATGCCGGCGGATCAGCCGGAGCACAGCCGGAGTCGGACCGCGATCGTCCTAGGCCTCATGTTTATCGTATTCGCGGCTACTCCCCTTCCCTTCTGTGTAAAAAAAGGGAGAATAATTACTCGAACGCAAGCGCAAGCCGGGAAAAACAGCCCATACTATCCCGCAGCCGCTATTCCAAAATAACAATCAGATTCGCAGATTTACGCCGCATTTAAGACTTGACTTTGCCAATAAACTGTCGTGATATAAGACTATAAGATATACTTTAGATACACAATAGAATAGTGTAAACGAACACACCTGCTCAATGGAGGCTTTTCTATATGTCCATTCAGAATATCAGCTCTGGTTATTCATCCGCTTCAATATATTCAGACTATAATTCCGGAGTGGCCTCCACTGCATCCGGCCTTGAGACCGCATCCGGCGGCGGCATCAGCGACACCTTTGATTCCAGCAGCGCTTCTCAGCAACATCTGGAAGAACTGCAAAGTCAGAAAGAGCAGGCTCAGGGCGAATTGGGCGAGCTGCGCAGCCAGGCCAGTGAAGCCCAAACTCAGATATTATCCCGCAAGGACGAAATAATTCAGCAGAATCAAACCGAAGACCCCAACGACAAACAGCAGGCTGAATACGAAGAAGCTAAAGTAGAACTCAACGAAGCCAGCACCGCCAAAGAACAGGCACAGCAGGAGTTGGAGCAGATCACCCAAGACGTAGCTGCCAACAGACAGGAATTAGATACCAATGCCCAACAGCAGACACAGGTCACCAACGACCTTTCCGCGGCCCAGAATGAGTTAGCTTCATTAACTCCGCCCACCCAGCCCAGCGGCGATGACCCCGAAGCTCAAGCCGCATATCAGGCTCAGCTAAACGATTACAATGCCCGCAAAAGCGAGATCGAAAGCAGAATAAACGCCTTGCAGCAGCAGCAACAGCAGCTGCAGAGCGAAGGCCAACAGCTTAACGCCCAAAATTCTGCGCTGATGTCTCAACAAGCCAATGCTCAAGCCGATATAGCCCAGCAAAGCGCCATCATTCAAAACGCTCAAAGCAGAATAGCCGAAATGCAGCAGGCCCTGAGCGAAGGCAACCCCGAGATGCAGGAGGCCATGGCTCAAGACAGCGATTTGCAAGCATTGGAGCAGGAATACGAGGAGATTCAGCAGCAGGCCGCCGACAAACAGGCGGAGATCGATCAGCTCGACGCAGAAATTTTGGCGTCCCGGGATATCTCGGATTTGTCCCAATCAGAGCGCGCCCAGCGCTGGACCAATGACGCCGAGAGCAGTGACGCCGCCAAACTAGCTGAAGCCATGGCCGCCGAAGGCTTCAATGTGGAAGATGAAGAAGGCGTCCTCCATATCAACGGCACTGAAGGCGATGATAAAATAGATATTACCATGGGAGCCGACGGCTCTTACCGGGTCATCGTCAACGGTGAGGAAAGCGTCTATTCCGCTGAAGAGGCCAAACGTCTGATGATTGACAGCGGCGACGGCGACGATAAAATTCGCGTGCACTACGACGAAAACACCGCATCGTTTACAGAATCGCTTCCCGACGTAAGCATAGGGCACGATACTATTTCAGCCCAGGGGGGACTGGGCAATGACCATATAGAGCAAAAAGGCGGCGACGGCGACGATACCCAGACTTTCCCGCCAAGCATACCGGGAACCATTCCCACGCCAAAAGCAACCCCTTCGCAAACTCAGCAAACGCAGCCAACACCGCAGCCAGCCATCTTCATCAACGGCGGTGACGGCAGCGATACCATAGAAGCTGACGAAAACGTTACCGCGCAAATGTTTGTCACCGGCGGAGCTGGTGATGATCAAATAACCGGCGGTTCCGCGAACAACGTGATCATTGACACTCAAGGCAACAACAGCGTCACGACTCAAAATTCCGGCCGCAACACTATTATCACCGGCGACGGCAGCGACGTCATCAATGCTCAAGGCGGAGAAAATGTAATATATACCCAAGGCGGGCGGGATGATATTACCCTCGGCCAGCAAGGGCAAAACGGTGCCACCGGAAGCAATGAAGTGCACAGCGGTGACGGCGACGACATGGTGACCGCTTACGACGGCAATAATACCATTTACGGTGAAAATGGCGAAGATACCATTATCGCTTACAAGGGCCAAAACGAAATTCACGGCGGCGCTGATAACGATAACATCACGGTTATCGACGGCACAAACACAGTCTTAGGCGAAAACGGCGACGATAATATTACCGCGTACAACGGCCAGAACACTATTTATGGCGGCGAAGGCGATGAAGCTATTACCATATTCGACGGCTCCAGCATAGTCCACGGTGAAAACGGCAATGATTACATCAAAGCTTATAAAGGCGATCACGCCTTCTACGGCGAGAATGGCAATGACAGAATCGAAGGCGGTTCGGGCCGCGAATACATCGAAGGCGGCTACGGGAATGACTATATCGACGGCGGCGCTGGCGGTGATGTAATCTATGCCGGCTACGGCAACGATGAAGTTAACGGCGGTGACGGGGATGATTTCATTAATGCCGGAGACGGCGATGATATCGTCCACGGCAATGAGGGCAAAGATATTATTTTCGGTCTGTCCGGCGACGATGAACTCTATGGAGATGGCGACGAAGACACAATCGTGGCCGGGGATGGCCAGGATAAGGTCGATGGCGGCGGTGCCGCTGATTTGATTCGCTATACGGACAGCGACGCCCACGGACATGACACTGTACTCAACGCCGATCCCAGCGACGATGCCCGCGCTTTAGACCCCATCCAAGTGCCTGAAAACTTCCAGGCCTCCAATACGATGTCTTATTCGATCACCCATAGGATTGGAGGGATTGGAGGGTTCTGTGCTGAAGAGAGATTTGAACAGCCCATGGAGGGAAACGCTGCTATAGCCTTTGAAAATATCATAAACGACAATTTGGAAGCTTTCGCGGCTATAGAACCGGGCCAGGCTTTACTGCAGGGAATTGCCGACACAGAGAACAACGTTACTTTCGAGTATTACGCTGAGCCTAACGGTTCCTGCAGGCCGTTAGACACAATTAACGCCAACCCATTTCTTCCCGCAACTGAACATTGTTATAGCGAAAATCCAGACGGCAGCTTCAGCCCCGGCATCGGCTGCGGCAGCATAGTGAAGATCAATCCCGCTTTTATAGATTTTGGAGTGGGGTCAGCAGAATATGCCAATGCCCCGTTTGCTGAACAAAATACCATGCTAGTCATGGCCCACGAACTCTGTCACGCTTACAACAACGCCACCGGCACCATGGATGAACGCTACTACAACAATTACACTGGAGAACTTAACGTTAACGGCAGCTTTAACTTATTCACCAATAACGAAAATGTAATGGGCGCTGAACTACAGGCAGTCGGACTATTTGACGAAAGCGTACTCTCCGCCAATCCGTACGGCATGACCGAAAACGACTATCGCGACTACTTCCACATGAATCCGCGCGATTCTTACCTGCCTCCCAAGAGTGATGAGTAGTAGCATTTATCATGTAGGTATAACCTAGCGCCACGTCATGAAGGTAAGCATTATTAGCTCCGTACAGTTTCCCGCCGGGCTCAGCTCACTCGCTGCGCTCGTTCGAATTCGCCCGCTGCGGGAACTGTACTTCGCTAGGCTGATGTACGCGCTGAGTTTTATGTAATTCTCGACGGTGATTTTGTACAGAAGCACCTTATTCAGAACTGCCGCATCGCCAGGGCAGCAAACGAATGCACTTATTCTTGATAATATATCGCGCATTGAGCATTCTGGCAAATCAGACACACAACAAAAAAGCCCCAGCTAAACAGCCAGGGCCAATATGTGAATTCCGGCGGTGACCTACTCTCCCACACCGTCG
>JAUNIO010000001.1 GCA_030535355.1 bacterium | reverse complement strand
AAAAATTTAAGTGATTCTTCTAAGAAAATTTATAAATATACATTTAAAAATAATGAAATAGATAGTATAGAAGAACAATATAAAGAGAATATGAAAACAATACTATATGAAACATTTAATAATGTAGAACAAATAGAATCATTTAAACAATTAATAAAAGTAGAAAAAAAAGAAAAAATAAATCTTAATAAGTAATCTATGATTTGCTGAGATTAGCTTGTTGGGATTATTTAGCGCTATTAGCCGCAGAAGGTGTTTGTATGAGCTTGAGGGAGGTTGTTTATGGAGCGAAAGGTTGAGTACAGCGGTGAATCAGCCTCTCTCAGCTCAGGCTCCCGTTGGGGAAGCGGAATGCCTTCTACGGCTAAAGAAGCTGCGTATGCAACATTGAATATTCAAGACCCAAATTATCCTGAGCTGCTGCAAAAGCTCAATTCCGCTATTGGTTATTTGGGTGAGCGCGAGCGGGAAGTGGTAATTTCTGCCTATCATTTCGCCAATATGCTGCACGCCACCCATAAACCCAGGCATACGGGTGAGCCGTATATAACTCATCCCGTCGAAGTTGCCTGTATTTTGGCCTCATATCACGTTGATGAAGAAGTTTTGGTTGCGGCCCTGCTGCATGATGTCTATGAAGATCATCCTGATAGAGTTCGCTTAGACGATATAGCGCGTTTTTATGGTACTGGTGTGGCGGGGATGTGCGATGGGGTTACCAAGATTAGCAAGGTGTCCAACGCGCACCGCGATGAAATTGGACGCGAACTGGAAGAACGTTTAAAAAAGTTAGAAAAAGCGGAAAATACCGAAGTTACCGTTAAAGAGCGCGATAGGCTCATTCAGGAAAAAAAAGAAATTGAAAAACGCAAAAGCAAAGCTGCGACTATTCATAAGCTGATCGTAGCTATGGCAAAAGACCTGCGCACCATGATGGTGAAATTGGCAGATCGCATTCATAACATGCGCACCTTAAATGGGCACAAGAATCCCATGTCGCAAAAGCGCATAGCCCAGGAAACTTTGGATATTTTTGTGCCTATCGCCGCCCGTTTAGGGGCTTTTAGCATTAAATGCGAGCTGGCTGATTTGGCTTTTCGCTATGTAGCTCCCAATCAGTATGAGGAAACCCGCCGCCGGGTAACGGAAATTTTAGAGCGCAGGCGCGAATGTCTGATGGAGACTATGAAGTTTCTGCGCAGTGTGCTGCAGAAATACCATATTGATGCCAAATTAGAATATCACGTCAATAGCCTTTACTATACTTACCGCAGTTTTAAGCGCAATAAAGTTTATGAAGTCGATCACGTGCGCATAATTGTCAGCGATGACGATGCCTGTTATAGGGCTTTGGGAATCGTGCATAAAGATTCCACTCAAGTCAACACTATTCAGGATTACATGGGTACGGGAAAATCCAATGGCTATCGCGCTCTGCATACATATATATATTATCAGAGCCGGGAAGTCGTGCCCGTGCATATTTGTTCACAAGAGCACGTGGCGGTAAACGACTGTGGTATTTTTGCGGTTTATGCCGATAACAAAATGTTTAGCGCTTCAGAGGTGAAATCCCGTTTTGAGGTGTATCAGCCTTGGATTAAATCATTGCTGGATGCCGCTGATCGCGCTGATTCGATGAATGAATATGTGGAGTACGTCAACGATTTGCGTGGCGATTTGCTTTCGACTGACGTTTTGGCGTTTACTCCCAACGGCGATCCCATTGATTTGCCCATGGGCTCTATCCCGCTAGATTTCGCGTACAGGGTGCACACTGAGCTGGGCAATACCTGTGTGAGTGCCCAGGCTAATGGAGTTAGCGTCGATTTGCTGAAGTATGAAATTCAGCCCAACGATATTATTAAAATCCTGTCATCGCACAGCGCTACGCCTAGGCGCGAGTGGTATGATGCCTGCAAAACTCAGTTTGCGAAAAATCGGATTAGAGCCTGGTTTAGCAAAGGTCTGGAATCTCTGAATATTGAGGCTGGTAAGCGCATTGCTACAGCTGAGCTTACGAAAATGAGTTTAGCCCGCTTGGCAGGTGATGAAAACTTTTTGCAAGCTGTGGCTTTGAGGCTGGGCAGGCCTGATGCTAATGCGCTCTTGCGCGATTTAGGCTGCTGGCAAATTTCCCACGAAAGTTTCGGGAATCAAGTCCGTCAGGAAGTGCGCAGCGGTTACGTGTACAAGAAGAAAAAAGGATCCGTGCGCCGGGGAGGCAAGCGCACTATCATGGATATGATAGAAGTGGTAGGCGGTCTTCCCGAAGGTTATAAACTCACTTGGATGAAGTGCTGTTCGGTGGTCCCGGGCGACGAAATAGTCGGTTATTTGGCCAACAATCAGGAATTGCGCGTCCACCGCTTGAGCTGTACGGCTGCCCAAGGCTTGCGCAAATTGTATCCCGAGCGCTTCGTGCAGCTGAAGTGGCAGGAAGTTGGCGATGATGTGGTGCGCAGCAAAGTAGGAGTGTTTGTGCGCTGCCGCGTTCATGAGCATATTGTGGGCAATATAATCGCCAGTTTTGATGAAAAGCACGAGCATATCTGCGAGTATTTTTACAAAGAAGATGATGACGGCAAATATGCCGAAATGCGTATTTATTTTAAGGCGGCCAGCCTTAACCAGTTAAACGGCTACATTCGCCGTATTTTGGAAATCAGCGGAGTGGAAAACGCTGTGCGTATGTAGCTGTTGTTCTTTTTATGTTTTGTGCGCGGCTGTTGCGCCTTGACCAGTGCCAGCAAGTTTAACTAGCTGGCACTAACAATGTAGGCTGGCAGCCGAGCGGGCTGGAAAGCAAGATAGCGTATGCGTGTAATGCTAGAGCGCAGCGTTATGGTTAGCCGAGATATTTTACTGCTTTTTGGTCCGAGATATTTGTATATTTGGCGGTATTATAATGGCAATTGGTATAGAATCAACGGCGTTAAAACATCCGGAAGGGCTGGTAGGCTTGGCTGCTGACGGTTCCCTTTGGGTGCATGGCAGGCAGTGGGAAAGCGAGAAAGCTTATATTGAAGATAATTTATCCCGCATTACCGCTCATTTGGATGATGAAGACTGTGAGCTGGTGCGCCGGGCCTGCTATTATGCTGCTGATAAGCATCGCGGCCAAAAACGCCTGTCCGGCGATGAATATGTGGTGCACTTAGTAGAAGTGGCCGCTATTTTGGCTCAGTATAAATTAGATGGTTTTACGCTCGCGGTCGCTTTTTTGCACGATTTGATCGAGGAGCACACCGGTGTAGATATTGCCGAAGTACGCGAGAAGTTTGGAGCTTCCATTGCTAGAATGGTTGATGGGGTAACCCGTCTGACAGGTCTTTTTTCGCGTCAGGAACGCATTGTCAGCCGGAAAACCGTAGGAGGCCGTTCCGCCAGCGCTTCAAAGGCGAATAAAAAAGATAAAAAAGGCGATACTGGCGCAGCGGAAACTTTGCGCAAGATTTTCGTAGCTATAGCCCGCGATCTGCGCGTGGTCTTGGTGAAAGTTGCGGATCGCCTGCACAATCTGCGTACTTTGGACTACTGCGAGCAGGAAGTCCGGCAGCATATCGCTTTAGAAACTCTGAATATTTTTTCTCCTATCGTTTCTCGTTTAGGTATTTGGGAATTTAAGGCTGAGCTAGAAGATACGGCGCTTAAATATGCTTACCCTGAAGAATATGCGCGTTTAGTAAAAGATGTTGAAGCCAACCGGCAAAACCGCCAGGCTATCATGATGCAGTGCGTAGGTATCATAAAAGAGAAACTGAAGGCCGCTGGTATTGAGGCGCAGCTGGAACAGCGTTCCAAGCACCTGTACAGTATCTATCGCAAATTGGTGACCCAAGGCAAGGAACTGGATGAAATTTATGACCTGCAGGCTATACGGATTATCGTGCCTACAGTTGAGGACTGCTATGCGGCTTTTGGTATGGTTCACGCTTTGTGGCGCCCTATGAACGACCGCATTAAGGACTACATTGCCCGGCCCAAGGCCAATAATTACCGTTCCTTGCACACTACGGTTTATGGCCCGCAGGATCAGCTCATAGAAGTGCAGATACGCACTTTTGAGATGCATCGCTTTAACGAATGCGGTGTGGCGGCTCATTTTGCTTATAAAGAAGGGCGCAAAGCTTTTTCCAAGGGCAGCAGCGATAATTTTTTCCGAGAATTCTATCCCTGGATCCGCGCCCTTTTCGATTGGCAGTCTGATACTCCAGAAGATAAAGATTTCAACGAGCATTTGCAGGTCGATGTGCTGGCCAAAGATATTTTCGTATTCACTCCAGCCGGGGATGTGGTGGACCTGCCGGTAGGGGCGACGCCTTTGGATTTTGCTTATATGGTGCATACCGAGGTGGGCCATCGCTGCATTGGGGCGCTGGTCAACGGTAAAATAGTCCCTTTGGGTTATAAGCTGCAGAATGCCGACGTTGTAACGATTCAGACCGCTAAGGTTAGCAATCCTTCCCGGGACTGGCTGCGCATTTGCACAACCCATCAGGCGCAGGCGAAAATACGGTCTTGGTTCAAGCGTGAGCGCCGCGAGGAGAATATTGCCCGCGGGAGGGAAATGCTGCGCAAAGAGGCAGCTCATAACCATCGCGAAGAAGTGGGCAGCGATGAGGAATTGCTGACAAAAGCAGCAGAGCTTTTAAAGTATCCTTCTGCTGATGACGTTTTGGCGGCGGTGGGCTATGGTGAAATATCTATCGCGTCTCTTTGGGGGCGGATGCTCTCTTTGCTGCCTGAAAAACCTGAACCAGCAGAATTGCCTGCGACTGTTCCTGCGGCCCCTAAAAAAGGCAATTCCGGGCGCGATGTTTATATTGAAGGCTTAGACAACATTTTGACTAAGATGGCGCATTGCTGCAACCCTGCTCCCGGCGACGATATAGTTGGTTATATTTCTATGGGTAAGGGGCTGTCTGTGCATCGCAGCAGCTGCCGCACGCTGGCCCGTTTGCGTACCGAGCACCCTGAACGCGTCGTTAAAGCTCACTGGACGGGGACTCAGTCTAAGAACACCCAGTATTTAGTTACCTTGACGGTTTTGGCCCATGATCGTTCCAACTTGGTAGGCGATGTGCTGTCGGTTCTCAACGAGGTGAGAGCCAATGCCCGTTCCTGCGCGGCCTGGTCTGAAGACAGCATAGCTACGGTAAATTTGAGCGTGGAAGTGGCTGACACCAAACAGATCGCAGAGATAGCTGCTAAACTGCGCCGGGTTAAGAGCGTAACCTCAGTGGTGCGCCGTTAGTTAAAGAGGCAACGCCGTTCAGTTAGCGATCAGCTAACCTGCGAACTATCTCTTCGAGATGAATTTGTTGTAGCAGCTGGCTGTGGTGAGAGCTGATTAGCTGTTTAAATCTGTTTAAGTGTGGGGGTTAGATTATGAGAGCTGTTGTGCAGAGAGTCGCTTCGGCGAAAGTCGAAGTCGCTGAGCAAATAACCGGGCAGATAGGCCATGGCCTTTTGGTGCTTATTGCGGTCCACGAGCAGGATACCGAGAAAGATATTCAGTGGATGGTGGATAAGCTGTTGGCTTTGCGCCTGTTCAATGATGAAGAGGGAAAAATGAATTTGTCTTGCCAAGAGATTGGCGGAGATCTGCTGGTCGTGTCGCAGTTTACGCTATACGGCGACTGCCGCAAAGGAAGGCGTCCCAGTTATAGCCATTCAGCCCCCGTGCAGCTGGCTGAGCCTATGTACCATAAATTTGTGGAGAGGCTTAAAACTTCAGGCTTAAAAGTTCAGGAAGGGGTTTTCCAGGCGCATATGCAGGTATCGCTGGTCAACGATGGGCCGGTAACGGTGGTGGTGGATTCTCCCAGGCCATAAAGCGCTAAACTGCTGCTTAAACAGCTAATATCATTGAGTTAGCGACCAGCTAACTTGCGTAATTATCTGACTCCCCTTAAAGGATGTAATATCATTGAGTTAGCGTTCAGCTAACTTGCGTAATTATCTGACTCCCCCTAAAGGATGGGAGGGGGAGATGTCGCGGCTGCTGACGATCACGAGCAGCTGTCCTTCAGTGACCCTAATGCTGGCTGATGAAGGGTCGAGAATGACGTTGGATAGCCCCCGCGTTGAAGCGCGCTCGAGCATAATAGCATCTCCGCTGTAGAGCAAACCCTGCAGGCTGACCGTAGAGCGCCGGTCTAATGAAATTAGAGAACACCAGGAGTTGGCGGCATAGCTGAGCTGGTGCCGCTGTCCTTCCGCCAACTGAAAAATTGCAGTTTCAGGTGCAGCAATCTCCGCGGTGAGGCCGAGCTGTTCAGCCTTTTCCAGAAGCGCCACAATATTGAACAGGCAGTGATCGAGGCGGCCTCCCAAAGCGGCTACCAATACTGCGTTTGGGCAACCGCGGCGCTGGGCACAGAGCAATGCCAGTTCTCCGTCGCTAAAGTCCTTGTCGGTGGGGAAGCGCTCAATCTCCTGGGGGCGGGCATAGGTTAGACTGTCCGCTGAATCTAAGGAATCAAAATCGCCTACCAGTACGCTGAGGGGGAGCTGGGCAGCTTCGCAAAGCAGAGCGCCGCGATCAGCGGCGATGACAATGTCATCTGGATGATGAAGGGACTTAAGCCAGTCTGGGGGGGGGAATTCTCCGCCCAGGACGATGAGAGCTCGTTTGGACTGCATGGTTGGCCTCTGCTGCTGTTAAGCTAATATAACTATATAAGCTAAGCTAATAAAAACGCCAAGATAATGGACATGGGTATGAACATCACCTTGGCGAATTAAATACCTGATAACTGCGCACTAATAAAGCAAAAGACCTTTTCTATGTTCGCGGTAATTAGGTATTGGTTTAATACTTTGTGGGCAAATCAACTAAATTAATGATCTGCGGACTGCTTATGCATGGTGCGGGCGCAGCGCGTGCAAAGCTTATAAGTGCGGACATTGCCATTGGCATCCATAGCTAAAAACTTCTGCAAGTTGGGCAGCCAACGACGTCTGGTGCGGCGGTGGGAGTGGCTCACTAAATTGCCGGTCGCGGGACCCTTGCCACACATCTCACAAACTCTGGACATTTACTTTTCCTCCTGCTATCCGGCTTTTCAAACAGCCAGAAGCGGTTAACAGGTTAAGAACCAAGAAGTATAGGGACACTTCTCAAGTAATCAACAATAACAGCCTAGAGATTTTATCATAACGGAGTCTATTTGTCTAGTATGACTTGGCTGCACTAGCTGGGAATTGCCTTTTTAAACTTAAAAATTTCGTTTACATTTTATTGTGCTTTACATATAATGTAGTCATTATATTGGCGGTATAATCTTTTTAACGGCTATTTTGCGGGGTGGGAAGAAGGCCGCTTAGTATAAATAATTATGCCATTGAATAACGGTATCTAAATCAGAGCAGCTTAGTGAGTATGAAGCTGTGCGGGCTAGGTAGATTGTTTCTTTGCTTTCTCAAAATTCGTTGGAATAGGAGATAATATGAATTTTTCTCAGGCGTTAAAATACCCCTTTTCTGATCCGCAATGGATACAAAAGCTGGCCATTGCCGCCGGACTCTCTATAGGTGCATTGCTGCAGACGGCCGCCAATTTTGTTCCGAATGACGCTCAGAGCCTAGCTATAGTTTTGAAGGGGATAGGGCTCGTTTTATTGCTTATAGCTTCACCTTTTACCGCAGGATATATGTTTAGAGCCGCCCGCAATGCGGCTCACGGCGAGCTGCTTCCGGATTGGGACGATTGGGGCGGGCTGTTTACGGATGGCATTCGCGTGATCGGTATGTATCTAGGCTACTTCTTGCCAGTTTTTGTTCTTTATGCCGTGGGGATGTTTATCTTTGTGACGGTAATTATCGGTGGCGTTTCGGCTGCCGGAGGTCACGGAGGTATTGGTGAATCTTTGTTTGCGTTAGGCATCATCGGCTATTTAGCTAGTTTTGGGTTATTGCTGGTAATGTGCCTAGCCGTAGGGTTCTTCTGCATTCCCGCTTATTGCCTTTTGCTGCGCGAGGGTTCGTCGCTGGGGGAATGCTTTCAGATCGGTAAAATTTGGCAAATCATAACCAATAATTTTGGCTCCATCATGATGTTTGAAGTGTATGCTTTTGTTCTGAGCCTGATTTCTGGTCTCTTGACTCTTTGCACTTGCGGGCTGGGGCAAATTGTCGCCCAAGCCTTTACGATGATGGTCTCAGCGGCTTTGTTCGCGCAGTTAGCGCAGATCCTTATGCCGGGCGCTCTTGATTTTGATGAAGGATATGGGGAAATACCCGATTATAACTATCAATAACGATCATTATTATGTAGAGTATTATTAAGCCGATTCCAAATTGGCCGTCAAGGCCATGAATTACTTTGAATGCGGAGGAATTGTTAAATATGGATTACGCTAGGGCTTTTAAATATCCGTTTGAAAATGAGGGATGGCTGGTCAAGTGCCTAATCGCTTTCGGCCTTTGCGTTACCTGCATCGGCGCGCCCTGTACGGTGGGATATATGCTAAGAGCCGCCCGCAATGCAGCTGTAAATAAGCCTTTGCCAGACTGGGAAGATTATGGCGGGCTTTGGATGGAAGGTTTCCGTATAGGAATAATGCAGCTGGGCTATACCTTCCCTGGTCTGCTGATCATGATGCTTGCCGGTGGTCTAGGCGGAGGCATGATGGCGTTTAGCAATAGCGACGGCGCTGCGGGTGGCAGTATGCTGGTAATGATCGCGGGTCTGGGTGTAGGCGGCATAGTGGCTTTCATTGGCGGAGTTTTCGCGTCTGTGGCTTATTTATTGCTGATGCGCGAAGGTGCTTCGCTGGGAGACGCTTTTGCGATTGGCAAAGTCCAGAATATGCTTTTCTCCAACCTTGGCTCGGTTGTAATGTTTTTTATTTTGGCGATTGTTACCAACACTATCGCCAGCGTTTTAGGCCAACTTACTTTTGGCATAGGTCTGCTCATAGCTTCCCCTTACGCTATGATGGTGACCGCTCATCTGTATGGGCAGCTGGCCAATATTGTAATGCCTTATGAGCTGGGTTAATTAACTTTTTTTTGCTAAAAAGTCCTGGTACGCTGTTGCGTCTGGGGCTTTTTTTTTAGGCTTCCAGGGTATATTATATTATAGTAAAATAGTAGCGAAAAATGCGAATCGAAATAGCTTATCTATGGAGGTTGATATGGATATTGCCCGCTCGCTGCGTTTCCCTTCCCGCAATCCTAACTGGCTGTTTTCGCTAGTAGTGTGGGCTTTGCTGATGCTGGGAGTAGTTACCGCTCCGCTGGCTATCGGTTATTTGGTGCGCGTTGTGCGCAATGTGGCCCGCGGTAACGAATTTTTGCCTTCTTACGCCGATAAGATTCAGCTGTACGGCGACGGTCTGCGCGTTTGGCTGGCCGGCGCTTTTTTTGTGCTGCCCATTATAGCTGCTATCCTCATTAACGAGTTTTGCGGCAATCCTTTACGGGACAGCGATGCCGGTTTGCTGAGTTTCTTTGCAGCCTGCGGCAGTGCGGTTTTAGGGCAAATGCTGCAAAGTATCTATTTGGCTATACTCGTTTTTCTCATGCCTTTGATTTTTCTCTGCGTGGCCTATAGCCCTAACTGGTATGCCGGTTTCAATTTTGCCTTGATGCGCCGTTTGCTGACCAACCATGTGTTCGATTACGTGTTTATGGTACTGGTAGCGTATGCCGTCTCGTCTTTGGGCAGCTTAGGCTTTTTTGCCTTTATTATCGGGGCTATGATAACTATACCTTATGTCACTTTTTGCGTAGCGCACATGTATGGCTCTTTCTTACTGCAGAGCTTACACGAGGATGATGTATAACTTTCAGAAGAATGCTCAAGTATCGCGCTGAAGCGAAAGTGAGCTGGCGAGTCTCGGCGCTGAAAGCTTAGCGCGGCAAAGTTTTTGCGACAATATTGCGGCTTCGGAGCGTTGGGCAAGGGCGCTCATATAGGAAGGTGATGACGAGAGGAACAAGGTGCGCTGATGAATCTGAGCAGCTGGGGAAAATGCGGGGGGACAGGTCTTTGTTTATGGGGAATTTCTTTAGCGCTGATCAGCTGCGCCGCGAGAGACGAAAAAGCTCCGCCTGCTGCGCCGGCCACTCCTAAACCCGCTATATCCGCCGCTTCAGCTTTACCTGTGTTAGAGAATAAGACCGGGCTTGAGGAAGTCTTTAATCTCTCTTGGCCTAAAGGCATAGAACCTTTAGCTATTGCGGTTAATCCTCATGCTCCGCCCCGGGCCTGCGATGAATTGGGCACTGAACTGGCTAAAGTTTTGGATTCTCGCGATTATACAGCAGTTTCCTGGACCCAAGGGGCTGAGGATATCTTTCCGCAGCTCGGTTTAGTATGGCGTATGTATGCCGGCAAGGCCCATAAACTAGAGATCGATGCCCATCCCGAAGCGCGGGTAATTTATGACTATCTTTTTAGCACCGAAGAAAAAACCGAAGCTTCGTTAAAGCGCCTGTCCGCTCTGCTCTGCTGGTATCGTTTGGACAGAGCTTGGCTGGCTTTATCCGAGCAAAAAAATGCGCAGCATTTGCCTGCCTGGGGGGTATGCCCGCAAACCAAACAGTCTTTTCTGGCCGATAAAACGCAGATAAGCTGCCCAGTACACGGGATATCTTTAACAATTCCCGGCCATAATGCTAGGCCCGTTCTTGATGAAGTGATGCTGCAGCTGTGCAGCGGCGGGTTTTCTCCGGCTAAACGCCATGAACTGGATATGCTCATTTTTCGCGATCCAATAGCAGCGATTAAGTCCGGTGAGACAGTAGCTGATATTGGCTGCGGCGTAGGCGCGCATACGCTGGCTATGAGTTCTGCTGTGGGCAATAATGGCTTAGTTTATGCTGTCGATATTAATAGCGACGTTTTGGGTTTTGTGGAACAGGCTAAAAAGATTTTTGCCATTGACAATATCGCTACAGTGCGGGCCAGCGATTTTGATCCAGCTTTGAAACCGAATTCTCTTGATCGGGCATTTATGATAGATCTTTACGATTCTTTGGTGATGAACGATATTATCAAAAACGGAAAGGTCAATACGCGGACCGATCGCTATTTTTATAAACTTTCAGAAGCACTGAAGCCTAAAAGCGAGCTTATAATAATAGATAAGCAGGCCACGCAAAATGAATGGCATTTGCCCGCCTCTGTGGTGTCGGGCCATTGGGCTAAGTACGGTTTTCGCGAAGTAAAGTGGTATCTTATGGAGATAGGCGGCGTGCCTAAGCAAATAGTTGTTCTGCAAAAGGACACAGCAGTTCAGGTTAAATGACATCGCCCCCTAAAGTATGGCAGTATCATTTAGTTAGTGTTTCGCGAACAAGTTATCGTTGGCATCCTCTTCCGTCGCCCTGGCGTTGTGGCAGTTCTGCTAAACACAGCATCTGAGCGCAGCGAAGCAGCGTAGCGGGCAGAAGCTGACGCAAGAGAGAGGGGGAAAAAGCCACTTGCTACTGATAATCTGTAAAGAGCAGGAATTCTATTCCTAAAAGTAAATTTTATATATTTGCAGATAGGAAACTATCTTATTTTATAGGTCGTTACCGCTGATTGAGGAGCACGTGGTGGAAGAAATGCAAGTGTCCCAGCATTTGGGTCAGATAATCAAACGCACAGAGCGCATAGTAGCGCATAAAGTTGGCAAACCTAATGTTGGCTTTGATTGGCAGGATTCCAGTCATCGCGATGTGCTGGCCCGCGAACTGTATCACGATACCAAAATCAGCGTAGAAGAATGTGCTCCGCTTATGCGTGAATTGGTGCAGCCCACTCCTGGTGGCCTTTTAGCTTTGGCCTGGCTGTGCCGCATAGGCCAGGTGAATCCCGATGTGCTGGAGAGTTTTTCCCGGGGCCTCATCTGTGGAGAGCCTTTCCCCGATGCTCTAGATGAAAAAGACTCCGTCGATGTCTTTGAGCGCATGACTCAGGGAGTGCAAATCGGTTCTAGAGTGCGCTGCATTATCAGTTTTTATTTGTTATCTACGGTCTTTATAAGTGCTAAGGGACGCAAAGAATGCTTGCTGAGAGTGATGACTCTGCCCGCTTTTAAACATGACGAGCGCAGGCTAATATTTTCTTGGGCTATGGGGCTGGAAGTTGAGGAAGGGTTTGCCGACAGCAGCGACGCTTCTATTCCCAGTGTGCCCCCAGCTTTAGTCCGTATAGCGGTGTGCTGTATGGTGGATTTGGGCGTTGCTGCTACAGAAGTCGTCCGCCATATCATTGAGAATATCGAAAAATGGGAAGAGCAGCGCTATGTGCTCAACGGTATGCTGGACTTGATAGACCGCGATACCCAAGACCTGCAGGCCAGTGTGCGCCGTCAGGCTTTTGATATTTGCTTAGCCAGCGACGATCCCGCCCTGCGCCGCCGCGTTTATCGTATTGCCTCCAGAACTGAGCCTAAGGATTTTTTGAAGCGGGCAACTAAAGACAGTGATGCCAGCGTGCGCAGATGGGCTATTTCTATGCTCAAGAATATATGAGCATAGCTGCCTCTTTAGACAAAGGCAAATAAAAGCTGCATCCTGATGGCATACGGGGATGCAGCTTTTAATCTTTATGACAAGTTTTGGGCGGCGGCGATGTAAAAATCTAGGCTTTGCGGATTCTGCAAGGCGTCGCGGTTAGTTACCTGTCGGCCGTTCAGTATATTGGTAACGGCGCTTTCGACTTTTTTGCCGTTGAGCGTTTTGGGAATGTCGGGAGCGGCCAGAATGAGCGCAGGAACGTGGCGGGGTGAGGCGTTGCGGCGCAGGATATTCTTGATAGACTGGCGCAGTTCATCGTTGAGTTCGGCGCCGTCTGTCAGCTGCACGAAGAGAATTATGCGCTGATCGTCATGATAATTCTGCCCAATGGCTAGGCTGTCGGCAATCTCCGGCAGCTTTTCCACCTGGTTGTAAATCTCTGCCGTGCCAATGCGCACTCCTGAAGGTTTTAGAATGGAATCCGAGCGCCCGTAATAGGAGATACCGTAAGTGTCGGAATGGATGACTACGAAATCTCCATGACGCCAGATTCCCGGATACACATCAAAATAGGCGTTATGGTAGCGCTGGCCTTCGGGATCGTTAAAGAAGTAGAGCGGCATGGAAGGAATGGGCAATTCGCAGACCAGCTCTCCTTGCTCATCGCGCACAGGACGTCCTTTTTCGTCGTAGCAGTTGATCTTGCAGCCCAGGCCTGGGGACTGAAGTTCATTGGAATAGACGGGGCTGAGCGGGTTGCCGATGGAAAAACAGCCGTTGATGTCGGTGCCGCCGGCGATTGAATTGAAGTGCAGATCGCTTTTGATCTCGCGGTATATGTAATCAAAGCCGTCTTCTGAAAGTGCAGAGCCTGTTTGCGAGATGGAGCGCAGATGGCTGAGATCGACAGTATTCTTGGGACTGAATCCAGCAGCTAGCAGAGCGTGAATATAGCTGGCCGAGAGGCCGAATATAGTGACTTGTTCTTTCTCCAGAATGCGCCAAATCGCGGCGGTATCGGGATATGAAGGGTTGCCGTCGTATAACACTATGGAACAGCCGGTACCTAAGGCGGCCAGCTGCCAGTTCCACATCATCCAGCTGCAGGAGGTTATGTATAACATGCGGTCGCTGGCTTTAACATCGTGGTGCAGAGCCAGTTCCTTGAGCTGGTTGACCAGAAGGCCTCCTGCCGACTGCACTAAGCATTTGGGCTTGCCAGTTGTTCCTGATGAGAACATTACGACTAAGGGGTGTTCGGCGGGAAGCTGCTCATAGGTGAAGCTGCTCAGGCTGTCTGGCCCCAAAAAATCTTGCCAAGCGCTGACAGCGACTCCGTCTAAGGCCACAGGCTCTCCTGCGTAGTGAGCGACCACGACGTGCTGCAAACTGGGGATTCCGGCAACTATGGCGGCAATATTTGCCTGGAGATTGAAGGTCTTGCCTTTATAATAGTAACCGTCTGCGGTAAAGAGCACTTTAGGCTTGATTTGACCCAGACGGTCGATGGCTGCTCCCGAACCTATATCGGTCGCGCAGGAACACCACAAAGCACCGACTGCGGCTGATGCCAGCATAGCGATGATCGTCTCGGGCATATTAGGCAAGTAGGCTGCCACAGCATCGCCGGGTTTTATACCGAGTTCTCTAAGATGCTGAGCGATTTGCCACACTTGCTGGCGCAAGGCGCGGAATGATAGTTCTCTGCGTTCTTTATTTTCTCCATAAAAAATTAGGGCAGGCTGATCGCAGTCGGAAAAGCGCAGAATATTCTCCGCATAATTCAGTTTAGCACCGGAAAACCAATGGCAGCCGGGGAATTTGTAAATATCGTCAACTACTTCGGTGTAGTTTTGCGAACATTTTATCCCTAGAAAATCCCAAACCGTTCCCCAAAAGTCAGCAGGCCGCATGATCGACCACTCATATAGGGAACGATAGTCGTAGAGGAACAGACCATATTTTGTATTGACTTGTTCCATGAAGGCCTGCATATTGGATTCCCGTCTATACTTTTCGCTGGGACTCCAGAGTAATTTGCGCATATTTACACCTCATTTTGTGAATTCAGAGCGATAGCTTATTGGCTGGGACTTAGAATGCACTAAGCCGGAAATCTTTTTCTATTCCTCTGTAAATACTCCCTTGTGAAGTGCTAATGTCATCGAGTTGGCGATTCGCTTACTTGGGAACAGGTTTATAGCAGTTACAATGGAAAAAGAATATTCAGCATCATTGAGAAAGGCAATAATAAAGATATGACAGCCGATAATTACGGTCTCTTGCAATACATACGCGTGATAGAAGATTATCCGCAAGAAGGCATCAGTTTTAAGGATATTACTACTTTGCTTAAGGTGCCTGCAGCCTTTGAGCGTACTGTTTTCGAGTTAGCCGATCATTTTCGCGATGCAGGTGTCACATGCGTCTGCGGTTTGGAATCGCGCGGTTTTATTTTTGGCGCTGCTGTGGCCTTAGAACTAGGGGTGGGGTTCGTGCCCGTGCGCAAGCATGGCAAATTGCCTTATAAGGTTATTTCCGAAGAGTACACCTTGGAATACGGTTCCAATACCTTGGAAATGCATATCGATGCTGTAAACTCTGAGGATAAAGTTTTGATTATCGACGATATAATCGCCACTGGCGGTTCCGCATTGGCTGCCGTGCATCTGGTGGAGCGTTTGGGCGCTAAGGTAGCTGGTTTAGGGGTAGTTATGGAATTGGCGGAATTAAAAGGACGCCAACTACTGGAAGAATATGAGGTCTTTTCTTTAATTATAGATTAGTTAATGTCATTTAGTTAGCGATTAGCTAACCTGTGAACTATCGGTCAGCTTTCAGTCAGCTGCTGGCCGGCATAGCGGCGTGCATTCTGTGAACGCGTACCATGAATACCGTGGTCATTAAGACGCCGCAGGTTATCCAAGCTGCCGGGGAGGCTATGCAGACTGCCGTATATCCTAAGCTGGCGCTTAGGCCGAGCGGGATGGCTACACGCATGATCAGCTCTAAAAAACCGCCCAGCATGGGAGTGACGCCGTCGCCCAGGCCTTGAAGAGAGCCGCGAGTAACGAAGACAAAGGTTAGCGTCCACACCAAGGGACAGCTCCAAGCCAAGAACTGCCGGGCTAAATCTATGACTTGCTGTTCGTCTCTATCGACGAACATGTGAATTATAACGGTGTTGAGCAGCCAAACCAGCAGCCCCATTGCGATGGTGAAAATAGCGGTGAAGGCCAGGCTTTTGCGCACACCCAAAAAAATACGATCCCATTTCTTCGCGCCAAAATTTTGGCCCACATAAGTGGCCATGACTACGCCCATAGCGGCTACAGGGTTGATCATAAGGCTTTGGACGCGGGAACCCACCGTGAAAGCGGCCACAGCGACTGAGCCGAAGCTGTTGAGCACATATTGCAGAACCATAAAGCCGAAAGCGATTACGGAGAACTGTATCCCCATAGGGACACCGACTTTGAGTTCTTCCCAGATAATATGACCTAGCTCTTGCCAGCTGTCCCGCTTGGGAATTAAGATGGGAGTGCGCTTCCAGATCACGATGGCGCAGAGAATACCCGAGGTTATCATGGCGATAACTGTGGCGGCAGCAGCTCCGGCAACATCCCATTTGCAGACGATGATGAAGAATAAATCGAGACTGATATTGAGCAGTGAAGAGAAGACTATGAAATAGAGCGGCGTTTTGCTGTCTCCGACTGCGCGCAGCGACGAGGCCAGACAGTTATAGAGCACAGCGCCGGGCATACCGGCAAACATTATAAATGTGTATATATAGGCGTCGTCGTAAATATCGGCGTTGGTGCGCAGCCACTGCAAAAAAGTTCCCGTATTCAGAGTGATGGCTACTGTGGTGAGCAGGGTTATCAAGGCGGAAATGGCTATGTGCGCGGCCACGCTTTTTTTGACCCCGGCTTCATCTCCCGCGCCAAATCTCTGCGAGGTAATTACGGCACACCCCCCCGATAAACCCATGATAAAACCGATTACGAAAAATAGCAGTGAGCCTGTGGAACCTACGGCGGCTAATTTGCTGACTCCCAGCGTTTTGCCGACGATCAGGGTATCGATGACATTGTACAGTTCCTGAAAGATGTTGCCCCCCAGGATGGGCAGCGCAAAACTGACGATCTGCTTCATGATGTCGCCCTGGGTCATATCTAAGACGTTATCTTTGGCCATGGTAAGCTGTGGTTATTATTTATTATTGTGAATTATACAGGTGTTTTAGTTAGCGAGGGCGTTTTCGGGAAGATATGGACTGGGCCGAAGCTTTCTGAGAGTGTCTAGGACTGACATTTTTGGACCGTGGGCTGGACCGCGGCCGGCGCTGCTGGTGAATAGGAGCAAACGCATCAGACGTAGGCATGAGCAAGGCGTGCTGGCGCAATCTTTCCGCATCGCTGCGGGCCACTTTGATAGGAGTGCCCTCTGGGCTGATACCGCTGTAGTACATAGCGGTGGCTACCGTCCCCGGAGTGGGTATAAAACACTGTACCTGCTGCGGCTTCCAGTTATGAGCCCGCAGCCAATTAGCCGTACGGCGCATGTCACTGTCGGAACAGCCAGGAAAAGCGCTCAAAAGGTATGGAACTAGGTACTGCTCTTTGCCGCATTGTTCAGAGTAGCGTATAAATTCCTGCAAAAAAGCTTCGAATTTCTCTAAGGTAGGTTTGCGCATTAAGCGCAGAACATTGGCTTCACTGTGTTCGGGGGCAATTTTTAATTGGCCGCCTGTGAATTCCTGTACGTAAGCTTTTAAAGCCTGAGGATTGTGCAGAGCCCAGTCGTGACGGATTCCGCTGGCGATGCGCACGTGTTTTATACCCGGCAGGGAGCGTATGGAACGCAGGAGTTCGACGTATTGCCTTTGCTGATCGCTGAAAAAAGGACAGACCTCAGGAGTTAAGCAGCTGCTGCGCTTGCAGTTTTTGCTATTGCTGCAGCAACAGAGCCACATATTGGCTGATGGTCCCCCTACGTCGCTGATTGCTCCCTTGAAGTCTGGATGTTTCAGCAATTCCCGCGCTTCGGCAAGGATCGATTTTCTGCTGCGCGAAGCGATGCGTCTTCCCTGGTGCAGCGCTAAAGAACAAAATGAGCAGCCGCCGCCGCAGCCGCGATGGGTATTGATGCTGAAACGTATCATTTCATTGGCGGGAATGGGCTGCCTGTAACTGGGATGGGGAGCGCGCTGGTAGGGAAGGGCGTAAAGAGTATCGAGTTCCTGGCTGCTGGGCAAGGGTGAGGGTGGGCTGATCACGAGATGGCGCTGGCCAACGTCTTGGATGAGGGTGGGGCCGCCTTCGTGTACTTGGCGCTCTAAGCGCAGCGTAGCCTGCATCAGAAGCTCCGCGTTTTTTTCTATATCTTCGTAGGAGGGCAGACATTCAGCGCGGGCAGGTATATCGTTGCTGATAATAGCTGTGCCTGGGATGCCCTTAAGTATAGCGCTGATAGGCAAAGCTGTATTATCTTTTTGGGCTTGCTGCAGACGCTGAGCGATTTCGGTTAAGGGCCGCTCGCCCATACCGTAAACTAAAATGTCCGCTTTGGCATCAAAGAGAAGTGGCCGGCGCAGAGAGTCGCTCCAAAAATCGTAGTGCGTCAGACGGCGCAAAGAGGCTTCTAAGCCCCCTAAAACGATAGGAAGCCCGGGAAATGCTTGCTTAACTAGATTGGTGTACACGACAGTGGCGCGGTTGGGCCGCTGTCCAGCTTGGCCCCCGGGAGTGTAGGCGTCACTGTGGCGCTTCTTGCGGAATGCTGTGTAGTGAGCGACCATAGAGTCTAACGCTCCGGCGCTAATCCCAGCGAAGAGGCGAGGCCGCCCGAGGGCGGACACGTCGTCTGTCGATGTCCAGCGCGGCTGGCAGACAAGGCCTACGCGAAACCCGCAATGTATCAGCCAGCGGCCCAGCAAAGCCATAGCAAAGCTGGGATGATCAATATAGGCGTCTCCAGAGATAAGGAGTACGTCGATTGACGACCAGCCCAGCTGCTTTAATTCTGCGGGACTCATGGGCAAATAATGCGGCTGTGATAATTTTTGTGTCATAAATTACGAAAAGAGCCGCTCCTCAACAATACTGAGGAGCGACTGATGCACATGGTATACGCTATTGTTACTTTACTGTTAGTGCAGGCACCACCTTAACACGCAGGCAGTGCCTTAATAGCTAGGTGTTATTTCTTTTTCTCGAAGAAGCTGTCCGGAATGCCTTGGTTGAATTTATAATTGCTGTAAGTAGCTGTAGCAGTAGCCTGAACCTTGACTTTGGGGAAACTAAATTCGCAGTACATGCGCTCAAACACCCAATAGTCTTCAATAGTTGTATAAGTGGCGTTAACTGTCAGTTTGCCGTTATCCTTATAATTGGTAATTTGCCGGGGAACGGTGTAATTTTCGCAGTCAACCCACAGCTGCATGCTGGTGATGCTGTTCTGCTGCTTGGGCAAAAGGGTGATTTCATAAACTTCTCTGCCGTTTAATTTAGAAGTCCCTGTAACCGTAGCATTGTATTTCTGCAGACTGGGCAGATGAAAACCGAAAGCGCTAGGCTGATCTTTTATAAAGCTAGGAGCTTCTTCAAGAACTAATTTGTGTTTGTCGGGCTGTTTGTAATAATAATGACCCGCTAATTTGGGATTATAGGGTATAAAAGCCCATTTAGCGTGTACGTCTAAATTGAGTGCAGCCTGATAGTCGACCAGCCCCGGGTTAAGAGAGTTAACTTTAGCGAAAATCTCTTCAACTTCACTGTCGGCGCGGGCAGGAAGGACTCCTAGGCAGATGACGGCCAAAGCTAGGGCAGCTAAGCTTCTGCAAAGTTTTTTCATGTTACTTAACTCCTTGAGCATTATTATTTGCAACACCGCTATTAAACCACTTAGATGGATAAAAAGCAATTGAACTGACTGAATATTTAATTAAAATTAAGTAAATTATCTAAGCTACAGCGGCCGCAAAGAAGGTTAATTGTAAGCGTCAAACGTAGTTTTGGCGCTTACAATTAACTGATGAATATGCTTGAACATTGGCACATTACGACTCCCCCTAAAGGATGGGAGGGGGAGATGTCGCTTGCGACAGAGGGGGTGCCCAAAGCTGTTGGGAGAATCGGATGTTCACTTGACCATTAAATTAGCCATAACGCAGACATCGACGTGTCGCAAAACGCCGCAACAAGCATATTTGACGATTACGGTTAATTTTGGGGCGAAACTGGCGGAATATGGGAACGGCCTATACAGAAATACTCAAAACCGTGCTTCGCAATGCGTTCGGGCTCATAGATGTTGCGCCCATCGATTATTAGGGGGCGATGCATGAGCTGCCGCAGTTTGGCCATATCGAGAGAACGAAACTCTGGCCACTCTGTGCAGATGATAGCGGCGTCGGTATGGGTGCAGGCCTCGTAAGCTGAGCTGCAGGCCGTGATATAAGGATTAGCCTGACAGGCTTTTTTCAGAGCTTTGGGATCGTAAGCATAAATGTGCGCTTTTTCTTGCTGTAAAATGCTGATAATCTCCATAGAGGCAGCAAAGCGCAGGTCGTCAGTGTTGGGCTTAAAGGAGAGTCCTAATATAGCTATGCTTAGACCTTGCAGGGTGGAAAAATGCTGGCGCAAGGTCTGTACTGGCCAGAGACGCTGCTGATGGTTAACTTTCTCTGTTGCCTGCAAAAGCTCAAAATCATATCCCATGTCTTTAGCTATTTCGATAAACGCGGCTACATCTTTGGGCAGGCACATACCTCCATAGCCGATACCCGCTTCCATGGCCTGGAGGCCGATTCTTTTGTCCAGTCCGATACCTTTGGCCACTCTTTTAATATCGGCACCGGTCATGGAGCATATTTGGGCCACCGAGTTGATAAAGGAAATCTTCATGGCTAAGAAGGCGTTGGCGGAATGTTTGATGAGCTCGGCTGACTTAATATCGGTAAGCAGCAGAGGAGCGTTGAGCGGTTCATAAAGGCTGACCAGCAGGCTGGCAGCCCGCTGCGAATCCGTGCCTATTACTACCCGGTCAGGACGCATAAAGTCGTCGATAGCCGTACCTTCTCTCAGGAACTCTGGATTTGAGGCGATGTCGAAATCTACATCGTTGCGCACGAATTCCCGGATAGTTTTAGAAACCCACTCCCCAGTGCGCACTGGCACGGTGCTTTTTTCGACAATTAAACGGTATTCTTGAAGATTTTCAGCTATTTCTTTGGAGACTGCTTCAACATATGATAAGTCTAAGCTACCATCTGGACGGGGCGGAGTATTGACGCAGATGAAAATAATTTGGCCGTGCTGTACGCCTTCAGCTATGCTGCCGGAAAAACGCAGACGTTTTTCCTGGCAGTTTATGCGGATGAGCTCTTCTAATCCCGGTTCGTAAATGGGGGAGGAATTATTTTGCAGACAGGCGAGTTTGCGGGGATCGTTATCGATGCCCAGGACGTTGTGACCTAATTCGGCTAAGCAGGAACCGGTAACCAGGCCTACATAACCGCATCCAATGATACTAATATTCAAATCTATTGTAGCTCCATTTATAAATTATGTCGTTTAGCTAGTGATCAGCTAACGTGCGAACTATTTAACTCCCCCTAAAGGATAGGAGGGAGAGAGGCCGCGGCTGCGACAGAGGGGTATCTAAGACTTTTAGGGAATCGAGGCTTAGCCTGTGTGAAGTGTCAGCTTCGTACGCAGGCCTGAACGTGGCGATAATTGTGTATATGGGCAAGTTGCCTTGTCAAGCTTTAACTAAATGACATGGCATTTATATACTATATTTTACCGAAGGCAAATCAGCGCAGCGGATCTCAATATCAGCCTTATCTCCCGGTATTTGGGCGGAGGCTTTGACTTCTCCGTATTGATCAGTAGTATAGCTGCCGATCATTTGTCCGGCGTTCCAGACTTCGATATTTTGGTAGCTCAAGCCATTATACCATTTGTCGATAACGCGTACACGGAAATCGATAATCTGCATGCGCATAGGCTGCCCGGCAGTGCTGCTCTCGCTTGCGGCAGCGCTGTCGAGGAGCGGAGTGGGTGAGGTCTGCACCGATTCTGCAAGACTGCTGTCTGTATCCAGCTGCTGCAGGACTGGGGATTCTTTGACTGTGCGGTACCAGCGCACTAACATGCGATCTGGAACGGCGTATTTTAGGCCGATGAATGCCTGCGCCTTAGCAAATCCAGAAATGACGCTGATCGGAATGGGCGTAGAGAGGCGCAGAGCCTTGCACTCAGCGCAGGCTTTGCCTCCCGTGGTTAGGGCGCGGGTGGCTTGGATGCCGGGAGCGTGAAAGAAGACTGTAGTGCCGTCTTTTACAGGCTCACCTTGTGCATCTGTAACAATTGCGGTAATCTGGCAGGTGCTTTGCCCGTCAGCAGGCAGTTTGGCGGGCTGAAATTTTAGTTCTATCTGGGCCGGAGCGGTAACAGGACGATCGTCGTACAGGACTAAAGCGTTGGCCACAGGACGTTCATAAGTGCCAGCGCCTGGACCGTGGGCTACTAAATTGCCCTGAATAGACATGTTCACTGAACCGCCGCCGTCGAGATTGACCGCATCTGTAGCGCCGCTGCGCAGTAGCAGCTGAGCCATTTGCTCTAATTTAATACCTTCGCTGTGGTTATCGCTATAGCCGGAGGCTGTGGTAAAGGCTAAACGTCCCTGCTGGTCGGCGCTGACGGCGGTGCGCCCGCACGGACGGGTTATGTCGTTGCCTTTAGGGCCTAAAGCTTCGTCGTCGGTGGTTAGCTGTATTGCACCGTTGGCCACTAAGCGCGGGCCGCCTCCTAAAGCTAAATTGATGTCGGGCCAAACTTGATTGTCCAGGGTCAGGAGCTGGCCGTTAATCGCTTTGGCGCGAGCAAATACAGCTTTTTTTGCCTTAGTCAAGCCGAAAACTGAGCGAGGGGGACGGCGGGATACGTGCGGAGAGATGATTTGGCCGCTGCGGACAACCAATCCCAGCGCTTCTCCTCCCGCCATATTGAAATATCCGCCGTTGATGCCAACTAAGGCGTTTTTGCGGGAAACCAAAGACGATACCGCTTCGCGCTGATTGGGTGTATCCTGCCCCATCGCTATGTCTAAAGTTAAATGTTCGTCTTGCGGGTCAAAAGTAACCTGATTCCAGAGCAGATATGGCTGTAATTGGCCAAAATACTGACGGCGATGCCAGGCAACTCCGGGAGTGAGCTGGTAGTTCTCGTCTTCCGTCCATTTGGTATAAATATCAACAACCAAACGGTTGGGATTCTCCAAAATGTCGAGGCGGCACTGTTCGGTGGGAATGGGGTAGCGCCCCGTAATATCCCAGCGAAATAAACCCAAAGCAGGATGGGAAACTTCCCACTTGCGGATGAAACTGCGATCGCGGATTTTTTCGGGCTGCACCTGGCAGGGAGCTATACCGAATAGTTCTACGATCAAGTGTTCGTTTTGCTGATAAACTTGATAATCAGGGGGAGCGCTCGTCTCTACCACTAAACGCACTTTCCCAGGGGACTGAGAACTGCGCAGAGAGATGATGCGGTTCTCTTGGGCTGTGGTGTCCTCGGTCTGCGGGCGAGGCTGCTGGCGGTTTTGCGCCTGTACGTTTTCCAAAAGCAGTACGATCAGCAAGAGGGCGGCGATGATGGTCCATTTGCTGCGCATCTTAACAGCCAATGCTTGCAATTGTTAAATCTCCCAAATCTCTAAAGGCTGCATGACATGAACTTTGCTGGCTGTCTGAGCTTCAGCTGTTTCTTTGAACACCTGAGGATCAGCGTTCACCTGGGCGAAAGTGTTGTAGTGCATAGGGATTACCCAAGGCGCGTTCAGCAGCTGAGCAGCGTAAGCGGCGTCTTGGATGTCCATGGTATAGCCGCTGCCGATGGGCAGCATGGCTACTTGTGGTTTGTAACGCTCTCCAATTAATTTCATATCTCCGAAAAGACACGTATCGCCTGCGTGGTAGACGATTACACCACCTATGCTTATAATGACGCCGGCGGCATTGCCAGCGTATTGGCCTTCGAAACTGGAGGAGTGAAATGCGGGTACAAAGCGCGACCATCCCCATTCGTACTGTATTTTGCCGCCTAAGCCGCATGATACAGTGGGGCATCCTTTAGCAGCCAGCAGACCTGCCAATTCGGCCACAGCGGTGATCGGTGCTCTATGCTGTTTAGAGAGCGCGGGAGCATCGCCTAAATGATCGCCATGGCCGTGAGTGGCGATTATACTGCTGACTTTTAGACCGGCAGGCAGCGAGCGTCCCTGCATGTGCGGGTTCCCTGAAATATATGGATCGATAAGCACGGTGTGTTCTCCGCTCTCTAGAGCAAAAGCGGAATGGCCAAAGTAGTGGATCTTCACGAGACTGTCCTCCAAATCGTTTTTATAGCAGCGTTTTGCTGTGCTGGCAGTTATCGGTCGGGCACCGCTGCTGCAATATAATGCAATTATGAGCTGCTATTTTTCATAGCCTTAAGGATGAATTCTTGAATCTCTTCGTCGGTAAAGCCGTCTTGACGGAATACTTCGTAAATTTGATCTGTAGTACAGCCAGCTTTGAGCAAATAATGGGTGCGCTGGATGGGAATCTCGGCGCTAAGTTTGCTTATGGCAGCTATAGTAGTTTTAGTGCCCTTAATATCACAGATGCGTTTTTTTACATAGGTATCACGGGCTAGAGCCACTGCTTTTTCGGTCTTGGCCGCTAATTGCCGCAGCGCAGGAGAATAAGCTGGGGCTTTTTTTAAATCTAACTGGGATAATTCTTGGATTATTTTTTTGATGGCGGCTTCATTGCGCTTAAAACAGGCTTCAGCTTCCTGCGGGGTAATGTTTTTATTCTTAAAAGTTTCTTCTGCATCGCGCCGTATAGCCATTATTTCTTTGTAGATTTTCCAGAGACTGCGATCTGCCGATAAATCGAGGCTATTGGTTTCGGGGCGTTTAGAGGAACAGGCTGCGCAGAACGCAACTAGGAGAAACAAACTTATAATATAGCTGAATTTTGCTGTCAGACGGCGCTGAGAAATAATCTTCATAGTCGGAAATCGCAGGCATATTTAAGGCAGACGGCGCAGCAGAGCGCTAGCCGTTGCAGCAATACCTTCTCCTCTTCCGCAGAAACCCAGCTTTTCAGTAGTGGTCGCTTTGACGCTGACTTGCATATCTTCAAGGCCTAAAGCTAGGGCGATATTATGAGACATGGCGGAAAAATGCGGAGACATTTTGGGACGCTGAGCGATGATCAAAGCGTCGATATTAACTATTTGCCAGTTATTCTGCCTTAGCAGATCGGCGACAGCCGAGGCTAAATGGAGAGAATTGGCTCCCTTCCACTGCGGATCGCTGTCAGGAAAGTGTACGCCTATATCTTGGAGGCAGGCAGCACCTAACAGGGCATCCATAATGGCGTGCACCAGAACATCGGCATCTGAATGGCCTTCTAAACCTAAGTCGAAGGCCAGCTGGACGCCGCCTAATATTAATGGGCGGCCGCTGACCAGCTGATGCACGTCAAATCCTGAACCAACGCGAAAATTAGTCTCTTGGCGAATGAGCTGGCGAATCTGTTCTATTTCCATTATTCTCCCCCAAGGTACTCTAACCGTAAAATATATCTTATAAATGAAAACTTCGCACTAAAATGCTGTCATCCCTGTGTGAAAATACAGGATATGATTCGGCCTTGGCCAGGTCATTGAGCTTTAACTCAGATTCGCCGAGCTGTCCGTTATCTAACCTGCGAACATCCTTTTTCTCTTAAAGAATGGCAATGTCATTTAATTAAGCAAAGTATATCATCTGTACAGATAAGCGAAGCGTCGCTTCCTTAAGGCCTCAGGCGTCTGGCTTTTTTTGTGTCAGCTTCTGCCCGCTACGCTGCTTTGCTGCGCTCAGATGCTACGCTTAGCAGAACAGCCACAACGCCAGGGCGATGGAAGAAGGTACAAACGATAACTTGTTCGCGAAACACTAACTAAATGACATTGTAAAGGATGAGAAGGGAAGAAGCCGCGGCTGCGACAGAGGTTAAATCGCGAAAGCGACAGAGTAAGGAGCGCTTTATAAATTAACAGCCCTGTCTTCAACACTATTAAATAGAAGGCAGAGCTGCTAATTTATATCAAAGCTAGCGCTGATACAATATGTGCTAACTGTTGAGAGCGATAAGTCCGTCGCTTAAAATACTCTCTAAACTATTCAGATTAATCATGGAGAGAGTGTTTTGCATTTCGTTAGCTTCGCTAAACTGATTTTCCTGCACCAGATCTACACCGGAAACCGTAGAGGGCTCATCGAGCATCGCCAATACTCCGATGTCGCTCATGGTTGCTCGCAAGCCATTGCCGGCATCTACGCTGTTGTTGGGTTTAGCAACTACATTTGCAGATACGGGGGCAGAATCGGCAGAAGAAGCGGGAATACTAGGAGTAGAGTTTACATCGCTAAAGTCCGGAGCTGGGCTGCTGATATCAGCCATGTTTTGCCCGAGACTAACCATATCATGCTGCTCAGGCAAGGTACTCTCCGGTAGTGGCTGGGCAGCTTTAAAATTTGTACACTGCGTAGCGCACAAATTGTTTAAGTTACCTAACCCGTTTATATTGATACTATTCATAAAATATCCCTTTACTGACCATTCAGCAATGATAAACTATTGTTATTATCGCATTTATTACGCTTTACGCCGACTCATCTAGGCTAGATGCTTGCGGTATTGGCTTAATGTTCATAGCCGCAGCGGTGTTGCCAGAGCCGGTGCAGGCACCTATGTGAAAATTTGTTGTAATATAAGTTAGTAGAGCGATGTAAACCTTGCTTACCAAACAATAATGAATAATGTTTGTCCGCTTATGTATATTAAAATTATTATGCTTTATTCTATATAGGTTCACTCTGACATGCAACTTACTTTTTGTTACAATTTCGCAAGTAGTTTATATGTGCCAAGAGGTGCGGAATTATGCCGACAAGTTAGTGATTAGCTAACTTGCGAAACTATCTGACTCCCCCTAAAGGTTGAAGGGGGAGAAGCTGCGGCTGTGACAGAGGATGGGAGCGGAAAAAATTAAAATGACTGTGCTAGACTGTAAATGGGCAAAAATACCGCCATGAGGATAAAGGTAATCCCTACTCCTAGAATGCCTAAAATAATGGGTTCAATTAATTTTGACAGCATTTGCAGGCTTTGGTTCATCTCTTCGTCTAAGGTCTTAGCCAGGCGATGCAGGGTCTGCGGCACTAAAGCTGTTTCTTCGCCCATGTGCACCATTTCTAGGGTTAGAGGCTGGAATAGGCCGCTCCGGCGCAAGCTAGATGTCAGGCTGTCGCCGTTTTGGATAGCTTTCATCTGCTCTTTCGCGGTAAGGCGCAGTAGCTCGTAATCTAAACTGACTGTTAACAAATCCAAGGAACTCATTAGCGATACCGACGAATCAATTAATGTTCCCAGAGATCTCAGATAAGATGACTGCATGCGCAGATGGACTTGGCGGCCATACCAAGGAATTCGCAGTATCCAGCGCTCTAGGTTAAGATTACCCTGCAAAGTCTGTCTCCATCGGTTAAAAAGATAGATTCCGCATCCTATAGGGCCTATTAGCGTGCAAAAAATTCTCCAGCCGTATTGGTGTATATAATCTGTGCAGCTGATCAGCACTTTGGTAGGCCAGGGCATATCTACTTGGACTTCGCCGAAAAGGCTGATGAAAATGGGTAGCATGTAGATAAAACAATAAGTCAGCAAAATCGCTAAACAGCTCATCAGCACGGTGGGATAAATCATAGCCTGGCGCAGCTTGAGATTGTAAGCGTATTCGTTATTTAAATATTCTGCACAATGTTCCATAGTCTCGGCCAATTGCCCGCTTACTTCGCCGATGCGGATAGAGCCTATCATAAACGGGGTAAAATATTCGGGAAATAGGCGCAGAGCTTGGGATAAAGAATAGCCGCTGTGGACGTCAAGAGCTATCTTTTGCAGGGCTCGCTGAAAATGGCTGGGCATACCTTCATTTTTGCTGATTGCTGCCAAGACGCGCTGCATGGAAATACCAGACGCCAGCATAGTGCTCATCTGGCGAAAGATGAGCACTTTAAGTTCTGTGCGGGCACGGCGAAACAGGCGGTCATATAAGGAACGCCGGCGCAAAAGGTCTATTTGAATTACGGTATAGCCCTTCTTATGCAGGATAGCGAGGGCTTCTTTTTCACTGGTGGCGTAGAGGTCTTCGCTGACCCTTTTCCCTTCGCTGGTCTTCCCGATAAACGTATATTCGCGCATAAAGCCTTCCCTATCAGTATTATTCCTAATATTATCCTAGCAGATTTCCTAGTATTTTTCCCGGTTGCACAAGGGTATAGTCCTTTCGTGATGATACTCTTTGGGCTTGTGGTCTATAGCTTTGGCCTCGTCAGGGTAATATAGAAGCGTTAATTTGATGGTAACATATTGGCTGGACGTTCCAATATCCGCGCTTTCACCTTGTTTTAATTGGCCAATAAAGTGTTTTTGCCCGTCTCTGGTGATATGAATAAACTGCTGGTTCTGAGGGTCGCTTGTGTCTAAATAGATTTGTTCGGCACGCTCGCTCCAATTGATGCCTTTGGATGAGATAGGCGTCTTTTCGTCTAAGGGTGAGAATATCAGGATTTTTGCCTGATGTTCTTTTTCTCTAGAGCCTGCCCAAATTAAGCGCGATTGGGTGAGCAGAACTTCAAATTTATCTACGATCTTTAGAGCCCGGCGCATAGTGTCTGAACGCTGGTCTTGCTGTTTGGTGACTTTAGCCCCGCTAATATAAAACGACATGATGATTCCCATCAGCAGCAAAAAAATCGCCGAGGTAGTCATGAGCTCAACAAATGTGGTACCGTTAGGCCTGCGGCTGATTATTTTTCTACTTTCCATCCTGCTATTCTCTTCGGTGCGGTGTAGGTTTCAAAGATGTAAGTTTGCTCCTGCTCGTACCCCCCGGCCCGGGAGGCCGACTTGTCAATCCATTTAACCTGAGCTTTAACGTGGTAAAGCCCGGGATTGACTCCGAGTACCTGTTCGGCTAACACTTCTTCGCCCTGCCGGACTCCGAGCTGCTGCTTAATCAGGGCCGAGTGGCAGCTTTCCCGGGGTTCATTGCGCAGTTCTGTCTTCCAGGAACTGTAAATGAGGCGCTGCTGCAGAGAAGCAAAAGCAAAAAAAGCGATGCTTATAAATAGTATGGCCAGGAGTACTTCTCCCAAAGTAAAACCTGGACGCCAAGGGCGGCGGAATATTGTAGAACTCATCTCAGTTGTCATCCTTGTCCAAAACGGTTGCATAGCGATTGAGCTTTGTGCAGGATAAGCCTTCATACTTGGCGGCTGCTAAGCTGCTGTACTGAAGATAAGCGCGGGTGCCGGAATATTTGTCGTAAATCTCTGCTAATTCGCCGTAATTATTTCCCCAGTTTGCGGCTAAATCGCTTAATCCGTTGGGCATCAGCTGCCAGCTTTTGCCGTCATAGTGAACCAGGCCGATGATGGGTTTTTTAGTGCCAACGCTTAAGGCGGTTCTTTGCGCTTTAATATATTTATATAACTCCGGATAAGCATTGTCTAAAGAGTTTGAGGGCATATCCATTTCATAGCTAAACCGTACTAAGGTATAAATATGCTTGCCGCATACCGCTAGGTCATTGCTGTTGCCAAGATCATTGCTATTTATACGGGGGTACAAGCAAAATTTTGGCTTAACTTCATAGGTTTGATTTTCGCTTTTTAACTTAATGGCGGGGCGTTCGCAATATAGATCGCTGATAATGTTGGTTTTGTTCAGGCCTAGACAATATCTTGTGCTGCCGAGCCGTTCGCTTTTATGATATAGCAACTGGTTCTGATAGCTGTATATGCCCTTGGTCAGTCCGCTGCCGTTACTGCTGTGACTCCAAGAGGATGAGCTGGCACAGAGGATATTCTTGTTATTGTGATAGGCTAAACAGTACAGCTTGCCCTGGTTATAAGCTAATGTGTCGGTGCTGGGAGTGGTATTCTGCTTGGATTCTTTGATGGCTGGCTTTTTGCTGCGCGAGGTGACTTTCATCTGGTCCATGACTACAGACCAGGAATCCGAGGAGGCATTATAGCACAGCAGGCAGGGCGCAGTGTATTGCTCGGCTTTCTGGGTAATTTGGTAGCCCTTGCTGGTTAGGCGCGCCTGGGTCCCTTGATAATAGTAATGGGTACCGTGACAGTACACTTTTTTGCGGTCGGCGGCGAGAGCTTTGCCTTCGGCAACGTACCATTCGAGTGTGGGACCGTGGAAATCAAGCCCACTGGTTGTAGCCTCTAAATATTTTGTTAAACTTTCCGATCCACTGTTGAGGTAGGCGCTATTTTTGGCCTGCTTGCTGCTGTTTTTCTGGTCTATATTCCCGCTGCAGGGATATTTAGCGTTGCTCCAGGAAAAATTTTCATTTCCAGCCTGCAAAACGACTACTGATTTGCTTAGGGAACTCAGCGTTATGTCGCTTAATTTACCGTCGCTGCCGATGTCCTGGATGGTGAATGTATAGGAGCGGGAACGCCCCTGTGAAAATAACGGCCCTTCATTGGCTACCAGCCAGGGCTGCCCAGGCAAGGCTGCCCCCAAGAGCTGCCAGCGCATGTCTGGGGTTAAGGCCGCCAAAATGATGCTATCGTCGGTGTTCTTTGCGTAGGCGAAAATGTGAGTCGGCTGGGTTGAGGCTCCAAATGAACTGACTGTCTTAGCGTCAGCAAAGGGAATTTCCTCTACATATCGAGTTTTTGCAGAAGCGAAAAAAGAACACGTTCCCCGGGCTTTAATCTCCAGAATATGCGGCATATTTGGAACTTCTTTAATGGATTCTATTTGCCAGGTGCCTCCGGAAGCGAATTCTCCCTTCTGATTTGGCAGTAGGTTCGGCCACTGCGGATTGTTGCGCATGACGTGCAGGGCTAAGTCCAAGCCAGCGTTAGCGCAGTTGGAAGCGCGGATGCGGTTGTCTTCGCTCAGCACTAAAAGAATGTTTTGCCGGTTTTGGGCTACCAGAGCGACGGATAGAAAAAATAAAAAGGCAGCTATAAAAATAGCCATGATCAGCACGCTGCCAGATGGCCTGCAGCTATTTCTCTGCGTTTTTGCGCTTGTTATCATATTAGATCGTGACCCTTATCAGCTCTATTAATCCTAGGTTATTCAGTTCGATCTCTAAGCCTTGAATGACCATTAGGGTGTGCTCGCTGTCTGTGTATCCCGTGCATTTATGGCGGGAAAACTCATGGCTACCCTGGCTGGGCGAAAGGCCAACGCCTAGGCCTTTGGGGGTTTTGTATATAGCATTGTTTGTCTCAATGGCTACTAGGCGGCCATCGTAGTAATTGAAGGCCAGCCCGCGGTCCGGGTAAAGCACATACTGAAACATGGGATCGCTGGAGCCGAGTTCGTGGCCCAGCAAATCCTGGCCATTGGCTGTGCCTTCGCCCAAAGCGGCTGTAATCTCGGCGGACGTACTGCCCAGCAGATAGTTTCCCAGCGCTTTCCCCGGTATGGCTTGATTCTCATGTTTTTTAGCTAAGCGCTCTGCGCGCTGTTTGTCAAAACGGGCTAAATTGCGTTCTAACTGGTCACAGACTTGGAAATTAAGATCGTAAAGACTCTGCTGGCCAGCTTTAGTGCTGTGCTGACTCCAAGCGTATATCAGCGAAGAATCCAAGCCTACAAAATGGTTGTGGCCTCTGTAAGCAGGAATAGTGCCCGCTACTATGCCGGTTAGCTCACCATGGTCGTTGAGCAAAGGGCTGCCGCCGAAATGAACATTTATAGGGCAGATTAAACTAAACATGCCTCCGTAGAGCGCTTTGGTAACCTTGGCTGTGGCGAATGCGTTAGGGTTGGAAGCGGGAGCTGCCGCCGCTAAATATTCGTTTTTAACGGGCGGGGATGAGGCCAGACCTGGCAGGCGCGAATTCTTAGAGGAGCTAAGCGTTAAGTGCAGCTTATCCAGATTCAGAAAAATTGGTAGATTAGCGTTGCCCTTTTGTTCTTTGGTTAGAGCTGACGAGCAAACGCTCAGGTCCGAAGCGATTGGACAGTGCAGGCCAATTGCTTTGGTATTGGTGCTGTCGTAAACGTAAGTTATGCTGTCGCTGATGCCGCGCCAGGCAGCTGTCAGGCCCACTTTAGCAGTTATATTGGCCGGCGGATACTTTAACCCAGCAGAAGATGTTAGCTGCGATGTCTGAGGCGCAGGCCTGGACGCAAGCCTGGAGGATGTGTTAGCCTTAGGGGATTTTTTAGTGTGAGTGGCTTTGACATCAGATGCTTTGGCAGCTGCCGGAGAGGCCGCGGCAGGGGAATGAACTGCAGATGTTTTAGAGCGGTGGGGCGGCTGTCCGGCGTGATTTGCGGGGGGGACGAGATCGACAGTAATTTGTATGGGCTTGTCTGGGCTACTGCCGTTTGTTCTTTGTTTGCTGTAGAGGCGGGGAGGAATGTATCCGAGGCGTCTATGGGAAAAGTCTGCGGTATTTTCGTGATATGTCAAATCTGAAGATGTGCGTTTGGCCGCCTGTTTAGCATCACCTTCTGCTGTGCGGCGATCTACGGGCGTTGGTGAGGCAGATACAGCAGGCTGTGGCGGTTTAGCTGAGGTTACCCCGCCAAACCACCAGCCCACTGAAGATAATCCTAAAGCCAGCAGGGCGCAAGAAATAATTTGGGCTTGAGTAAGCTGAGTTGGGCGATGATCTTGCATTGACAAGGGATTCCTTTGTTCCGTATCATTTCCTTTGCTGTGACATTGGCTATGTGGTAGTAATGCCTATTATCTAAACTAGTCATTCAGCAGGATTTTAGCAATAAACTAACTAAAATTCAGTTTTCTAAAATTTTAGCCAGCGTCTTTTTTAATGACCTTAGGCAGTTATTTTTTATGAGGAGAATAAGCATGGCGGCAGCTCGCAAAGTCAAAGTAATTGTTTTAACTACAGCCTATCGTCTGGAAGGTGAAATACAGGTCGCCGAGGGAGCGAATCTTATGGATGAACTCAATCGCTGCAGAGAGTTTATACCCCTGCATAAGGCAACACTGTTCGATCCCGTGGGCGGACGGGCGCTCGATACTTTGGAATTTATAGCGGTTAATAAACCGCAGGTTCTGATGATAGCCCCTGTCAATGCTGAAAAAGCGTAGTTTGGCCATCGCGTATCCCTCTCTGGCATCAGCGCTCTCCCGCTTGCTCTCCTTGGTGAGTATTTTTTAGAAGAACCTTTTGGGGAAACGGGCGCTTGGCTGGTTAGCTGGCTATCGTTATTAGATTGTCAATTTTAACTTTAATTATAATAGCTTATTGTCTTTGCTATCTGTTTAGTTCTACAATTTGGACTAGTGCTTGGACTAGTGTTTGGAGTTAGTTTACTATGTTCGTTCGTTATTTGGGTCATTCCAGTTTTTATATCAACACTCAAAAGGGAACCAGAATCATCATAGACCCCTATTCAGAGTACATTCCTTATGAATTCCCTCCTTTGGAAGCCGATGTGGTAGTAATGTCGCATGAGCACCGCGATCATAATGCGGCGTACCGCGTAAAGGGTTCGCCCATGATCGTTAAGCGTACCTCACCGCATCCCATGGAGCATGAGTTTACGATTCAGCGCACTAAGGAATCTTTTACTTTTTATGGATTGCCCACGAACCACGATAATTACAACGGACGCCGCCGCGGCCCTAATACAGTATGGCATTGCTTTATTGAAGGCGTTCACTTTGTGCATCTCGGCGATTTGGGCCATATTCTCAATCCCGAACAGCTGGAAGCCATAGGGAAGGCTGATGTTTTGTTTGTTCCCGTCGGCGGCAAGACAACGTTAAACCCTGCTGAAGCTGGTCTGGTAATCAACCAGCTGAACCCGAATTTGGTCTTCCCGATGCATTATCTGACCCAAGAAATTTTTACCAAGGGCCTGGCTGAAAACACGCTTGAAGATTTCTTGATTCGTATGCAGGACGTCGATGATCAATCTACCATGGCTTATGATTTGTCTCAGGAAACTTTGCCTGAGGGCCCGAGGGTGATAGTGCTTAAATATGCGTAAGACTCACTTTATTTTCGTAACCGGCGGCGTCGTTTCGTCTATAGGCAAAGGCATAGTCGCCGCTTCGCTGGGGAATTTGCTGAAAAACCGCGGTTATCGGGTAACCGTTCAGAAACTGGACCCTTACGTCAATGTCGATGCGGGCACCATGAATCCGTATCAGCATGGTGAAGTTTTTGTGACAGACGACGGAGCGGAAACAGACTTGGACTTAGGTCATTATGAACGCTTTATTGACGAGTCTTTGGGACGCGACAATAACGTCACGACTGGCAAAGTCTATAGCACGGTAATTCAGCGCGAGCGTCGGGGCGATTATTTAGGAGCCACTGTGCAGGTTATTCCGCACATAACCGATCAGATCAAATCTATGGTCATAGATGTGGCCGCGAACAGCGAAGCTGACATAGCTATTGTTGAGGTCGGCGGAACCATAGGCGATATTGAAGGATTACCGTTTATCGAAGCTATTCGCCAGCTAAAAAACGATCCGGCGGTGAGCCGGGCCATCTATATTCACGTTACCCTCGTGCCCCATTTAGGAGCAGCGGGGGAACTTAAGACCAAGCCTACTCAGCATTCTGTCAAGGAACTGCGTTCGATTGGTATTCAGCCCGATGTGATTGTCTGCCGCAGTGAAAAACCCATCACTAAGGAGATGACAGCCAAAATCGCTTTATTCTGCGATGTGCGCCCTGAAGCGGTGTTTAGCTGCCCTGACGTACCTACTATTTACGAAGTGCCGCTGTGCCTGGATGAGCAGAATATGGCTGACTACGTGCTTGAACAGCTGGCCTTGGAAAAGCGCATGGCGGATTTATCAGCCTGGCGGGAATTGGTGGCCAAGATTAAGCAGCCCTCCCGGCGGGTGCGTATTTGTGTAGTGGGCAAATATATAGAAATAAAAGACGCTTATCTGTCTTTGGCCGAAGCTTTAAATCACGCGGGTATTGCCAACAATGTGACCGTAGATATCGACAGAATTGATGCCGAGTCTGTCGGCTCAGAGGGAACTGAATGCCTGCAAGGTGCCGATGGTATTCTGGTGCCTGGCGGATTTGGCTCCCGCGGTGTCGCCGGAAAAATAGCGGCGATCAATTATGCGCGGGTCAATAATATTCCCTTTTTGGGAATTTGCTACGGCCTGCAGTGGGCCGTGGTCGAATTTGCGCGCAACGTGTGCGGCTGGCAGGAAGCGGATTCTACAGAAGTTACCCCGGGAACTTCCTGCCCAGTTGTTGCTGAGATGTATGAACAAAAAGGCATCAGCGAATTGGGCGGCACAATGCGCCTGGGAGCTTACGCCTGCCGTTTGCGCCGCAATACCAAAGCGTTTGAAGCTTATGGCCAGCTGGAAATAAGCGAACGCCATCGCCATCGTTTTGAATTTAACAACCGCTATCGCATGGATTTGGAAGATGCCGGTATGGTTATCAGTGGGATTAACCCTGATCGGAATTTGGTGGAAATAATAGAGCTGCGCGATCATCCTTGGTTTCTGGCCTGTCAATTTCATCCCGAGTATAAATCGCGTCCCAGCCGCCCTCACCCTCTGTTCCTGAAGTTTATAGAGGCAGCAGCCAGTGCCGGGTAAGCTGCGGCGTCTTTATGAGCTGCGCATATACCGCCGTTTGCTTTGGCTATTTTGTTTTGTGTGTTTTGCTGCCTTCGGAATGGCTTCGGGGGCATAATGCCAAACTGAGCAATGCCTAACTCAGCAATGCTTAACGGGACCGTTCTGGGATGTGCGCTATGGCGAAGTTATGTTAGGATCGTGGGGGCTGAAATATGGGCCTTCCTCTGCGCTCTTTATCAATGGCCGCGCCTACCGCTGGGCCGATCTGGAAAAAGAGGGGCGGCTTCAGGAATTGCGCAGCTGCCCTGCGTTCGCCCGCCGCGATGCGCTGGGAAATCTAGCAGTGCTAGAGCTTATTGCCCCGCAAACTGCTGACGAGATTGGTGAGATTTGGCAGGTAAAAGCTTCGCCTAATTGTGTGCGCAAGGGGGATCGGCTGGAATTACAGATGCGTGCCCCGCGCGGAAGAAGAGCATACTTTGTCATTACAGGGGTAGCACCTGAAATCGAGGCGGCGGAAACAGCCCCCGGCGTATATACTGCTATTTATAAAGTTCCCGAGGCTGATGTGAAAGCGGCGCGGGTTATAGGCGTTTGGAAAGATGGGGAACGGGAATGCCGCCGGGTCGGTACGGCTGTAGATATTAGTTCCCGGGAACCTAATCTTGTTGAATATGGCCCTTTGCAGAGGACAGACGGTGAAGAAGTTTTGCTTTTTGCCGGCTATAGGGCGTGGGGAACTGAGGTTGTGCCGCAGCTAGTACGCGTTTGGATAGGAGAGCGGGAAATAACGCATAGGGCAGTGTGCACAGAAAGAAATATGGTGTGCCGTTTGCTGCCACAAGAAATAGGACAGCGGCCTTTGTTTTGCATAAAGATTACCGATCGCTGCGGAGCTAGTGCCAAGGTGTACTGGCGCTGGGATAATTAATCGTCTTCATCGTCTTCAAAACTGTCTAAGAGGTCTAAAGGATAGCGCACGTTGTAAATCAGGGATAGGTATCTGCTCCGCAGGCGGCTGGAATCGCTGTCAAAATTATCGCTGCCTAAAGCGCTGTCCAAACAAAGGCGCAGCTGCTCTCCCAGCTCGGTGTTTTCGGTGATCATCTGGTAAGCTATGGGGTGATATCCGCTGATGAAAACGCGGGCAGGCTGGCGCTCATGGCTTGTGCTGGCTACTAATTCAATGCTTCCGGCCGCAGTCTGGCGCGGATATACCTGTATATAAAGGGGATCTGCTTGCCCCTGAGCGTAGGCAATAACGGCATCTTCAAATTTATTGAGGAAGTGTTTTTCCTTGGCCGATAAATTAAAAAACAGTTTGAAATTGCGTATATCTTGCGGTAAGTCTTTTTGATTAGTCAGCACTTCTTCAATCAGCTTAGAGTCTAAAGGCAATACATAAGGATAATTGATAAAACGGCGTGTAGCTACGTAATTATGGGCGGCAAAGTGTTCACTGCCTAAATTGCGATCCAGCCAGCCTTTAAGCTCTTCGGCAAATTCGCTGCGCTCGGTTATAAAAACGCTGGTTACTGCTAGACCTTGGTAAACCTCTAAACGAACGGCCTGTTCGGCTTGGCCTAAATAAACGTGAAGATGGATAAAAGAGGAGGGATCGTAGCGCGGGCGCAGAGTAAATTGCAATCCTTTTAGATGCAAGTATTCCAAAAAGGTGACTTCTGTGGGGTTGAGATTGAAAATTGGGTCCTGTACGTAGCTGAATAAAGGTGTTGGCCGGTCTAAATGACGCCAGATAAGGCTTTCTAGAAAATAGCGTTTCTGCAGATCAGAGGCTGTGGCATCATAAGGCATAAAAAATAATTATACGCCTTTTTCTTAGTTCCTGGCTAGGCAGTATTATATAGTTAGCGATCAGCTAACTTGCGAAACTATCTGACTCCCCTTAAAAGTATTTTTCAATGTCTTTGAGCCTTAAGTTAACGACATTGAGCCTTAACTAAATGACATTGCCCCTAAAGGGTTTACTATCATCGGGCCTTAACTAAATGACATTGAACGCCGATTAAATGATAATCAACAATAAGCTGCAGGGAATTATGTGTGGAATATATTATGCTGTTGGTAAGGCTAGAATTATAGCCCTGAATATGGTGTTAATGATGCTGGGAACGCTGGGGGCACTGGCCGAGCCCGCGGCAGCTTTCCCGGGACAGCCAGGTCAATCCAGTGCTCTGGGAATAGATGTGCCCAATCCTGAAGCGTCATTGTTGGTATTTTCCGATCATCCCGAGCGCGTTAAAGAGTACGGTCTGCTGTGCCAGGGAGGCTTGCTGCCCCTGCGTCCCGTCCGTTTTCAGTTTTACCACCAGGGCGGATTGGACACCCCTTTATACCTGGTGCTGCGCCTGCGCAACCGCGGCCCCCAGCGTGCTCTTATCTCGGCTGTTGACGGTGTAGGTCTGGGAACTGCCGATAATTATTTTCAGGCGGGACATCAGAATAATTTAGAATTTTTGCCTAAACTGCTGAAGGGAAAAGGCAGCTGCCTGGCTGTTGGGCCCGGGGAAGAAATTACGGTTTGGTCGCAGGATTTGCCGAAAGAAATCGTCGCCAGCGGTACGGTGCAGTGGTGTCTGTTACAAGGGGGGAAGATCGAATATGAACTGTACAGCTGCACTTCTCCTGAGGGACCATTCTATGCCCACCTGCTTTTTAACCCTAAAGATGTGCATGCGCGGGGAATATACCCCGAAGCTCAGCGCAGGCGTGAAAGCACAATTGATGTAGGGAGATGGCAGGGCGATAAAGATCAGGAATTTTGGTCTATAGGGGCTGCCCGCCAGCCCAGCGCTTTCAGCGGCCCAGATCTAAAAGGCGATTACGGGGTGCTGTACTGCTGGAGTCTGCGTTTGTATAACAGCAGCGAGGAAACCAAAAAGATCGAGTTCGCCCTCAATCCGCGCGGCGGCAAGGCCACGGGAACATTTATGGCCAAGCATTCAGGCCAATGGGAATTGTGGGAATGCCCGGATGAACTGGAGGCAGCTAAATTCTACGGTTTGCGGGAATTGGAAATTCCAGCGCATAGTGAAGAACACTTTGTTATCTACACAATTCCCGAGGGAGCTTCGAATTACCCAGTGCGCTTAGTGGTGCGGAGAAAGTGCCAGTAGCTCAGCGGCTATCAGCCTCATAGCTTGGCCGCGGTGACTGACCGCATTTTTAACGTTTTCGCTCACCTGCGCTAAAGTCGCTTCGCGATCTAGCAAATGAAAAATTGGATCATATCCGAAACCGCCGTGGCCAGCTGGTATAGAAGCAATATAACCATTTATTACGCCTTCAGTGATGATGGGCGTTTCTGTAAAACCGTAGGCTACGGCTGTGCAGCGATAACGGGCCTGCCGCTGTTCTGGCTGGGGAAAATCTTTGAGACGCTCGAGCATGTATTGGAGACGTTGCTCTTGGCTGAAACCTTCTGGGGTAAAGCGCTTGGTGTGCACACCTGGCTGCCATTGCAGGACGGCAATTTCTAAACCAGAATCGTCGGCTACGCAAGGCATCCCGGTTAGCTCAAAATAGAATTTGGCTTTTTGCAGAGCGTTATCTAGATAGGTAAGCCCCGTTTCAGGGGCATCTGGCCAGCCCTTGGTGGGATCTATAGCTTCTGCCTGCAGCGGATAGGGCTGCCATATTTGGCGAATCTCCTCTATCTTGTGGCGATTCGCCGTGCCCAGCAAGACTTTTAGAGGTAAAGGCGAGGCGCTCATGACTATTGTCCGCCGTTAATGGAGTTGACTTCGGTCCATTTCTCGTCAATCTGCATCTGCAGCATTTTTATAGCTTGGCAAGCCGCTAATAATTCGGTGTCCTGAAGCGTACCGTTCACGTAGCGCTCATAGATACGGTGAGAAAGCTGGGCCATGAGCTTTTCCTTTTCATCGCGCAGATCGCGGATGTCTATTTTCAGCCGTTCGATGCGCAGCCTTTTTTCTGCGCCCATCACTGCGGCTTCTTTGCTTCTGGCCATGCTTTCGCCAATACCTTTAAGTGAGTTGCCTAATCTGCCAAATACTCCGGCCATGGCTTTTGCCTCCTTGTATTAATGTCATTGGCTTGAGGATTGATGACATCCAAATGTTTGCTTAAATGTTTGCTTATTTATCTACTGTTATCTTTACGTTTAATATCTGCATTCAAGCAGACAAACCTCTAAATTTTCTAGATTTGCTTAGGGTTGCCTTCTTTACAAATTAACTTCTTTATTTAACATAATATTCACTTCGTTGCCTAATTGTCAAGAAAATAAAATAGGGAATAACCGATTGACGTTGAATGAAATAAAGTCATACTAACTTATACTGGGCTTGCTTAGCCCAGTGCAGTTTTGCTGTTATGCAGTTATGCTGTTAAGTATTGATAATTGATAATTGCTTCGGTAGAATTTTGTCGGGGAGGCAGTCCAAAATGCCGATTTTTATATATGAGGCGTTAGATGCTCGTGGCCGTTCTGTTAATGGAAGCGTGGAAGCTCCAGACGCTCAGGCTGTTGTGCGCGACCTGCGTAACATTCGTTATACGGTCACCTCAATTAAAGAGAAACCAGATGCGCTCAAGTTCCTGAAAACTTTTTTTCAGCGTTTTGAACGCGTAAATTTGTATTCTCTAGCCATTTTCACGCGTCAGTTTGCCGTATTGTTTAACTCCGGCATCTCGACAGTGCGCAGTTTGGACGGTCTAAGCCGGCAGACCTTAAATGGGGCTTTGAGCCGCGCTATCCGTACTGTTCATGAAGACGTGCGCATGGGTTACACTCTGGCTAAAGCTATGGGAAAACACCCCGGCGTATTTGATACAACCTATATCGCTATGGTTAAAGCTGGCGAGATGTCCGGTGCCATGGGCGAAATTATGGAACGTTTGGCGGCGCTTTTAGAGCGCGAGGTTAAGCTGCGCAGCAAACTCAGTGCGGCTACGACTTACCCTTTGGTGGTGTTTTTTGCCTGCTGTTTGGTTACCTTCATTTTGGTAAGTTACGTGTTCCCGACATTCGTAGCTCTGTTTGAAGGGTTAGATGTGCAATTGCCGCTGATTACCAGAAGTCTCATCTGGATCACAAAATTCTTGGGCAACCCTATCTCTTTAACCTTGCTGATCGGTTCTGTCATCGCTGTTTGTTACTTCGTGAATCAGTATAGGCATACAGAGCGCGGGCGGCGCCATTGCGACCAAATTCTTCTCGATACCTACTTAGTAGGTGATATTCTGAAAAAAGTGGCTTTGTCGCGTTTCTGCCGCACCTTAAGCACTCTGATGTCTAGCGGCGTTCCTATTATTCACGCTTTGGAAATTACTAGCCAGGCTATTGGCAACGAAGTGATCGGCGATATTATCATGGAAGTGCAGCTGGGGTTAAAATCCGGTATGCGTCTCTCTCAGCCTTTGCGCGAATATCCGATCTTCCCGCCCATGCTTTGCCAAATGGTGGCTGTAGGTGAAGAAACCGGTAGTCTGCCCACTTTGCTGGAGAGATTGGCTGACTTTTACGATTTGGAAGTTGAGCACGTTCTTGAAGCTCTGACTTCCATGTTTGAGCCGCTGATGATCGGTTTTATGGGTCTCGTAGTGGGCTATGTACTGATGGCTGTATTTATCCCTGTTTATGACTTGATTTCCCTGTTCTAACTGCTGCGTATTTGTCAAAGGTCAGTCTTCACTGCCGAAGGCTGGCCTTTATTATGTCAATTAAAGTTATTTGGTGATTTTGATGAAAACACTCGAAGAAGAAGTAAACTGCCGCCGTACTTTTGCGATAATCTCTCACCCCGACGCTGGTAAAACTACTTTAACAGAAAAGCTGCTGCTTTATGGCGGGGCTGTTAATTTGGCCGGAGCTGTCAGAGCGCGCCGTTCTGAAGCTCATGCGGCCTCCGATTTTATGGAAATTGAGAAACAGCGTGGTATCTCTGTAAGCTCTACGGTGCTGAGTTTTAATTATAGCGGTTATCTGCTCAACTTATTGGATACGCCCGGTCACCAAGATTTCAGCGAGGACACTTATCGTACTTTATTGGCTGTGGACTGTGCGGTAATGATTTTAGACGCTGCTAAAGGCATTGAAGCGCAGACGCTAAAGCTTTTTGAAGTCTGCCGGCAGCGGAAATTGCCGGTGCTGACCTTTATCAATAAAATGGACCGTCCTAGCTTAGAGCCCCTTGAACTTATGGGAGAGCTGGAACGTGTCATGGGTATGCACACTGTGCCGATCAATTGGCCTTTAGGCAATGGCGATTGTTTCCGGGGGGTCTATGATATTAAATCTGGTCAGCTGCATCTGTTTGAACGCCAAGGGCACGGTTCTGCTAAAGCTAAAGTTAAAGTAGTAGAGCCGCGTTCCGACGAGGTCGCGGCTATGGTGCCTCAGGAAATGTATGAAAATTTCTGTGAAGAGATAGATTTGCTGACCATGGCTGGGGAAGAGTTTAATTATGAGGCTTTTCTGCGGGGAGAAATTACGCCGGTGTTTTTTGGCAGTGCCCTGAGCAATTTTGGGGTGCAGCTTTTCTTAGATGCGTTCTTAAAACTGGCCCCTCCACCCCGGGCGCGGCATAGCACTGAAGGGTATATAGAGCCTACGACTCCCGAACTTTCTGGTTTTATTTTCAAGATTCAAGCCGACATGAATCCCCACCACCGCGATAGGGTGGCGTTTATGCGCGTGTGCACCGGGCGCTTTGAGCGCGGCATGAAAGTACGCTGTATGCGCACAGGCGCAACCATCCGTCTATCTTACCCTCAGCGTCTCTTCGCCCAGGAGCGCGAGACTGTTGATGAAGCCTATCCAGGAGATGTAGTCGGTTTAGTCAATTCCGGAGAACTGGCCTTAGGGGATACATTAGTGGAATCACATGACGTGCATTACGATCCTATTCCGCTGTTTCCGCCGGAGCATTTCTGCCGGGTGGTCGTAGATGATCCTTCGCGCCGCAAACAGTTTAATAAGGCCCTGGAACAGCTGCAGTGCGAAGGGGCTATTCAGGTCTTCTGGACGGCCGGCGATGTTTCGCGGATGCCGATAATGGGAGCTGTTGGCCAGCTGCAATTTGAGGTCGTAGAACAGCGCTTAAAAACAGATTATGGTGTTGAGGCTCGTTTCGAGCCGCTGCCTTACCGATTGGCGCGCTGGATAAGCGGGACTCCTGAGGCCGTAGAGGCCTTTGCTCCTTCCCGTTTGGCGACGATGGCTATGGACAGCAAACAGCGGCCTGTCGTGCTCCTTCCTTCAGAGTGGGATTTGAGCTACACTGAAGAGAAGAATCCCAAGCTGAAGTTTTTGGCTGTAAGCCCAGCATAGTGGGATTGAGGCTTAGGTGATTGCGGTTAAATAATCAGGGCCAAACTTAGGTTTGGCCCTGATTATTTAACCGCTTATAATATCTATGACTCTAATGCCGTCGGCGTTGTGCAGCAGCAGCTTAGTGCCGTCAAAGGAAATGCGCATGGCACCGGAAGCCAGCCGCTTGTTAAGCCCGTTAATATGGCGGATTTTCCAGTTCTCGCTTTCGCGGGCGTAATAAATAGCCGTCATCCCTTGGGCATCGCGGTCATTGAAAACGGCGGTGCGCCCATTGCCCGATAAAAACAGGTAGGTGTAGGGAGTGGAGCGGCTGCTGGATAAAGTGGTCTTTTTATCGGTGTGACCATCATAGACGCACAGATCGTAAGTATTATCGTGGCGCTTGCTGGAATACAGCAAGCGGGTGCCGCCGCCCCAGAAGCCTAACAGCTCTTTGCTCTTATCGTAACATTTTATGCCTTTTTCAGCCTGCCAGCGGTAAAAGAGACAATATCCATCGCTGTGGATGGTCATGAAGCCTAAATCTTTGCGCGGGAAGGTTTCTGTGAAATTCTTGTTGGGCTGCCGCACCGAGAATTGGGCTCTTTGAATCTCATTGGCCAAAGTAAAGGCTGAAACGCCTGTTTTATATGGGTTTAAGACAGCGATAGCGTTGCGTCCGGCAAAGTCGTTAGCGTCATAAAAATAGCCCTGGGCCAGCATTTCCGTACCGCTGTTGGTGAGTATCTCAGGATAAGAGCGAAAGCCAGGCTGACCTTTCTTGTGCTCCATAATAGTAGTGATACGCCCTGTAGAGAGATCTAAACGCATAAAGGTAGCGCCGGCCCTGGTCGTAAACACTACAGCCCGGCTGTCAGGAGTAAAGCACGCCTGTTCGACGCGGGTAACATCTTCAAGCGTATAAGCGTAAGCGTGACCGAGCGCTCCATTGGCTAGGATAGGAATAATGTACAGGATAGTGTTGTTGGCTAAGCGCCCCTGAATTCTTTTAAATTCGCGGACATATCCGCAAATAAAGCGGTTGTCGGGCGAAATAGCGATCATATTGAAGTGACGCGAAGTAATGCCCTTGGCTTTGAGAGCTGAGGTCGGGGTGAGCGTTACATTGCCCCAAGCTGCGCTGGGGGCATAGATCAAGCAGGCCGCTAACGCAGCGACAGCGATGCCGATACTTAATAATCGCTTCATGATAAGGCGTCCCCTTGTGGCGTATTTAAACCAAGATGGCAAATTAAGTTGTCGTTAAATAAATTTTATTAATGTTCGCAATTGCCGATTATTTGCCTTGTTTTTTGCTTTGTTATTTGTCTGTTAGTTTTATTTATAAAGGGGTTATCTCTAATCCGGGACCTTTCCTGAAAATTATCTGAAGAAAATGAGGAAAAGTGAAAAATAAACTGAAGAAATGCTAGTATTTTTCTGAAGCTTATGCTAATATTATATTAACAAGGGCCGTCCAGGGATCGATTCGGGATGCTGTAGTTTGGCGGTCGGCATTATGAAAGGAGAAAAAATATGAATAAACGTTCTTTTGCCGCCGCTGTAGCTCTCGTTAATCTCGTTTTAGCAGTACCTGTCATGGCTGGCACAACAGATGTGAATGGCGGTAGATACAGTTTTACTAGGCAAACTGTTGAACACCAAGGCAAGTCTGCCAGTAGCGCTGAGGTATATGGCTCTGCAGATCGTACTCTGTACCAGACTGGCCAGGTAACTGAAACGAGTTTTGGCTCTACAGTTATCGATTCGGCGAATCCGTCTCTGGTTAACAAAGCTATAGCTGATTATACTCTGTCTGGGCGTAATTTCATTATTGCAGGCCGGGAAACGTATAATGCTAACCACGGCGTGGACCGTTTAGCTGGAATTACCATTAAGGGTACTAGTGTGACATCAGTCTCGCACACTTCAAAAGTCTCAGATGGAACTAGCGTTTCTTTAGAAGATATTAAGTCTGAGAATTTGATTTTTGTGGGAGACCCCGATAATCTTCCCTCTGGATATGTCGCTCAAGGCAGCTGGGAGCGCCGCGAAACAGTAGATGAATATTATCATTATCATACGCATACGGTGTACCAAGTTAATACTTCCGGCACGGTTTCGCCAATTGTTTTAGACCTAGACGGAGACGGAAAAATTCAGGCCTCCAACGGGCGTTATTTGCCCCACGCTGGCGAGTTTTCCAAGCATGCCGTTATGTTTGATTTTTACGGCAATGGCTTCCCGGTGGTATGTGAGTGGATCGGGGAGCAAGATGGCTTATTATGCCGTCCTAATCCAGATGGCAGTGTGCTGGGAACCAATCTGTTTGGTACCGCTAACGGCTATAACAATGGCTATGAAGAGCTGGCTTCTTTGGATAGCAATGATGACGGTGTGCTCGATGGCGCAGAGTTAGAGGGATTGATGGTTTGGGTGGATGCCAATGCTAATGGGATAGCCGATAAAGGCGAACTGTTTACGTTGGATGAGCTGGGTATAACCGCGATTGGAGCGAGGCATACCAATATGGTGGGAACGTTTGTGCGCCATGGGCAGACCTATAAATCGTTTGACTGGTGGCCCAGTATTGTCGATTGCCGAAAAGTAGGCGTTGCATCTCGCTGATGCCCTTCGCTGCTGGGTAAACTAATATCGCAATGATAATGGGTTCTTATCGTAAATCTCCAGCGAAATATAAGCTGGAGATTTTTTTTGTTATGGGGGGCGGTGGGGGAGCTTCTTAGTTTGTTGAGAATGGTTACATTAGTTATTAACTAGGGGCTATTAGTTTAGCACGTCTGACTGGAGGACATTTTGGCCAATATCTTGCACGCTGACGTATTAGTGGCGGAGATCGGTTCAACCACGACGCTGGTTAATGCTTTCTCTGATTTAGACCATGAACCGCGCTGGCTGGGACAGGGACAGGCCCCAACTACGGTGCTGCAGGGCGATGTTTGCGTGGGGCTGCGCAATGCTGTGTCCGATTTGAGCAATAAGCTCGGCGCGGATGTGCAGGCGACGGAGATGCTGGCTACTTCCAGCGCTGCCGGCGGTTTGAGCATGACCGTGCACGGTTTGGTTTACGACATGACGGTAAAGGCTGCGCAGGCGGCAGCTTTAGGAGCAGGAGCGGTTATTCGCCATGCCACGGCAGGCAAGCTCAGCGAGTTTGACATAGAAGACATTAAAGCCATTTCTCCCAAGCTGATTTTATTGGCCGGAGGCACCGATTATGGAGAACGCGCCACTGCCGTTTACAATGCGCAGATGCTGTTAGACAATGAGGTGCGTGTCCCGGCTATATTTGCGGGCAATGTGCAATGCCAGCGCAAGGTGGAAAAAATGTATGCAGAGGCGGGGGTTCCTCTGTATGTTACGGAAAATGTTTATCCCCGTTTGGACGCTATTAACATTGAACCGGCCCGCCGCATTATTCAGCGTGTTTTTGCGGAACATATTGTGCGCGCACCGGGCATGGAAAAAATCAGCGAGATGGTGCAGGCCCCGATTTTACCTACGCCTGGAGCAGTTATGGAAGCTGCTAAGCGCATGTACGAGCAATACGGTGATTTAGCCGTTATTGATGTAGGGGGAGCGACTACGGACGTTCACTCAGTTACTCCGGGCAGTGAAAATATAGCCCTGATGGCTACAGGGCCGGAGCCTATGGCGAAGCGCACAGTTGAGGGCGATTTAGGTCTGTACGTTAATGCAGGCAATTTGGTAAGACAGATTGGGGAAAGCGCATTAAGCCAAGAATTGGGCATAGATGTTCCGGAAGTGATGCGCTGCTATCTGCCTATACCAGAGACAGCGGAGCAGTTTAAACTTACCTGCCGGCTGTGCTGGGAAGCAGCTTCGGTGGCTTTGCAGCGCCACTGCGGAGTGCTGCGCCATCTGTATTCTCCCAGCGGCAGGCGCACTGTAGCCGAAGGCAAAGACCTCAGCGAGTTAAAGTATTTAGTGGCCACAGGCGGAGCTCTGACGCGTCTGCCTCAGCGCCGGGAAATTATGCGGCGTTTGGCGGATATGAACGTATCTGGTATGATGCTGCTGCCAGCGCCAGGGAAAATCCAGCTGTTATTTGATGATAATTATATTATGGCCTCATTGGGTGTTTTATCTCAGAGTTACCCGGAGGCAGCCAGTCAGCTGATGTCCAGCTGCTTAAAACCTTAAGGAGTTTGTAAGATGACTGTTAATCCGCGTTTAGTAATTCAGAGAGATAAACTTCGCCATAATTTGCGCTATATTAAGGTGATGCTCTCGGTCCGCCATGTTTCTCTAGCTTTGGTGACTAAAGTCTTTTGTGCGGATCGCCCCTTAGTGGATTTAGTAGCGCAGGAAAAAGTAGATTACTGGGCTGATTCTAGAACTGAAAACTTGCGTAAAGTCGCAGGTACTGGAATACCACGTTTATTGCTGCGCGTGGCTATGCCCAGCGAAGCGGAGCGAGTTATAGAGTGCAGCGAACTGAGCCTGCAAAGCGAGATCGCGACAATTCGCTGTTTAGGCGAAGCAGCTCAGCGTCTCGATAAAAAACACGGCGTTGTTCTGATGATCGATATGGGGGATTTGCGCGAAGGCATTTTTTTCCGCAACCGCGCCTTGATCCGGGAAACCGCTTTTACGGTTATGGAATATCCCTATCTCGAACTGCTGGGGGTCGGGGTAAATCTCACCTGTTATGGAGCTATTATTCCCGACGGCGGCAATTTAGGCGGACTGGTAGAGATTGCGCAATGGCTGCGCAGTGAAACGGGTCTGCCGCTGCCTTTGGTTTCCGGCGGCAATTCCAGTTCTTTGGGATTGGTCAATGCTGGCAAAGCCCCTTCGGGCATTACCAACCTGCGCATAGGCGAAGCTTTTGTCCTAGGCAACGATACGGCTAAATGTGAGGTTATGGAGGGGCTTTACGGTGATGCTTTTACTCTAGTGGCCGAGCTGATAGAAGTGCAGCGCAAACCCTCTATGCCTATAGGCACATCGGGAGCTAATGCGTTTGGCGAAAAGGTTTGCTATGAGGACCGCGGTGAGCATTGGCGGGGTATTTTAGCCTTAGGACGTCAGGATGTGATTGCCGAGAATTTGCGGCCTTTGGATAAAAACGTGAGAGTTTTGGGGGCCAGCTCTGACCATTTGCTGGTAGATTTAGGTGAGGAAACTGCTTACCAGGTCGGCCAAGAACTGCGTTTTGCTGTAGATTATGGCAATTTGCTGCGCGCCTATACAAGCCCATACATCGCTAAAGAGTACCGTTAAAGCATATTCGTCAGTCAAGAGTAAGCGTCAAAACTACGTTTTACGCTTACTTAACCACGCGGATATGGCGGCGCTGCCAGCGTTTGCGCAAATTTTGCAGGCACACGGCTAAACGCTCCCCCCAGCATTTCTTAATGGCTAGAGCTGCGATATAACCAGCGAGAATTCCGCCTAAGTGGGCACTGTACGAGGTCGAAGAAGCGCTGAAGAGTATCAGCCCGCCCAGTTGCCAGAGGATTAAGGCGATGCCTAAGTATAACGCTTTAATGGGGATTAGCACGAGCAGCCAAAAATACATGGTGCTTTGAGGGTTTAGTGCTATAAAGCTGAATAGAATCCCCATGGTCCCTGCGGAAGCGCCCATGAGGATAGATGTAGCTGCCGCGCCGTTTAACCCTAGGGCTTCACATATTAGTGCGCTGATTCCGCCGCTGATAATGCTAAAGATATAAATAATTGTCAAAGAGCGGCTGCCTAAAGCTGTTTCCAGCGCAGAGCCTACTAACCATAAGCCCAGCATATTCCAAAATAGATGGGAAAAATCGTAATGCAAAAGCGCATAGGTCAGCAGACGCCAAACCTGCCACCAGGGAACTGTCTGAGCTGTACCTGAATGTTCAGAGCGCAAGATTAAGCTGCCCAAGCCTTCTAGCCAAGGAAAGCCTGTGAGCAGGCGCACAGCTGTTTGTAGCAAGAAGACTATACTTGTCAGCAGTATGATGTATTTAATCGCTGGAGAAAATTTCGTCAGTTTAAACATGGGATAAAACTGGTGACTGTAAGTCTATAAAAAAATAGGGCCTGCAATTTCTGCAGGTCCTATCCTGGTGCGGGGAGAGGGACTCGAACCCTCATGGCTGCAATAGCCACACGGACCTGAACCGTGCGCGTCTACCAATTCCGCCATTCCCGCGTGCCAGGGTATTCTAGCACAAGATAATTTGTAAGTCAATATAGTTGGAGATAAATTACCTTTGTTGAGGAACTGATAGCTGAAATTATTTGTAAAACACTATCTGGTAGCGATCTTCCAGCATTTTATAGACGGGCAGCATCATTTGGTAGATTATTTGGTAAGGTGTCTTTTTCAATTTGAGTTCTTGTTTGAGCAAGGCGGCTATCTCCCCCATAGTCATTTTGGCCGAGGCGTATTCGTACAGAAGTATTTCTAACGGCTTGCTGAGGGCAAATTTTTTACCCCAGCAGGCGGGAAAGATCACTTTGCGGCCATCTTTGGAGTAAACGCGGCTGGAAATGGTGCGCATGGGTACGTATTCGGACAATTCCATGTGAGGAATGTGGGCTAGACGTTTAAAGCGCGGGCTGGAGATTAAGCTGAAATATTGTTGGAGCAATTCGTGACCGGCGATAAATCTGCCGTAGTAAAAAGTGAAGAGATGCCACTGCGAAGCCCAATTGGCATGGCGCAGAATGGTCTCAAAACTAGCGCTGTGGATTATATCCTGCATGGTGAGATTTATCTCACGTTCAAAGGTCTGATACCAATTGCGCAGCTCGTTGCGGTTTAGATGATCGGTTTCACAATAGGAATCGGTTAAAGTCATACCTTTAAGAAAATCGGTATCTAGAACTTTGATGCCGTATTTTTCGGGATTTTTGGTGATAAGCGTTCCGGGCAAAGCGCTTAGCCCGGTATGGGTACACTCGAAGACCGCTGGGGCTAAACGCAGTAGATGTTTAGCGAAATCCAAGGACTTCTGCAGAGTGGCATGGCTTTCGTGGGGACCGCCGATAATAAAATTTCCGGCTACTGTGAGATTTTTCAGGCGCTGAGCGTGTTCTACGGTAGCTACAACATGCTCTGGCTTGAGATTTTTGCCGTAGTCGCGCAGCATTTGGGCGTCACCGGATTCGATGCCTATCTGCAAACGCACCATGCCCGCTTCCACTAAAGCGTCTAACATTTCAGGATGCCTGGCGATAACTTCGGCCCGGCCTTCACAGAAGAAAATGAAGTTCTTTTTGGTTTTGCGCTTGTACTCGCTGATGATGCGGCAGAATTCCATAGTGCGTTTGTGATCGACGGCGAAGACATCATCGGTGATATACACATTGGTGAGCGGTTTTTTGTCGGCGCGGGCTATGATCTCAGCGGCTATGTTCTGGGCGCTGCGGCAGCGGAAGCGGTGGTTGTACTCTTCTTTAAAACAGAAAGCGCATTGGTAGGGGCAGCCGCGCCCTGTGGAGATATGCTGACCGTGTGTCATGTTGACTAAGTCGTGATTAGGGAAGGGCAGGGAGTCTAAATCTTCAATTACCGGGGCTCGCTGATGAACGCGAATGTCTTTTCCCTGTCTATAGACGATTGACTGCACCTGTTCCAGAGGCATGGTGCCGCGCAGCAGGCAGTTGGCGAGATCGCGCATTATATATTCTCCCTCTCCGGGAACGATAAAATCAAAAGAGGGATGCTTAGCTAATTCTACAGGATCTATACTGGCCATAGGTCCGCCGACCACGGTCTTGGTTTCGGGCAGCCATTTTTTTATCCAGTCGGCATAACGCCTGACATTGTGGATATTGTCGATTACCGCATAAAATCCCACCATTTTAGGACGCCAGAGCAGCATAGCTTGGTGGAGTTCAGCTTTAGAGGTGTGGAATAGCTCCTGAGTCCCTACGCATTTAACTTTATAGCCGTTTTGCTGGCAAACGGTGGCTACGTAAAGGGTTCCTATACTGAACATGGCCATGCCGACGTCGTAGAAACTGTCAGCGTGAATAAAGAGAATATCGACAGCATAGGTGTTAGGGATAACATTTTGCAGCATTTTGTTGAAATTCATGGTGTCCCTCTTATATTAAAAAAGCCAGGACTTCGGCCTGGCTTTGCATTGCCCCTTAGTGCGCTTTAGAAGAAAACGCGTTTGGCGCCTAAATAGCGCTGAGCGTAGTAGGGCTGCTTAAGACTGCTGATCGTTACTCCGCGACTGGAGGAAGCGTGAATAAACTGACCATTGCCTAAGTAAATGCCCACGTGTGAAGGTCCCGGCAGGTAGGTTTCAAAGAATACCATGTCTCCTGCCTGTTCATCGCCTCTGGCAACGGGTCTGCCTGCGCTGAACTGCACATCTGCAGTGCGCGGCAAATTGACACCTTGAGACTGGAACATTCTCATCACGAAACCGGAACAGTCAAAAACACCATTGCCGGTACCACCCATCAGATAAGGGGTGCCGATATGAGAAAAGGCTCGATTGAGCATACTGCGTACCTGGCTGGCGCCGCGGGAGGATAAATGATTGGTCCTGTAACGATCACCAGCGCGGTTGATACCGGCAGATGCCAAATCGACGCGATTTAAAGCGGGTGGGGCTTCATCTAGAATTGCCAGCGACATATCTTCCTCGGCGGCCGCTATTCCATTGACTTCTCCAGAAGCTGGAATGATAACGATAAGACCTACGGGCAAAGCGCCGGTTTTGCCTTTGAGCTGAGGATTGATATCGGTAATCTGGCTTACAGTTACGTTGTATCGTCTGGAAATTTTGTCTAGGGTGTCACCGGTGCGGATGGAATACACTACATCAGCACGTGCGGGAGAACTGCCCAGCAAAACATAGCCGAGTGTCAAGATAGTTAGTAGTTTGCCGAATCTCACAAAAAGCTCCAAAAATAGAAGTTATGTCCTCGCCGGGTAAGCAGACCAACAGACAAGCCGATGGGCTGTCCCAGCTACAAAAATAACCGAGGTACTCTTGTAACCAACGGTAATATATTAATTCTTGTTAAAGTTTTAGACTCCTGCATATGTCCTTTAGAACAGCTTAAATAGCCAGGCTAATTAGCCAGGAAAGCGGCTCCAAAGAAGGAAGATAATCTCTATGTTATGTATGACGTGTGGCCATCAATCCGCCGATGGCGCGAGTGTGTGCGGAAATTGCGGGGCTCCTTTGCGCAGCGGCCATGATGCCGGCAGAAATAAGGAGCCGCTAGGTGCCCCCCCTCCCTACAATAAATCTCTTTATACAATTATTGCTTCTCAAATCTCTTTGTTCGATGCTGGCCGGCTGTCGCTCGAAGCGGTAGATAAGGAATTGGCTCAATATGAGGAGTATTATAAGGAAAAGACTGAAGCTGTCCGCGCTATGGATATTCCCGATGATTTGCGCGATACATTTGACGAGGAATACCGCTGCGGCCTGAGCGGTACTGAGGGTATGTATGAAGCAATGGGCACTTTGCGCAGATATTTGCAAAGCGGAGATATAGCTTTGCGCGATCGCGGTTTGGCGGGCATAGATAGTTCGCTGCATTTAGTCAATACCGCTCTGCGCATGAATTGGGATTCCGCCAATGTGCTGGCCCAGTCTATACAGGATATAATCGATCAGCATGAGGGCAAAACTCCCGATCCTGGCGAGAGCTTTGCGTTTGGGGGCGGTTTCGCCTTAGCCGACGGGATGAATTTAGCCGGTTTTTAATAGAATCTATACGGTCCAGCTGCCTGAGGCTGACAATTTGTTTGTTGGTCCGGCTGCATAGCCATGGGCTGTGTATGATAAGCCGTTGACATAAGAGTTAACATCAGAGTTAACACTAGAGCTAATATCATTTAGTTAGCGATCAGCTAACTTGCGAAACTATCTGACTCCCCCTAAAGTAAACATTTCCAATGTCATCGAGCCTTAAATAAATGACATTGACACTAGAGTTCGTTCTCTAGATTGTTGGGAAAATAAAAGAAGCCGCTTAGCGTTTGGGATAAGCGGCTTCTTTGCAGAGAATATACTGCTGATTACCGGGCGGGCTGAGTCATGCTGCTGGTCATGTGCTGGAAAAGGGAATCGTCTAAACCGACATTGATGTTGACGCCTTTGTAAGCATAGACTTTGCTGAGCTGACCGTTTTCATATATCTTAATTAGGAAGGGGAAATGACGTCCGTCACTCAGCTTATTGAAAGAACCGTACTCTACAGTTACCTTAACCGGATCTTTATCGTAGGTGCGGGTGAACTCCATCAGCATGGGGACCCGCCGGGCCGGATCGACAAAGATATGGCGTTCGTCTTTGGGGTCTTGGGGGTTCTTGATGATAATCTCGCGGGTTGTCACCCCATCTAAAACGCGCTGTTCGCCAAATTCATATGATTTGGTTTCATCTATGGGATAGCGCTGCAAGCTAAAGGGGAGAACGCTGGTGGGGGAAGGGAGATCGGGAGCTTTTTTAACAGGGTACTGGCCGGTGCTGAGGTAGTGGCAGGCGGTTTTGCCATCGCGGATAAAGATGAGCTGGCGCTGGTCTAAAGGATCGCCGGGCGCCTGAATAACAGCATCTGTGCGCAGTTTATTGGGTGCTTTAAAATAAACTTTGTCTTTAGACGCCAGCATCATTTGCCCGGTGTTGGCATCTTTTTTCGTGCAGTCTATTTCTACGATTAAATCGTTAATGGGGGCTAAGCCTTTACCGCCAAATAAGCTGTCTATGATCTCTTTGGCTTGATGATTGCCGGTAACTGCCTGAGCCGTGGCGCTCATGGCCAAAACAGCCATAACTGAGACTAAAACTAGACGGCGTATAATCGGTTTTATTTGCATAGAATATTCCTCGCATTTCTATCCGCAGAACCAAGACTGGTCAATGGCGGTCAGACTTATAGCTCTAGTGCGGAAGGAATTCTTTTTGATTATACCACTATAAAGTTCAGAGCGGAATAAAGAAGCCATAAAAAAAGAACGGCATTGAAGAATGTCGCTCTTTTTTTGTATCAGCTGGCAGCAGTTTTATTAACGTCCTCTGATGACATCGTCCCACATGCGGGCACAGGCGCTGGCTGTCTTGGACTGGTTAGCTGCCATCTCCTGCATCATGCTGTGAATCTCGTTCTGAATGTCCATGAGATATTTCAGCATTTCGGTTAAATGCTTCTGACGCTCAGCAGCCAGATGGACCATAAAGTCGTTCCACTCTTGAATGTTTTGCTGAGCTTCTTGCCAAGCCGCTTTTTCTTCGTCGGTCAGTTTGCCGGGATCGTCAGGGTGACGCTTGCCAGGTCCTTTGGTCTCACCAGCACCGTCTTCGGGAGGCGTTGTACCCTCTTCAGGAGGGGTCGTGCCGCCCTCAGGGGGAACTTCGCTGCCACCGGGAGGAACTGTACCGCCGTCTTCGGGAGGCGTTGTGCCGTCCTCAGGGGGAACTTCGCTGCCGCCGGGAGGAACCGTACCGCCGTCTTCAGGGGGTGTCGTGCCGCCATCCGCAGGGGGAACCTCGCTACCGCCGGGAGGAACCGTGCCGCCATCCTCAGGGGGAACTTCGCTACCGTCAGGAGGAACTGTACCGCTGTCCGCAGGAGGAACATCGCCGCCTTCTTCACCATCGATCTCGTAGTGAGCGCCGAAGTGGATGTCAACTTCATCAGCTGTACCTGCTTCGCCTTTTTTGCGGCTCTGCTGGGCTAAACCGGTGTGCTGCGCATTTTGAATCTTATCGCCGTCATCGACTTCTTCGCTACGGGTAAAACCGTCTTGTACACCAAAGTCTTCCTGAGTATCTTCAGTCTGAGCGGTCTCTTTTTTGCCTATGGATTGCGTTTGGCCACCGCTATGCTGCATATTATTAATGCTGTTGGACTGATCGTATTGACTGTAGGGATTTGGATTGTATGGATTTACTGCATTGGCCATAAGCTGTTATTCTCCTTATTAAGTACCACAGGCAATGCCCAAAGAAATACCTATAAATATCTTGGCTATTATATCTATAATCGGCAAAAATGAAAATAAATAAATGTTGCGTTTTTGTGAATTATTTATCTGAGCCGGGATTCCGTGAGCTTGTGGTGCAGAGCAGGAGTTAAGGCGATGGTTGGGGAAGATTTTCATTTATGTTGCTGAAAAATGATCGTTTTTATTATGGGGTTAAAACGGTGATGCGGCATCAAAGGAGGGCGTGGTGTTCTGTCCTAAATGTGGTTGTGAAAATAACGAACTTATTTCTTACTGTGTGCGATGCGGCGCTAAGATACCGCATTTCGAGCAGGCCGAAACGTCAGTGCGCGAGCATACTCCTATCAACGGGCGTCTGCATCTTATCGAGAATGCTGTAAACAGCGTTAAAGATGGCTCGTGGTCTTTGGAGGAGTTTCTGGATTTCATGCAGGAACTGCACAATACTCTGCTCACCAAGGAGCAGGAAATTCGCGACATAGTAATCCCTGAAGAAGCCACGGGAGAATTTCAGGAAGAATTAAACGTCGGTTTTTCGGGTATTTATCTTTACAACCAGGGTATCGGGCTTATGCTCGGGTATGAAGGAGATGATAACACCGAAATGCTGGATGAAGGCTTAGAGTATGTGCGCCAGGGCAATGAGCGGATTAATGAAGCTATGCGCATCAATTTAGCCAGCCGCAGCAAATTAGAGGAAGAGATAGCTCGCAATGCCGGAGATACCCTGCTCGAAGCGTAGGATTATGTACTTCTACTAGATAAAAAGCAGCCAGCCTCAGATGTGACGCTGGCTGTATTCTTTTGTCAGGCAAAGAGAACTTTTTCCCATTTAGCCAGCAAATCGTCGTGGATTTTTTGGCGCCTTAAGGTTACTTCTTCCCAGATACGCTGGATTTCAGTCTCTAAGTTGGCCAGCAGGGCCTGCATTTTGGTAATATGCAGCTGCCGTTCGGCGCTCATGCGCAAGTAAATCTCTTTCGCGCGGAGCTGATCCTGCTGGGCTAGTTCATATTGAGCAGCGCGGTTTTCTAAGTCGCCTGCTGGTGTTTTAGCTTTGACGGCGGTTTTACTGGCCGTATTATTTTGCGTGGCAGGGGCAGGCGCACAGCTGCTGAGCCTAGATGTGTTTTGGGACATGCCTACAGATGCTGGCTTTGATGGCTGTGCATCTTCTTTAGAAGAGCTGCTGTTCTGCGCAGCATTTAGAGGCGCAGATGGTGCTGATAGGACATTGGCTGCTGACTTGCGGTCAGATAAGAGCTGCTGATCGTCTTCACCGCTTGCGATAAATTGGTCTTGAAGCAAGGGCGCTGAGGGCAGGGGAGAGGCGCGGCTGGATTGATTATCTAGCCATAGCGCAGCTGGCATGGGACTATTATTTATAGGCAAAGTCTCCGGCATAAGACCTCCTTTGCAGAATAGCTAATATCATTTAGTTAGCGATCTGCTAACCTGCGAACTGTCAGCGGCTATCCTTTAATGTAGTCGTCCCATTTGTTGAATAATTTATCTTGGGTTTTAGCGCGGTTGAGAGTGGTTTCTTGCTGCATTTCAAAGCATTTGGTCTGGGTGTCCTGGAGAATCTTCCAGCGTCCCATTTCCTGTTTCTGAGCGGTGGAAGCTATCTCAGCCTGTATAGTTTGCGCTTGCTGATAATCGGTCATTTGCTGCTGACCAACAGAATAAATTGTGGTTAATCCGAGCATAGGGCAAAGTTCCTTTCTGCGATTCTGTCAGTTTTAGCTAAGAGCTTGCTGACTGGTGCCCCTATGATACAAAACGTTTTCGGACTAAATTATTGCTGAATTATAAAATTAAAGTTGCTTTAATATTACCACAATATTAAAACGCTCATTTATTTCTAATTGTGCTTTTTATGGATATATTTTACTGCATAAAATTATAGGCGCTCGCAGTTCATAATGTATCAGCAATTTGTGGCGTACAGTCTCCAGCTGCGCTCAGAATCTGGGTTTGCCTGAACTGCCGCAGCGTCGGGTCCGAGCATATTCTCAGCGCCTGCATAATTGTGGTTGCGGCGTCTTGATTTTTTTCATTTTGGGTAGCTTTAGACGCGCTGACGTAAATATCCGTATAAGCCCCGGTGGTGCGGTGGGCCTCATCGCAGATGATTAAGTCGGCATCTCGCATCCCCCAGACGCTGGGCTTCGTAAACCACCTCAATCGACTGATAAGTGGAAAAGATCACCGTCAGTCCCCGGGGATTGGGGCATTTCTGCATCCTGCTGAACAGCTCTTCAGCGTTGGTGGTGGCCGGATAGGGCATTGAGGCCAGAGAATTCTCCCAGGCGTCTTTGCTCCAATAATCTTATACTTTTTTATCCGCTTCTCTGGAATTGCTAAGCTGGGCCTCGTAAATCTTTTTATAGAGCCCTCCTTTCGCCAGCAGAGCTTCGTGTGTGCCCTCTTCGGCAATGCGCCCTTGGTCTAATACCAGAATGCGATCGGCATGGCGGATAGTGTTCAGGCGGTGGGCAATGATGAGGCAGGTACGATTTTCCATAGCTTTGTCTAAAGAATCGGTGATGGCGTTTTCCGATTCTGCGTCTAATCCCGATGTATATTCATCTAAGAGTAAAATACTGGGATCTTTTAATAAAGCGCGGGCTATGGTTAAGCGCTGGCGCTGGCCGCCGGAGAGGAAAGAACCGCGTTCGCCGATCTCGGCGTTATATTGTTCCGGCATTTTTTCGATAAACTGCTCGGCGTTGGCCAGCTGAGCAGCTTTAACTACGTCAGCATGGCTGGCTTCCGTATCGCCGCAGCGTATGTTTTCTTCCACAGTGCCTTGGAACAGCAGAAGTTCTTGTAGCACTACGCCTACTTGAGTGCGCAGAGAGTGCAGATCAGCCGTTTTAATATCGATGCCATCCAAAAGAATACGCCCGGATGATGGTGTATAAAACCTGGGAATGAGGTTGATCAGCGTGCTCTTGCCGGCACCGTTGGAGCCGACTATAGCCACGGCTTCGCCGGGATTTATGGTGAAACTGAGATCGCGGAAAATTTCTTTATTGTCGTCGTATTTGAAACAAACATGCTCAAATTCTATTTTGCCGCTTAGCTTGGGCAAAGTCACGGCAATTTCGGGAGGAGTCGTCTCTGGAACAGCATCGATAATGGCGAAGGCGCGCCCCCCAGCAATTGCTGCATTATTGCAGGTCCCATAAAATGAGCCTATCGAGCTGATGGGATGGGTGGTCATGACCATGAGCGCCCAGTACTCGGTCATGTCGGCAAAACTGACCATACCCTGCATAATGCGGGTAATACCGAACCAAACTATTACCGTGATGCCAACAATGCCTATAAATTCCACGACAGGCGACTGGGTGGAGGCCACCTGGACTACTTTCATTTGAGCGGCAAAATTCTGTTCGTTGGCCGCGTTAAATCGCTCTGTTTCGTGTTCTTCGCGGGTATGGGCTTTGACTACTTTTATGTCGGCTACGTTTTCATATTGAATCGCTGACAGATCGGCGAGACGCGCCTGCAGCTTGGCCGTTTTCTTGCCTATGCGCTCGCCGAACTTGGAAATAGCTATGGCTACGGTAGGGCTAAGTACGAGTACAACTAAGGTCATCTGCCAGTCCCGGTAAAACATCACCCCCAGACAGGTAAAGACGATGAGGATATTTTTGAGGGAATCTGCCAAAGTTGCGTACAGCTCGGTAGCGACAATTATATCGTTGGTAGAGCGGGAGATAATTTCGCCCGAGCGCATTTTGTCAAAAAAGCTCATGGGCAGGCGCTGCAGGCTGCGGAAAACATCGCTGCGAAAATCGCGGATAGCCAAATATCCGCATTTGGCAGTCATGTATTTTTGCAGGAATGTAGCCAGTCCCATAAAGGCCATGACCGCCAGAAAGAGGCCGCAGATAAAATTGAGCCGCTCGAACGCTATATAGCCTTCTTTGAGGCTGGCTATGTCTTCGGACATGAATTTCATCATTACCCCTACGAATTTGGCCTGAAGCAGCCGCGTTGAAGTGGCGATAATGGTGAGCAGCAGAGCGCAGGCCACCGTTTTCCAATAGGGTTTGACATAGCCTAAAATGCGGCCCAAATTTTTAAGCAGTTCTTTAAATGTCAAGGTTGAATTCCTTCGGGGAATAATATCATTTAGTCAGCGATCAGCTAACCTGCGAGCTATCTGGCTCCTCTTAAAGGATGGTAATATCATTTAGTTAGCAATCAGCTAACTAGCGAACTATCTAACTCCCCCTAAAGGATGAGAGGTAGAGAAGCCGCAAAATACATATTAGCATAAATACAGTGTGGGGCTTTGTCAAGCAATGCCGTAGCAACGGTCGCTGACAGCTGCCGGAGATTTTGGTGCTAAAATTAAAAAATAAATATTTGTATTATCCTCTTTTATATAGCTGGGTTTGGAGTTATAATAAATTATATTATAGGGTGTAGGGACCATATAGGTCGTAGCGTCCTGATATGGAGGCGTAATATGGATTCTATCAACAATATTAACCAGTATGGTTCCAGTTCCCAAATGATGCAGATGGTACAGGGCAATGCGAACGCTGAAAATAGCGAGAACGCTTCTGCCGTAGCCGCTACTGAAGTTCAGGGTGAAGAGAATATTGAAGAAGTTGGCGATGCCAGCGCTGTAGAAGGTGCCGAAGCTCCCCAAGCTGCTCCTGAAATCAACCCTGTGGAAAGCACTTCTATGAGTTCTGAAGCTCAGGAAGCTCTCTCTGGCGAGGGCGGTTTAGGCGAGGGCGGTGCCCAGAATAACGTTGCAGAGCTGTTGGCTGGTATGCAGCAGCAACAGTAGCTGATAAGCTGCCGATCAAAGGCCTCGGTTATGCCGGGGCTTTTTTTATAGCCATCTCCGCGAAAAAGTTATCGTTTGCTCCGTCTTCCGTCGCCCTGGCGCAGCGGCAGTTCTGCTAAGCGCAGCCTCCGAGCGTAGCAAAGCAGCGTAGCGGGCAGAAGCTGACGCAAAAAAGCCAGGCGCTGAGGCCTAAGAGAAGCGGTGATCGCTTTATCTGTATGTACAGATGCTATACTTTGCTTAACTAAATGACTAATATCATTTAGTTAGCGATCAGCTAACTTGCGAACTATCTGACTCCTCCTAAAGGATGGGAGGGGGAGAAGTCGCGGCTGCGACAGAGGGGGTGCCCAAGACTGTTGGGGAAGCGAGGTTTAGCTTGTGTTATGCTCTAGCTTATACGCAGGCCTGAACGTGGCGATAATTGTATATGAGTTAACATTTCCAATGTCGTTGAGCCTTAAGTTAACGACATTGAGCCTTAACTAAATGACATTGATGCTGAGTCGAATAGGGTACAGCCAGTTAATCAATAAACTGCGGGGCTAAGCGCGGCCAAGGCTTGATCTTTTCAAACTGGGCTGCCAATTTCAGCAGGCGCATTTCACTGCCGCGGGGGCCCACTAGCTGGATTCCTACGGGCAGATGATTTTTGGTGAAGCCTGCTGGAACGGTAACCGCAGGCTGTCCCGTTAAATTGAAGGGATATGTGAAGGGGGTCCAGCCGAACAGCGTATTGATCTCCCGTCCGTCAATGGAGGCGGGCCGCTGCTGGCTGTGCGGGAAGGCCTCTACCGGAAGGGTTGGAGTTATGAGCACGTCGTACTGGTCAAAAAAGCGCTGAGTTTTATAGTATAGCTGAGTGCGGGCCATGGCGTCGCGCCCCATTTGGTAAGCGCTGACTTGGGTTCCTAAATCGACTAGCCCAGCTAATTCGGGGGTGAACAGTTCCCTGGTCTCAGGGCTCATAGGTGCATAGCGTTCGGCATAGACGACGTTCCAAATATTCAGCTCTATGGGCTCGGGATCGCTGAAGCCGGGATTCGCTTCAGTGATCGCATGTCCCAGCTGCTCTAAATTTTGGACGGCTTTTTGGCAAAGCGAACGCACTTCAGGATCGACAGGAGCGTAACCTAAGTCCGGAGACCAAGCTAAGCGCAGTTGAGGATCGCCTTCGTCGAGTTCCGTAAAACGGCGCAGAGCTTTATAAAACTGTGCGGGATTTTTAGCCTCCAGCAAGTCTTGGCATTCTGGGATGGAAAACAGCGAATCGGTCATGCTGGCCGGGTCGCGCAGATCGGGACCTGACTGTACGGCTAAAAGCAAAATGGCATCGGCGACTGCTGAAGTTATTGGGCCTGTATGGCTTAAATTGTAATAAATATCGGGTATGGGATAGCGAGGAACCCTGGCAAAGCTGGGCTTAACGCCTACAGCGCCGCAAAACCCCGCAGGAATGCGGATAGAGCCTGCACCGTCGGTGCCTTCGGCTAAAGGGCAGAGACCGGAAGCTATGGCTGCTGCGGAGCCGCCGCTCGAACCGCCCGAAGTTCGGGATGTATCCCAAGGATTGGCGCAGGGCGGGAGCAAGCGGTTATCGGTAACCCCTTTATAGCCGAATTCTGGGGTGTTGCTTTTGCCCACGATAATAGCTCCGGCCCGGCGCACTCTTTCCACGGCCACTGAGTCTTCTTGGGGCACATGGTCTTTGAGAGTTAAAGAGCCGGAGGTTGAGCGCAAGCCTTTTGTAAGCGATAAATCCTTGATGGCGATGGGCAAACCGTGCAGCAAACCGGGCTCAGCGCATTTTTCTGCTGCCTTGGCCGTTTGCATGGCGCCTTCGGGATCGACGGTGATAAAAGCATTGAGAGTAGAATTATACTTATCGATGCGCTCTAGGCAATGGCGGGTTAGCTCGGCAGGGGAAATTTGTTTTTGATCTATGAGTTCAGCTAAATCGAGTGCGGTGTATTCATGTAAATGCATTTTCAATTCATATCTTTAATCCCATATTATATTCATATTATATTCCCATATATAATTGAGGGCTTTGCAAGGCTGGCAGATGGTTCTCGCAGCCGAAGAAGTCTTCACACACTTGGGAAATACGGTGTATTTTGCTCAGCTGCCGGGGATGAATAAAAACGTAAAAACGCCACAGATTGCGGTAATTCTCGCGCATAACCGCAACTTCGGGAACGTTCAGGCTGGATAGAGGCCGGGGAATGTCTTCATTGACCTTTAGCAGTACGTTGGCTTCTTTTAGCTGCATGTTAGCAGCGGGACAGTAAATAATTAAATCGCCTGCGGGCAAGCGGCAGCGCTGGCACAAAACTGACTCGGCTTCGGCGCGGGCCGCGATGTTGTCGTGGTAATTCTCTACGAGCTGTTTTTTATATTCCTGGCCTACTTGACGGGTGAGCACGTAAGCGCGTTTATACACGCGCCGGCTGGCCAGACAGGAAAGCACTTTGGCAATGATTTCATCATGGCCGTACTCGTATTCGAGCAGAGCACCGAGCCGTTCATCGGTAAGCCTGAATAGTGTCTCTTGAGTTAAGCCAAGGGAAGCAGCTCTTTCCACGGCGCAGGAGATCATAGCTCCTGTGGCGGTTTTGGTGTGGTGAAAGAAAACCCGTTCGGTGAGAAAATAGCGCAGGCGCAGGACGTTGAGAACTTCTGAGACTATATCATTGCGGATAATGCCATTTTTTTCGGCTGCAATATATAAGTGCCCGTCCCAGATGTTCAGGGTGCGCAAAATACGCGCATCGTAGCGGCCGGGCAAACCGCAGAAAAAAGCATCTCGAGCCAGGTAATCCAGCAGATCGGCGCAGATAGTTCCGGAGATTAACTCGCCGCACCAGGGCCGAGGATGCTGTTTGTTCAGTATAGCCAGCACTTCCTCGGTGAGTTTTTGGCGGGCTAATTCCGCTCCTAACTCTCCGGCTGTGAGCGCTTGGCTAAGCCTAGCTGGAGTGTCGTGACGCGGGAATAAGCGCCTTTCATCCTCAATAGTATGCCCATAAGGAATGTGACCTACGTCGTGAACTAGGGCGGCGGCCAAAATTGCCCGCTTGCTCGCCGCATCTATAGAACATCCCTTGGCACTAAGCGCTTCCAGCAGTTTGGCCGCCATGGCGCAGGTGCCTATGCTGTGCTCAAAGCGGGTATGTACCGCACCGGGAAATACTAGGGAAGCGGTTCCCAATTGCTTGATGCCGCGCAGCCGCTGCATTTCTCTTGTATCCAAGAGCTTTATCAGATCGTGCGATAAAAATATGTCGCCGTGCAGCGGATCGCGGAGCGTTTTGTAATTATCCTGGCGTGACGTGGCTATTCCTCGTCTTCCTCTTCTTCGTCTTCTTCTTCGTCATCTTCAGCAGCGAAAAAATGATCGTGAAGATCAGCCGAGATGGTAGCCACTTCGCGGATCATAGCGTCGAACATTTCCACGCTCATCTGGCCTATGGGGCAGGCTGCCTGAAGCAGCACCAATTCGGCGTCTTTGTCTTCCCCTCTGGTAATGGTGGGATGAGCGTAAACCAAAAACGTATCGCATTCCCGCAAGAGAGCGGCGAGGTCTAACTCTTTGTAATAATGGCCTATCACAGCTTCAACAGTTATAGCTTCGGCTTCACCGTATAAAGCGTCATCTATGTCCATGACGTAAACTTCGACGGGATCGAGATCGTCTGAGAAAATTTCGTAGAACATCCCTTCTGGGTCCCACTCGATGCTGACTTCTTCATCGTGAGCTTTGGCGTACATGATCAGTTCGTCAGTGAGATTGTCCAGTGCTTCCGGCGGATCTTCGCCTTCTAATTCCTCATCGTCTTCGTCGTGATAATTATTACTCATGGTTAACTCCTGTTTGTTGGTCTGCCAGATAGAATGTCGCTAAGTGGCTGCGAAGGAGGTAAATTCTCCTTGATTCCCCGCGAACCTTCCTAGAAGGATTAACAGGCTAAAAACAGAAAAACAACCCCCTATTCGGGGCTGGCGGGCCAAGGGAAAACGTGCCCGCAGTCTAATTTTTGCCCCGTGCTATTCAGGAGAATTATGACTGACACCGTCGCTATTGAACAGGTTGAGGAAACTCTGAAAAATATCGAGCAGCTGGTGCTCGACAAAAAAGCTGACCAGGCTCTAGAGCAGCTAGAGGCTAGCAAAAACGATACATTAAGTCAGGCTCAGCAAATTCGCTATTTTTATGCCTATGGTGAGGCTTATTTCCAGAAAGAGCTTTACAACGAAGCTTTAGTAAAGTATAAACGCTCCTTAGACCGCGCTGAAAGTGAGCGCGATGTGCCTTCTCAAGGCCGGGCTTTAGAGCAGATAGGTATTATTCTGCACCGTATGCAGCGCCTGCGCGATGCTTATACTTATGCAAACCGTTCTTTGAGCGCTTGGCAGAGCATTAAGAACATCGAGGGGCAGGGACGCGCTCACCGCAATTTGGGCAACATTTATGTCGATGCCGGAGATGCCCGCCGCGCTTTGGACCATTTTAATAAATCCCAGCAGTTTTTCCGCGAGGCAGGCCTTCCCGATGAGATGGCACCGGCTATTATTCACAAGGCTTCCGTGCTCTATTCGCAGCAGAATTTTGCCGAAGCTATGAAAGTTTATAATGAAGGCATTGAAAATGATAAGTGCCATCATTATTTGGTGCTCAATAATTACGGTTTCCTGCTGATGATGAATTCCGAGTACGAAAAGGCTCTTCAGATGCTGGAAGGCGCTTGGAAAGACATAGAAGCTAAAAAGGTTGAAGACGACGATTTAGCGCTAGTCAAGCTGAATATCGGCATGGCCTATGTGCTGCAGGATCAAATGGACAAGGGGGAAACTTTCCTGCGCGAAGCTGCCGAGCTTTTGGAAAAATTCCCCGATGCCCGGGCCGTTGAATTGCTGCTTCAGGTTAACGACGACTATCGCGGGCAGGGATTCCAAAAGTGCCTAGTTGTAGATAATGCCAAAAAGCAGGCCATTACCCATTTGAATTTGGCCGCTATTAAAGCTTGGACGGGCCGAAAAGAAGAAGCGCTTAAGGAAGCGGAAGTCGGCATCGAGCTGGATAAAGATATGGCTTATACGCACCTGGCGGCGGGATGGATATATCTGGCGGCCGGAGACAAAGAAAAGGCTAGCCGCGCATTCCAAAGAGCTTATGGCAAAGAGCCCAACAACGAAGAGTTTAAAAAAGCTCTGAGTCTGATCAATCCTTACGTGATGCAGAAAGTCGGGCGCAACGAACCTTGCCCGTGTGGCAGCGGTAAGAAATTCAAAAAGTGTCACGGCGCTCTAGCGTAGTGCCCTAAAAAAAGCCTGCCAGAATGAACACTCATTCTGGCAGGCTTTTTTTATATAGGCGCTAGAACAATGGCTAGCGCCAGATGCGTTTAACCCAAAGTGGCCACCATGACAGCTTTGATGGTGTGCATACGGTTTTCGGCTTCGTCAAAGACGATGGAATGAGGAGATTCGAAAACGTCTTCGGTTACTTCCATGCCGTTTTCCAAATGATATTCGGGGAACTGGGCGCACACTTCAGCACCTACTTTGGTATCGATGTTGTGGAACGCAGGCAGGCAGTGCAAGAATTTAACGTTGGGGTTGCCTGTATTGCGGATGCAGCCCATGTTGATTTGGAAAGGACGCATCTTGGCAATGCGTTCGGCCCACAGCTCTTTGGCTTCGCCCATCGAAACCCAAACATCGGTGTACAGGAAATCAGCACCCTGCACAGCTTTAACGGGATCGTCGGTGATGGTGATGCGGGCTCCGGTTGTTTTGGCAATCTCCTGGCACTGGGCGACCAATTCTGGATTGGGGAAGTAATCCTTAGGGGCACCGATACGGAAATCACAGCCTAATTTGGCCGAGGCTACCAGCAGGGAGTTGGCTACGTTGTTGCGGCCATCGCCCATAAAGGTTAAAGCCACTTGGTTTAAGGGCTTGTCGGTGTGTTCCTGGATGGTCATGAAGTCGGCTAGGGCCTGAGTGGGATGCCACTCGTCGGTCAGGCCGTTCCAAACCACTACGCCGGAATACTGATGCAGTTCTTCAACGACCTTTTGCCCAAAACCGCGGTATTCGATAGCGTCGTACAGCCGACCTAAAACTCTGGCGGTATCTTTCATGGTCTCTTTGACGCCGATGTGCGAACCGCTGGGACCGAGATAGGTGACATGAGCGCCTTGGTCATAGGCAGCTACTTCAAAAGAACAGCGGGTGCGCGTGGAACCCTTTTCAAAGATTAGGGCTATGTTTTTGCCTTTAAGGCGGGGCGTTTCAGTACCGGCATATTTGGCTTTTTTGAGGCTAGCAGCGAGATCGAGCAAAAAGTGAATCTCTGCGGTAGTGAAGTCGAGCAATTTAAGAAATGAACGATTTCTGAGATTGACGGGCATGGAACACTCCTGGCAAATACGCATTTGTAAAAGTATTGGCGCAGCAAAGACGCCGGGCGGATGCAGGTATGGACTGTAGGCTTGTCTAGTCTAGTCTTATCTATTTTTGCATCCCCAATAGGCTTTCAAGATTCCAGCTGTTCCTTATTATTCCTTGCTTCATGGTTTTTATAGGGAGGCTTTCCTCTCTGCTCTGTGCGCTAAGAGATGCTTTGAAGGGAAGTCATGAAGCTATGGGGAAATTATCTATTTTAGTATTTTAGTTAAGTCGTTTTGTATCGTGGTCTAGATAAATGAAAAAGAAGGATGCCGAGGTTGCTTCCCCTCAGAATGAAACTGTAAAATCTGCTAAATCCAGCGGCACAGGGAGAGCCCGTAAAAATAATAAAGGGAGAATCTATTTAAGCAGTGACGGTTATCAGATCAGCCGTGATATTTTAGAAGGCGATCCGCGGGCATATAGCGGTGCTTTGCAGCAGCTAGAACGCTGGCAGAGGCGCGGTCTTCCCAAGAAGAAGGAAAAGCGCGGAGACAGTGCGCCTGGCCGCCGTTCTGGTGCTGGGCCCCAGAACAGTTTAGCTCCGCTGAACCCTGAGCATTTTTCTCTGGTGTATTTTTTTGAAAAGGAAAAGTTTAAAACAGACTGGGCCGATCTTTGGGACTTCATCAGAAGTATGGAGCACATAAGCGCCGTGACGTCAGAGCAGAATGGCGCTGAGCTGTTGCTGCGCTATCTCAATGAACAGACGGGAGTCGAAGCTAAATTCCAGGGCTATCGCGGTGATGACAGTGCTTTGGAAGTTGGGTTGGAGTTTATCTTAGATGTGCCGCGCCCTCAGTTTTGTGCTTATGAAGCTTTGCCTTTAGCTGTGCGTGTGGCTCGGGAATTCCACGTAAATATTAAAATGCGCTGTTTGGACGGAACTCTTATGGAACTTCCGGCCACGACTGAAGGGCTTTTGCTGGGCTGGCGTCAGCGCTGCGAAGAAGCCAGACGCCAGCTTCTGGAAGGCGGTGCCTCTATATACAAAATGCGGGCTGGCAGTCTGGATAGCGTGTGGGAACATCAATTTCTCTTGGACGAGCTGCAGAGCGCCAATCGCAGCAATGAATGTATGATGCTCGAAGTGGAATACGTACGCCGCAAACGCACTGGGGAGATTCAGCGCCTGTGCCGCTGGCCGGAGCTGATGCCGGCAGTGTTTCCACCCGCAGATTTAATAATGTTAGTTAGTCCTCCTAAACCCTTGCTTAATGGCCGCATTTACGAGGCGGCGGAACTTTTTGCGAAGATGAAGGAGTGGATAAAGACCGAGCATTTTCCCATAGCTCACAAAGTGTACAGCAGAACTGAGCCTTCAGCTAGTTTTGTCGAAATCTTGGCCCAAATGAAAAGCGTGACTATGCGTTCGTATGAGATGATTAATTGGCAGGAAATAGATGATACTTAATCTTTCCTTAGCTCGATGAGGCCGGTGGGGTTCCATTTTAACCGGCGCTGAGATTGGCAATATAGCAGCGCACCATGCAGGGCAGAACGTTTTGCCGTAAAAAGTTCGTATAGAAAACATTATGTCAGCTTCGGGAAGATTTGAGTTAGTTTAGAGAAGGCTTCGGAAAGGCTTCGGGAAGGGAAAGGAGGAGACTATGGACCCCATTTCAGCGTTAGGCGATGAGCGCAGGCGTTTAGTGGAAAACACGCAGCGCTCTAATTCCGCGCTGCATACGCAGAGCGTTAAACGCCACAAGGATCGCATGAAAAAAGGCCATGTTGACTCCTCATATTACACGGATGAGGCTGATGACGCTTACGACGGCGATTTTTTTAATGAAGACGAAGAAGATTTAGATTCCGGTGGCGGCGGCAGCGCTGATCTGTTTCGCCAAATGTGGGAAGATGACGTCGAGGCTAACCAGCCTGCTCCTATGGCTGGCGATACCATCTTTGAAGAAGGGGAAAGCAGCGGCCTTTTAGGCGGGGAAGCCGATGTGGGCCGTTATGAGGCACCTCTGGCCACAGCGTATCCTGAAAGCTCTTATCCCGACGAAGAATGCCAGGCTGTCTCGGAATGGCATGAAGGTGAAGCCCAAGAAGTTAGGACAGCGGCTGATTTGCCGTCCGATGGCGCTGAAGTCGGTGAACGCTCTGCGGGCAGTTTAGGCGTTTCGGCACGTTACACGGAACGCGAAAATGAGCAACTGCAGGCGCAGCTGAATCGCGGCAGCGCCGATACTGTCGTCTCTGACGAAGCAGATAAAGCTGGAGCAGCCCGCGCAGATGGCGAGGCATCGGGGGGGGCTGCCAGACAAGAAACTGCGGAAAAAGATAAAGATTCAGAAGGGCCTGCGCTGGAGCATATTTCCATGGGAGAAGCCATGGCCGAAATTTTCGGGGGCCTGGATTTTATGCTAGGGGCCGGAAATGAAGCTGTTCCTCTGGAAACCCGTTCCGATTTGATTCAAATTATCAGTACCCAAACGCCTACCGACAGTATCCCGCGGGCTGAGCTGCCCCCGGTTTCTGAAGATATTGGACAAGTATTGAACAAATTGATTATCGGCAATAAGCAATCCCCGTATTTTGAGCGTTTGCGCTCATTTTTAAGCCGCTTTGGCAAAGGAGTTCTCTCCTTTTGCCTGGCTCGGGAAACCAGGATTCATTTGGTCCCGGGAGGCCAGCTTAAGGGTGTCGATATATTGCGCGGGGTGTCAAATGCAGAGGCGGTCAGCGGTTTATATACGCCTGCTAACCGCACGTGTTATGTTGATGAGCGAGCTTTGGCGGAAACGCCTTATGGCGTCAATCCGGTGATTTTCTTTATGGCCCAGGCTTGGGACCATGCTTTGGGAGAAGAGGACTTTGCCAGCCTGCATTCACCGGCGGTTTTGGCCAATTTCGATGCTTGCCGCACTAATATGGAAGGCCACAGTTTTGCCGATGAATTGTGCGCTCTATCTCCCGTGTACTATTTTGCTCAATCGGTTGAGGCTTACTTGGCGGAAAACGATTGCTATTCGGAACTTTGGAATCGCGAAGACCTTTACGATCTGGACCGTTCCATGTACGATTACGTGGAATATCTATTTAAGCAGGGGAACCGTTGATGACCTGGGTGCTTTATTCTTTAATGCAGGGACGGGACGGGCGTAAGCCCAGCGCATTTTCCGCAGCCTCGATAACTGTCAGTGATGAATGGAAAGTGATTATCGACTGCCCTAACCGCGAAGTGTTCCGCAAACTGCGGGATTTTTTTGGTTCTCCGCTGAAAGTGCGCACCCACATAGCCAAACCTCCTCATTTTTATTCTTATAGCTGGCAGGAAGTTGAGCCAGGCTGCGAGCAGCATTTTCGCGAGGCGCTAAACCGTTTGCACCAAATCAATATGGTAGCTGTGCTTCTCGACGATGCTGATAAGAGCTAATGGCATTTAGTTAGCGATCAGCTAACTTGCGAAACTATCTGACTCCCCCTAAAGGATGGGAGGGGGAGAAGTCGCTCCTGCGACAGAGGGGGTGCCCAAGACTGTTGGGGAATCGAGGTTTAGCTTATGTTATAGGCTAGCTTGTACCCAGGCATAAGCGTGGCGATAGTTGTATATGAGTCAACATTTCCAATGTCATTGAGCCTTAACTAAATGACATTGGGACAAGAACTAAACAATAACGGCGGAAGGCTGCCGGGGGCGGGCAGCGATCCGCCGCTGTGTGCTGTGCAAATATTAATTATAAATATTATACGCCGCAGGCTGCCGGTTTAGAGCTTCACGAGGCAGACTGGCAGCTCGCACACTGTCTTTAGCTACATTTATTTGGGAGCGAAGAGACCGGCAATTTTGAAAGCTATTACTAGACCTATTATGGCTCCTAATAAATACATTAAAGGTGAGCTGACCGCGAGGTGGAGAACGTACGCTCCTATGAGAGCCAGAGGAATAGGGGCTAAATATTTAATGCGGTTCTGCATTTTAATGGCATCATCATAGCAGTTCTTGTGATAATAATGCGGTTTTCCATCAATGTTTTTTTCGACGCAGTTGGCGCGCATTAGCGTCTGCGTACACTGATTGCAAGTGACAAAATCGGCGCTGGCTCCGCAGTCGTTGCAGAAAATTGGCTTGCGAAAAGTCAGGCGTTCGGGATGGTAAATATCGTCAACCCCGATTTGTTTTTGGCATTTGCTGCATTTAAACGGTTTTTTTTCACCGCATTTTTTGCAGCGCAAGTCATATTCACTGCCGGTGATCTCTACCATGGTCCCGCAGTTTTCACAGGGATAAGAAGCCATTCTCCAAATACTTACTCCATTATTACTTTATTTGATGTTCGCTTTTTTCTATTTAGCTTCCTGCGTAAATAATATCATTTAGTTAGCGATTAGCTAACCTGCGAACTGTCTGATTTCCCCGATCAGCTATCTGGCTCCACCTAAAGGATGTCTCTCCGCCGAGTAGGCTTTTTGGCTAAAATGCGAAGGTTTGCAGCTAAAATTTAGCGAAGCTATACTTTTGACTTTTTATTTATTATTACTTGGAGGCAGGACTGTTGAATAAAAAGCTGTTGGTGGGTTTGCTCGCTGTGGTAGCTCTGTTTTTAGTAGTAAATTCCGCAGCACAGGCCCAGCTGCTGTTAGTCACAGGGGAATACCGCATTACTCACGTTGATCGCAGCAGACTGCGCCTTGGGGTGTGTCTGCGCGATGCTGACCCTGATCGGCGTCAGAACTGGGTCTATGTTAACACTAATACCGTCATGACACACCGCATATTTTTGGAAGACGGCAGTTTTAAAGATGAAACTATGGACTGGAGTTCCTTTTTTGATTATGCCTGCAAAGGAGCTATCATCAAAGTGCATGGTGGGCGCGATTGGGATATGTCCATAGACGCCAAGCATATCTGGATATAATGCGGACGCTGCCGCCTGTCTAATTCTTTGAGATATAAAAAAGCGCTCTTCGCTGTGAAGTGCGCTTTTTTATGTCTTCCTTTATAAATCTTCGAGGCCGCTTTGATTTTTTAACCTTTCTATGGCAGAGAAGCTGAACAGAGGCCCGCAGTTAAATCCTGGGCATTGCTGAGCATGTGAGGCCCAGGCGGAGGCGCTGCGCAGATTTGAAGGCCAGAAAGGCCAAGTACGGCATTGCTGCGGACGGCATTTGTGGACTTTGCATCCGGCTAGGTAGGGTGGCTCAGAATCCCTTTCTAGCATGATACAGTCAAAGCCGAACTCTGAAGGCACTTCTTTGAGATACCAGCGCGGCATATATTCTGTGCGCGTGTAGCGCTCCTGAAACTCGCCGAGGCTGATTCCCAGGAATTGGGCCATGTGCAGCGCTTCCTCGGAAGTTAGCTCTACGTAGCCGGGCGGCCCGGAACAGCAGCCTCCGCAGCGCTGGCATTCGAAGCGCAAACCTTCCTCGTACCAAGGGCGGCTGTGGCGTTTTTGCGAGGCCATCAGAAGTTTATGTTCTCCAACAGCATCATACGCGCTGGCGTACTGGTTTTGCCGGTATCGTTGTCGAAAGTAATAACGATATTGTATGAGCCGCTGTCGTTGGCCCTTACAGCGATGCCGCTGCCAAAGTTGCCGGGAGCTATATCCTCAGCCAGCAGGTAAGCCTCTTCACTGTCGTCCGGCTTGAACCAGAGCTGATTGGAGCCGAAGGTGTAACCGCCGTGTTTGACGGAAGCCATTAGAATCAAAAGCCCCCGTTCGGGAACGTGGCAGATATCGGTTATCTGATAAGGCTGCTCTGTAATCTCATCTACGCGGGGATAAATTCCGTAATTATGCTGGCTGAGCTTGGCGCGTTTATCGCAGGCCATGATCTCCTCCAGATTGCCTTCGTAAATTAAGACCGAGCCGTCCTCTTCTAAGGGCTGAGAAAGAGCTATGTACAGCTTGTTGGCCTCAGGAGCCGTAGCTATGCCATCTACGCGCATATGGCGCTGAGCGTAATCTCCCCAAAAACCGGTTTTGCGCAGGGCAACGATGGGATCGTAATCTTTGGTAGCCGATTCTCCTGTAACTATTTCACCGCGCAGAGTATATAGATGCATAACGCTGCGGTTGTTGAGGAAACGGGCGTAATTGTTGATATGGTAATGACTGCCGATAACCAAATAGTTATCTTGGCTCAGCTGCGCCATACCCGCATAATCGGGGTTGGGCAGAATAATCGGTACGTTCAGCCGTTTGAAGCGCCGGCCTTGAGTATCGAAAATGTGCAGACGCTGATCTGATCCGTCGCACACTAAAACGCGATCGGCTCCTAAAAAACTCACTCCTGTAGGGCGAAAATTCTCTAGGATTCCGTCATCGCCGCGCATGTCGTAAATCTGTTCAGGAATTTCTTCAGTGGCTCCCTGCGCCTGGGCTGCTTCGAGACCGCCCAGGAGACATCCGCCCACAGCTAAAGTGACGCACAGTAGCGGCAGCTTATTTTTGAACATAACAGCTCCCCTAACAATCATTTGCCAGGCAATAACGCCTAAAATTAAATATTTCCAGATTAATTCTTTTTACCTTCAACAAGGTGGGTAAATATTGTTACTGAAGCCCTCTTTTTATAGACTGGCCGCCCAGCATTCCCAGCGCCTGCAGATACAGGGTGAGCACGCTTTGCTCTTCCTCAATCTCGCGCTGTTCCATTTTGCGCATTCTCACCACCTGTTTTAAAATTTTGACGTCGAAGCCTTCGCACTTGGCCTCATTGTAAACTTCTTTCAGGGCGGCGCTCAAATCGGCTTTTTGCTGTTCGATCTCTTCAATGCGCTCGATTATTTCGTTTAGTTTTTCAGCTTCGCTGACTTGGTGCACGTGCAGGTCGGCATCGTATTCGCGAGCCGGGGCGTTGCTGACAACATCTTCGGACATGGACTGGTACTCTCCCAAAAAATATGGCAAGCTCAGCGAGCTTGCTCAGCTTAGTTTTATTCTATTGAATCTTCTTTGTCAAATATCTAATATCATTTAGTTAAGCAAAGTATAGCACCTGTACATTCAGATCAAGCGAATCTTCGCTTCCTTTAGGCCTCAGACACCTGGCTTTTTTTGCGTCAGCTTCTGCCCGCTGCGCTGCTTCGCTACGCTAAGATGCTACGCTTAGCAGAACTGCTGCAACGCCGAGGTTACGGAAGACGGTGCAAAAGCTAACTTGTTTGCGGACACTAACTAAATGACATGGCTGGACGATGGGATGGGGATAGGCAGCAACTGCGGCAGGGGAGACTGCATGCTCTCTAGAGCGCTGGGCGGCTGACTGCTGCTGAGACGGAAATAAAAATAAGCAATGTCCCAAAAAATGAACATTGCTTAGATTTTTATTTGGTCGGGGCGAAAGGATTTGAACCTTCGACCTCAACGTCCCGAACGTTGCGCGCTGCCAGGCTGCGCTACGCCCCGTTACCATTGCCTTCACAAAAGCAGAAATATTCTAGCACAGTTAGATTTATTCTGCAAGAGGTTAAGCCGCCAACTAATTGTTTCTGTTAACTATCTTGACTTTACAAATGAGTTGTAGTAATATATACTGTGCTTAAAATGGCAATAAGATACGAGATGTCTAGCGTTTGTTCTCAGGACGCTGAAAACAAACGTCAGCCTAGCCGTCTGGAAGATAATTTGTATAAGTTCACCATTTATAAATAACGAAGAATGAAAACAGCGCACCGGTCGAAGCAGGCGGGTGTGTTTGTGTTTTCTTTTTTTTGTGTTTGTTGGTAATGTGCAAATGTCTGCAGCGGCTAAATGCGGGGAAATTTATTTCGGTAAATTTATGTCGGTAAGAGAGGATACCGAACTCTCCGCAGCAGTCTGCTTTTAGGCTGCGTCATGGTAATCGCCATGTTAATCACAATAGTGCCATAATAATTACGCGTATGCGTTAGGAGGATCTTCTCAATGTCGTTTCTTCGACAAAAGAACGAGGCTACTGGGCGTATCTCCTTCCTAAAGGTAACTCCCGCTCTGGAACTTCCCAATCTGATCGAGCTGCAGCGCGAATCTTACGAGAGATTCGTCAACGAAGGCTTGCGTGAAACTTTCAGTGATTTTTCTCCCATTAAAGACTTTGGAGGGAATCTGGAATTATCGTTTGGCAAGTGCACTCTAAGAGAGCCTGTACATTCTGTAGATGAGTGCCGCGGATGTGACGATACTTTTGCACGTCCCCTGCATGTTGACACCAGTTTCTCCCATCTCGATGAAGCCGGCCGGCCTGTAAAAATCGACACCGACATATTTATGGGCGAATTCCCGGCTATGACCGATACGGGCACGTTTGTGGTCAACGGAGCTGAGCGCGTAATTGTTAGTCAGCTAGTGCGTTCTCCTGGCATATATTATCAGCACAGTTTGGATACGGCGACTGGGCGCTCCACTTGGACAGCTACGGTTATTCCCAACCGCGGTGCCTGGCTAGAGCTGGAAACCGATACCAGCGACGTGATATATGCACGTATTGACAAGGCCCGCAAATTGCCGGCCAGTGTGCTTCTCCGCGCTTTGGGATACGGTACCCGCGAAGAAGTCGCCGAACTGTTCAACAACGATCCTCTGATTGAGAAAACTCTGGAAAAAGATGGCATTGACGATATGGTGGGCGAAGAAGAGAAGAAGCCCGTCGAGATCGCTCTGACCGAAATTTACAAAAAGCAGCGCCCGGGCGAAATAACTACTCCTGAAGGTGCCCAGCAGCTGCTCAATAATCTTTTCTTTGAATCCAAACGCTATGATTTGGCCAAAGTAGGCAGTTTCCGCCTGGCCCGTAAATTGGGACGCAAGGTCGTCTGCCCCCAGTGCGGTCAGCTGCAGAATCCCGGCTCGTTTGTCTGCAGCGACCCCGAATGCGGGGCCCGCCTGACGTACTCTCTGACCTTAAGCGTTAAGGATATTGTGGCTGCTGTGCGCTACATGCTGGCTCTGATGAAGGCCAAACGCTATGAGCGCTATAACGATGAGCAGGAACTCAGCGAAGGTCTGCCTCTCTATGTCAAAGACAGAACTATCTATCTGAAAGCATTGGACCCCGATTGCTTTGATGTTCCCGTTTTCAGCGACGATATCGACCACTTGGGTAACCGCCGTATCCGCGGTGTCGGCGAATTGCTTCAGAATCAATTCCGGGTAGGCCTGCAGCGCTTGGAGCGCGTCATCAAAGAGCGCATGTCCACGACCGATGTCCAGGCCAGCAGTGTTTCCTCCTTAATTAATATACGTCCCGTCACGGCTGCCATCAAAGAGTTCTTCGGTTCCTCGCAGCTGTCTCAGTTTATGGACCAAACCAATATGCTGGCGGAGCTTACCCATAAGCGCCGTCTCTCGGCTTTAGGCCCCGGCGGTCTATCGCGTGAACGCGCTGGTTTCGAAGTCCGCGACGTACACTATTCGCACTACGGGCGCATTTGCCCCATCGAAACGCCTGAAGGCCCCAACATCGGTTTGATCGGTTCTTTGGCTACGTATGGAAAGGTCAACGAGTTCGGCTTTATCGAAACTCCTTACCGCAAGGTCAATATGGTGCTGGATCAGGATGTAATCGATACTGATGGCAAACTCCTCTATCATAAAGGAGATGTTGTGCCCCGCTTTGAGCTGCAGGAACTGGAATCCAAGCTGGGCCGCTTAGAGGTGAAAGTGCAGGTCACCAATCAGGTTGATTATATGTCCGCCGATCGCGAAGACGAGTTTGTCATCGCTCAGGCCAACACTAACCTCGACGAGCGCAATTTTATTATCGATGATCGCGTAGTCGTGCGCGAAAAGAATGAGCCGCTGATCGTCAGTCCCCGCGACATCGATTACATGGACGTAACCTCTAAGCAGATGGTGTCTGTGGCTACGGCTTTAATTCCCTTCCTGGAACACGACGACGCCAACCGCGCTTTGATGGGAGCCAACATGCAGCGTCAGGCTGTGCCTCTGATCAATCCCCAGGCTCCTATCGTGGGAACCGGTATGGAATACCGGGCGGCCAAAGACTCCGGCGCTTTGATGGTCTCTAAGCACAGCGGCGTGGTGACCGCGGTTAGCTCGACTTCTATTGTGATCTGCGACGATAAAGGCGAGGAGCACGAATATAAGCTGCACAAGTTCCGCCGTTCCAACTCGGGTACTTGCATTAACCAGCGCCCTATCGTGAAAAAAGGCCAGCGCGTGAAAGCTAACGATATTTTGGCCGATGGTACGTCGTCGGTTAACGGAGAATTGGCTTTGGGCCGCAACGTGCTGGTTGCTTTCATGCCTTGGGAGGGGTTCAACTACGAAGACGCTATCCTGCTGAGCGAAGAAGTGGTTCGCGACGATGTGTTCACTTCTATTCACATCGAAGAGTACGACTGCGAAGCCCGCGATACTAAGCTGGGAGCTGAAGAAATTACCCGCGATATACCCAACGTCGGCGAAGATATGCTGCGCAATTTGGACGAAAACGGCATTATCCGCATCGGTGCCGAAGTGCGCACCGAGGATATTTTGGTGGGTAAAGTCACTCCTAAAGGCGAGACCGAGCTGACCGCTGAAGAGCGCCTGCTGCGCGCAATCTTTGGTGAGAAATCACGCGACGTGCGCGACACCTCTTTGAAAGTGCCTCATGGCGAGCGCGGCAAAGTTATCGATATTAAAGTATTCGACCGCAATACTACGGATTCGTTAAAGCCTGGCGTCAACCGTATGGTGCGCGTTTACGTGGCCCAGAAGCGCAAGATTCTGCAGGGCGACAAAATGGCCGGGCGTCACGGTAATAAGGGTGTAGTTTCCCGCATCATGCCCGTTGAAGATATGCCCTTCCTTCCCGATGGCACTCCAGTGCAGATCGTGCTCAATCCGCTGGGCGTGCCTTCGCGTATGAATATCGGACAGATTTTGGAAACCCATTTGGGCATGGCCATGCGTATGCTCAGCGATCCTGAAGAGCCGGTTATGCGAGTGGAAGTGCCGGTGTTCGACAGTGTAAGCGAAGATCAGATCCACGATCTGATGGGGCTGGCCAAACTTCAGTCCAGTTTGAAACAAAAGGGTATTTATCTCAATACTCCCGAGCTGGTCGATGTTTTAGATGATCAGCCTTTGTATGTGCGCTTGCTGGCCTTCATCAACGATCACGATGGGGTCGTGATGACCACTAAGGAGATCAAAGACCTCATTGCCTCCGTGCCTGAGAATCTGCTGGCGGGGAAAGTCATCGAAATTTTGCACGAAAATGGCGTTAAGAACGTCGATACAGAAGCCTTGGCTGAAGTGATCGCTGAACGCACGCTGGAAGAGAAGCTGACCCGTGTGCTCAGTACCCATGAACGCTATTACTCTCCTGAGGAAATAAAAGAGCTGGCTCAGTATATCGTCGATTTCCAGTCTCATGTGGTAACCGACGGCAAAACTATTCTGTACGACGGACGTACTGGGGAACCTTACGATACCAAGGTAATGGTTGGCCAGATCTATATGCTGAAGCTGCTGCACTTGGTAGATGATAAGATTCACGCCCGTTCAACTGGCCCTTACAGCTTAATTACTCAGCAGCCTTTGGGTGGTAAAGCTCAGTTCGGCGGCCAGCGCTTCGGTGAAATGGAAGTCTGGGCCTTGGAGGCTTATGGCGCTGCTTATACGCTTCAGGAACTGCTGACCGTAAAATCAGACGACGTAGTTGGCCGTGTGAAGACATACGAAGCTATCGTCAAAGGCGAAAATGTAATGGATCCCGGCGTTCCCGAATCTTTCAAAGTTTTGATGAAAGAGCTGCAGAGCTTGGCCTTAGATGTGCGCGTGTTGGATAAGAACGGCAAATCTAAGGAAATGCGGTCAGTCGAAGATCAGGATATTGTCAATCCCCAGAGCCGAGATACGTTTGGATACTCCGAAGATACCACCTTGCGTTAAACGCTGGCCCGGAGAGGTTAAGCCTCTCCGGATGCTTGCAGCGTATGGGCTTTTTTCCCTATTTGGAGGGCATTTTAATGGATGTTAATTATTTTGCGGCGATGAAGATCGGTTTGGCTTCTCCCAACCAAATTGCCGTTTGGTCGTACGGCGAGGTTAAGAAACCCGAAACTATTAATTACCGCACCTTAAAACCTGAGCGTGACGGGCTGTTCTGCGAACGCATTTTTGGCCCCACGAAAGATTGGGAATGCCATTGCGGCAAATATAAACGCGTGCGTTTTAAGGGATTGATCTGCGATAAATGCGGCGTTGAAGTGACTCGCTCCAAAGTGCGCCGTGAGCGCATGGGGCATATTAAGCTGGCCGCTCCGGTTACGCATATTTGGTATTTTAAGGGAGTTCCCAGCCGCATCGGCCTGCTTCTCGATCTAACGCCGCGCCAGCTGGAACGCGTTATCTATTTCATGAGCTATGTGGTCATCAATCCCGGCGATGAAGCGGTGACAGGTCTGACCAAAAATCAGCTGATCAGCGAAGTGGATTGGCGCGTCAAGCGCATGGAGTTAGCGGAGAAGGGCACTGATGTCCTCGAATCCGTTGAAGTGGGCATGGGTGCCGAAGCTATTCTGAAGCTGCTGAGCGCTGAGCATTTAGACCTGGATCAGCTGTATGAAGATTTAAAGCGCGAAGCTAAGGAGCAGGGTGGCAGTTCGACTAAACGCTCTAAAATCGTCAAGCGCTTGGGCGTGGTGGAAGCTTTCCGCAAATCCGGCAACCGTCCCGAGTGGATGGTCCTGACCGTAGTGCCTGTTATTCCTCCCGATCTGCGCCCCATGGTGCAGCTGGACGGTGCGCGTTTTGCGACTTCGGACCTTAACGATTTATACCGCCGCGTTATCAACCGCAATAACCGCCTGCGCCGTCTGCAGACGCTGGGTGCCCCAGAAATTATTGTTAAAAACGAAAAGCGTATGCTTCAGGAAGCTGTGGATGCGCTCATCGATAACGGCCGCCGCGGCCGCCCTGTTACCGGCCCGAATAGCCGTCCTTTGAAGTCGCTGTCCGACATGCTAAAGGGCAAACAGGGACGTTTCCGCCAAAATCTGCTGGGTAAGCGCGTGGACTATTCCGGCCGTTCGGTTATCGTTGTCGGCCCTAAACTGAAACTGCATCAATGCGGTTTGCCCAAGGAAATGGCTTTGGAGCTGTTCAAGCCCTTTGTCATGAAAAAACTGCAGGATGCTGGCATCTGCAATAATATTAAGAGCGCCAAGCGCAAAGTCGAAAGGGTTGAACCCTGCGTATGGGATGCTTTGGAGCAGGTTATTATCGATCATCCCGTGTTGCTGAACCGCGCCCCCACGCTGCACCGTCTGGGTATCCAGGCTTTTGAGCCGGTTTTGGTGGAAGGCAAAGCTATTCAGCTGCATCCTTTGGTCTGTACGCCTTATAACGCCGACTTCGACGGCGACCAAATGGCCGTGCACCTTCCTCTTTCTGCCGGTGCTCAGGCCGAGGCCCGTCTGCTGATGCTTTCCGCTCACAATATTCTGCTGCCTGCGTATGGCTCACCGGCTACGACTCCTACGCAGGATATGATTCTCGGTATGTATTACCTGACTATCGAGAAACACGATTCTAAGGGTGAGGGCAAGCTGTTCAGCAGCATAGATGAAGCCATGCTGGCCTATGACGCCGGAGTGGTCGAGCTGCAGGCTCCGATACGCGTTCAGATTTACGATCAGCTGGTGCGCTGCACGGTGGGCCGCCTGTTCATGTGGAACGCTGTGCCCGAGAACATTAAAGTCCACTCCATCAATCCGCTCGAAGGGGTTAAATTCGGCAAAGGCCCGGTGTGCTTTAGCGAGATCAATAGAACATTCGTCAAAAAAGACGTAGTGCGCTTTGTCAAACGCGTGCATACCGCTCACGGCAATACCCGTACGGCCTCATTCCTGGACAATCTTAAAGCTTTGGGTTACAAGTTCGCTACCCGTTCTGGTACGACCATCAGTGTAACCGATATTAAGATTCCCCCTGAAAAGCCCGCGATTTTGGAGCGCGCCGATAACCTGGTGCAGAAAGCTGATACTTATCTGCGCCGCGGTTTGCTGACCGAAGACGAACACTATCACCAGCTGATGAATATCTGGTCTGATGCCACTAATGAAGTGGAGGCGGCGATGATGCGTCACTTGGACCGTCTGAACCCCGTCTTCATGATGGCTACCTCCGGAGCCCGCGGTAACCCAGCCCAGGTGAAACAGCTGGCAGGTATGCGCGGCTTGATGGCTGACCCTACAGGACGTATCATTCCTTTGCCCATCCGCGCCAATCTGCGCGAAGGCTTAACCGTACTGGAGTACTTCATTGGTACCCACGGTGCCCGCAAAGGCTTAGCAGATACCGCTCTGCGCACGGCTGACTCTGGTTATCTGACTCGCCGTTTGATCGATGTGTCTCAGGATATTATCGTGCGCACAGCTGACTGTGGCTGCACTCATGGTACGCGTCTGGGCCCTGCTGTCAACGGCAAGGATATTAAAGAAGGCCTGGCTGAGCGCTTGGTGGGCCGTTACCTCGTCAATGATTTGGAGTACGAGGATCGCGAAGGCAACAAGTGCTTTATCAGCAAGGACGAGATGATTGACGAAGAGCACAGCGTCGAAATTGAAGCCTGGCTGTCGCGCGGTATGAACGCTAAGGGCTTTATTCCCGAAGAGGGCGTTCCTGAACATCGCTGGAAGCGCCCGGGAATCGAAGTCCGTTCGGTGCTGACCTGCAGAGCTACTCAGGGCGTGTGCGCTAAATGCTACGGCAAGGACTTAGCTACCGGCAAACAGGTCGAGATCGGCGCTACTGTAGGTATTGTAGCCGCCCAGTCTATCGGCGAGCCCGGCACGCAGCTGACTCTGCGTACCTTCCACACCGGCGGCGTGGCCCAGGACGACATCATTCAGGGTCTGCCCCGCGTTGAGGAACTTTTCGAGGCGCGCAAACCTAAAAATAAAGGTGAGTTGGCGGGTATTGACGGCGTGATTGAACTGTCAGAAGACAAAGGCATGCTCTTGGTCTCCATTATCGGCAGCAATCCGAACAATCCCGATGAAGAGGTGCGCGAAGATATCCATTTGCCTATTAAATCCGTGCTGACCGTGGAGCAGGGTGACTATGTAAAACGCGGCGACGTGCTCGTAGAAGGTTTTATGGACCCTCACCGCGTGCTCGAAGTGCGCGGCCTGAATGCGGTGCAGAACTATATCGTCGATCAGGTCCAGACTGTTTATCGCGATCAAGGCGTGGATATCAACGACAAGCACATCGAAGTTATTGTGCGCCAGATGCTGCGCAAGGTGAAAATCGTGGATTCCAATGATACCGATTTCTTGCCCGGCAGCACTCAGGATCGCTTGGTGGTCGATAATATTAACGAAACCGTGGAGAATTCCATGGTGGAAGATGTCGATGAAGATGGCAACAAATACATGCGTCCCGGCCGGGGAGCTACGTACAGCTTAGTGCTTTTAGGCGTAACTAAAGCCTCTTTGGCTACGGAATCCTTCCTGTCGGCCGCTTCCTTCCAAGAGACTACTAAAGTGCTTACTGAGGCAGCTATCAGCGGCAAGACCGACTATTTGCGCGGTTTAAAGGAAAACGTGATTATCGGCAAGCTGATTCCGGCCGGAACTGGTATGGAAGAGTATCGCAATGTAGAGGTAGGGCTTTCCAGAACGGCTATTCCGTATACCAGCCGCAACATTCGCTTAGAAACCGAAGAAGATGAAGCTTCAGAGGTTTTGGACCAGGCTTTGGTAAAAGGCTTGCGCGGCGATCCTATGGCCGATCTCGGCGAAATTAGCTAATCTGGCTTCGTAACTACATGCTCCTGGGCGAGGTTTTGCGGCCGGGAGCATGTTTTTTTCTTAAGGTTTCCCAGGCTATTATTGACAATATTAACTGCGAATTGTATAATAACCTGGCATTTTTGAGCACTGTTGTTTGTCTCAGAAATATCGTTTTGAAAAGCTAAGAACAAGAGCTAACTGAAATTGTATTTCAGTAGCGCCGGCTCTCGGCTGACTTATAATTAGGGAGTAAATTAAATGCCCACTATCAATCAGCTCGTACGGCGCGGGCGTAAAATGGTAACTCGTAAGAGCAAAGCTCCCGCTTTGCAGATTTCTTACAACTCTTTGAAGACTAAGAGCTTTGACATTGGCGGTAACCCTCAGAAGCAGGGTGTGTGCACTAAAGTCAGCACCGTTACCCCTAAGAAGCCTAACTCTGCGTTGCGTAAAATTGCCCGTGTGCGTTTGACTAACCAGATCGAAGTCACTGCTTATATTCCCGGCGAGGGACACAACCTGCAGGAGCACTCGGTGGTGCTCATCCGCGGTGGCCGTGTAAAAGACCTGCCCGGTGTACGCTATCACATCATTCGCGGTACCCTCGATGCTGCCGGCGTGGCCAAGAGAAACCAGAGCCGTTCCAAGTATGGCGCCAAGCGTCCTAAAAAGACCGCTGATAAGAAGTAATTTTGACTAAACTTCCGGATTGATTGCCGTTAGTTTTTGTCCTGGGGGCGTCCTGCGCACCCAGTTGACGGAGGAAACACAATGTCTAGAAATCGTAAAGCACCGAAGAGAGTAATCCTTCCCGATCCGGTGTACAAGAATGTTATGCTGACCAAGTTCACGAACCGCGTTATGCAGCGCGGCAAGAAGAGCATTGCTGAGAATATCGTGTACTCGGCCTTTGAAATCATCCGCGAAAAAACCGGTAAGGATCCTCTGGATGTCTTTATGCAGGCCATGGAGAATGCCATGCCTACTATTGAAGTCAGAGCTCGCCGAGTCGGCGGCGCTACCTATCAGGTGCCTACTGAAGTACGCGACGTGCGCAGAGAGAGCTTGGGAATGCGCTGGATTCTGAACGCTGCCCGTTCCCGCGGCGGCAATACTATGCGCGAGAGATTAGCGGCCGAGCTGATGGATGCCGCTAATGGTGCCGGCGCAGCCTGCAAGAAAAAAGAAGATACCCACCGCATGGCCGAAGCCAACAAGGCTTTCGCCCATTATCGCTGGTAATTTTAAGTCAAAATTTCAGACGGCGCTTGGCATAGCTGTTGAGCGCCGTTTTTATGTGTAAATTAAAGATCAGTCCACACTATACAGGCTGATCGTGCTCTCAATAATTACGCTGTGGACTGAAATGAGTATGGGGATGGAACAGTTGGCTAAACTTCCAAATATCAACTTAAGCCAGGTGCGCAATATCGGCATTGCAGCCCATATTGACGCGGGTAAGACTACTACAACCGAGCGCATTCTTTTTTATACCGGCAGGACTCACCGCATCGGTGAAGTCGATGCTGGCTCTGCGACTATGGACTGGATGGTCCAGGAACGCGAACGCGGCATTACTATTACTTCTGCGGTTACCACAGCTATGTGGCACGATTATGTCATCAATATTATTGATACTCCTGGACATGTGGATTTCACCGTAGAAGTGGAACGCTCTCTGCGCGTCCTCGATGGAGTCGTGGCTGTTTTTTGCGCAGTAGGCGGTGTCCAGCCTCAGTCGGAGACTGTGTGGCGGCAGGCAAACCGTTACGCCGTTCCCCGCATTGCTTATATCAATAAGATGGACCGTACTGGAGCTAATTTTTTCAATGTTGTCGATAAGATGCGCGATCGTTTGGGGGCTAACGCGGTCCCAATGCAGATACCGATCGGCGCTGAGGCGGATTTCCAGGGCTATGTTGATTTGCTGAGTATGCGAGCCTACGTTTATACCGATGATTTGGGGCTGGATAGACGCGAGGAAGACATTCCTGACGATTTAGTCGCCAGTGCTCAGACGCTGCGCGATGAGCTGGTTGAGAAAGCGGCGGAAGGCGATGACGAACTTACCGAAAAATTCCTGAATGGCGAGGAACTGAGCATAGAGGAAATTAAACGCGGTTTGCGGGCGCGCACACTGCGCAACGAAGTTGTTCCCGTGTTTACTGGCTCTTCCTTTAAGAATAAAGGAGTCCAGCCGCTTCTAGATGGTATAGTCGATTATCTTCCCTCTCCGCTAGATAAACCCCCGGTAATCGGCAGCGATCCCAATGATGGCAGCGAAATTGTGCGGCACAGCGATCCTGACGAGCCTCTGGCAGCTCTGGTCTTTAAGATTGCAACCGATCCCTTTGTGGGTAAATTAGCTTTTGTCAGAGTGTATTCAGGCGTTTTGAGATCCGGCAGTGCGGTTATGAATGGCGCTAAAGGCAAACGCGAGCGCATTGGCCGTTTGGTGCGTATGCACGCTGACCACCGCGAAGAAGTTGACGAATTGCGCGCTGGAGAATTAGGCGGCGTGATCGGCCTGAAGCTCTCGACTACTGGAGATACGCTGTGCGATGAGCATGGGATGATCGTCTTGGAAAACATCGTCTTTCCCGAGCCGGTGATCTCGGTGGCTATTGAACCTAAGACTAAAGCGGATCAGGACCGCATGAGCGTAGCTTTAGGAAAGCTTAGCGATGAGGACCCCACCTTCAGAACTGTAACCAACGCCGAAACTGGGCAGACCATGATCGCCGGTATGGGCGAGCTGCATTTGGAAATCATTGTTGATCGCCTATCCCGTGAGTTTCAGGTTAACGCCAATGTGGGTAAACCCCAGGTGGCCTATAAAGAATCCATTCGCAAGAAAATCACCGCTGAGGGGCGTTTTGTGCGTCAGACGGGAGGGCGCGGCCAGTATGGTCACGTGGTCCTGGAATTAGCGCCTTTGCCTCCGGGCAGCGGATTTAAGTTTGAAACCCGCGTAGTGGGCGGCTCAGTGCCCAAAGAGTATTATAAGGCCGTAGAGCAGGGGTGTCAGGAAGCCGTGCAGTGTGGTATGCTGGCTGGCTATCCCGTGGTTGATATATCCGTAACTTTGATTGATGGTTCTTATCACGAAGTCGATTCTTCGGAGCTGGCCTTTAAAGTCGCTGCTTCTATGGCTGTCAAAGACGGTTTAGAGCGCAATGATTGCTACCTAAAAGAACCTGTCATGAAGGTGGAAATTGATGTTCCCGATGACTATATTGGAGATGTTATCGGCGATCTGAATGCCCGACGCGGCAAAATCGAAAACCTCGCGGCTGCCGAGAACAACATCCAGCAAATATCGGCGCTGGTACCTTTGGCTGAGATGTTCGGCTATACTACTGTCCTGCGCAATCTGACCCAGGGTAGGGGAACTTCGTCGATGGAATTTGGCCATTACGAAGAAGTCCCCCGCCAGATTCAGGATGCGATGATCGGCATGCGCAGATATTATTGATAAATTCTTTCCCGCTAAAACTGTTGCCTATTTGCGCGTTTTGGCTTATAATGGGCCGAATATAGCGGAATGGCAAGTCGGCTTAGGTCGGCTTAGATTTTGACTAGCTCTAGCAGGAATATAGCTTTGGGCATAGAAACTTTGTTGCCACTTTACCGTTTAACTATTCGGCATAAAACCGATACTAATACTACAAAGACCGCAAGCTTTAAATGCTTTGTCGGTTTGGAGGCTTACTAATGGGCAAGGAAAAATTCGTCCGCACCAAGCCCCACGTGAACGTGGGTACTATCGGACACGTCGACCACGGCAAAACCACTCTGACTTCTGCTATTCTGAACGTTCTGTCCACTGCTGGTCAGGCTCAGAAAAAGGGCATCGATGAAATCGACGGTGCTCCCGAAGAGAAGGCTCGTGGTATCACGATCGCTATCTGCCACGTAGAGTATGAGACTGCAAAACGTCACTATGCTCACGTTGACTGCCCCGGTCACGCTGACTATATCAAGAACATGATTACCGGTGCTGCGCAGATGGACGGTGCGATCCTGGTGGTCGCCGCTACCGATGGTCCTATGCCTCAGACTCGTGAGCACATCTTGCTGGCTCGTCAGGTTAACGTTCCTCAGCTCGTCGTCTTCCTTAACAAGTGCGACATGGTTGATGATCCTGAGATGATCGAGCTCGTCGAAATGGAGCTCCGTGACTTGTTAAGCAAGTACGAGTTCGATGGCGACAACACCCCTATTATCCAAGGCTCCGCTTTAAAGGCTTTGGAGTGCGGCTGCGGTAAGCGCGATTGCGAGTGGTGCGGTAAGATTTGGGACTTGATGGATGCTGTTGACAGCTACATTCCCGATCCCGTACGTCCTGTCGATCAGCCTTTCTTGATGCCTGTTGAAGACGTCTTCACCATCACCGGCCGCGGTACCGTTGCTACCGGCCGCGTCGAGCGTGGTGTTGTGCACGTCAATGACGAAGTCGAGATGGTTGGTATTCACGAAGAGACCCGTAAAGTCGTCGTGACCGGTGTTGAGATGTTCCACAAACTTCTCGATGAAGGCCAAGCCGGCGACAACGTCGGTGTGTTGCTCCGCGGCGTCGATCGCAAAGACATCGTGCGCGGTATGGTTCTCGCTAAACCGAAAACCATTAAACCCCACACTCATTTCACCGCTCAGGTTTACGTGTTGGGTACCGACGAAGGCGGACGCCACAAACCCTTCGCAACCGGCTATCGCCCTCAGTTCTATTTCCGTACGACTGACGTAACCGGTACTATTACTCTTCCCGAAGATGTAGCGATGGTCATGCCTGGCGACAACGTGAAGATGTCTGTCGACCTCATCCAGCACATCGCTATCGAGCCTAATCTCCGCTTCGCTATCCGCGAAGGCGGCAGAACCGTAGGCGCCGGCGTCGTAACTGAAGTCGCCGACTAGTTTGTTAGCAAGAGTTCGCGCTGTTTCAGCGCGGACTCTTTATCCCCTTGGAGGATTTTTTTTATGGCTACTCAAAGGATTCGCATCCGCCTTAAAGCTTATGATCACGCTTTATTGGATGATTCGGCCAAAAAGATCGTGGAGATCGCCCGCCAGACTGGCGCTAAAATCTCCGGACCCGTGCCCCTTCCTACTGAGAAGAATGTTTGGTGTGTAAACCGCTCTCCCCACGTGGATAAGAAATCCCGTGAGCATTTTGAAATTCGCACGCATAAGCGCCTGATCGATATCTATTTCGATAAAGCGCAGAGCACTATGGAACAGTTGATGAAAGTTGACCTTCCGACCGGCGTAGATATTGAAGTTAAGGGTTAGGTCACCTTTCGCTTTATGTAGCCGCTGGTTACTGGATGAGGTCATCATCTGCAAGCTACCTTAGCTTTAGCCCCCGCGCTAAAGTATGAATAGAGGATTCTATGAAAGCCATTTTAGGAAAAAAAGTTGGCATGACGCAGGTCTATGAGCGCGACGAGCAAGGCGCTCTGACTGGAGCTATTATTCCCGTTACCGTTGTGGAAGCCGGTCCTTGCGTTGTGATTCAGAAGCGCACTAAAGAGAATGATGGATACGAAGCGATTCAGCTTGGTTTCGGCGATATCCGTGAAAAATTAGTGAACAGACCTAAAGCCGGTCATTTTAAGAAGGCTGGTGTCAGCGCTAAACGCTATCTGCGCGAGTTCCGCGTTGAAGATATAGATGCGTATCAGGTAGGTCAGGTTATCAAGGCTGACATCTTCAGCAAAGGTGATTTAGTTGATGTTACTGGAACCTCTAAAGGTAAAGGTTTCCAGGGCGGTATGAAACGTCACAACTTCGGCGGCGGCGGCAATAGCCACGGTTCCATGTCCCACCGTGTCCCCGCCTCTTCTGGTGCCACCGATGCAGCCAGAGTCTTCCCCGGTACTCGCAAGCCTGGTCATATGGGCAGTGTACGCGTTACGACTCAGGGTCTAAAAGTCGTTGATGTTATTGTTAAAGAAGAAGAAGGCGCACTTACCAACGTTTTGTTGATAAAGGGATCTATTCCCGGCCCTAACAACGGTATGGTTGCGATTCGCAGCTCTGTCAAGCATCACAAATAGTTAGAAAGGCTCTAGGAAAGTAAGATGCCGAAGGTATCCTTGTTAAATATGAAGGGCGAAAACGCTGGTGAGCTTGAACTCAAGAGCGAAGTTTTCGAAGTCCCTTATAACGAAGCAGTTTTGCATCAGGTGATGGTGTCTTTGCAGGCTAATTTACGCCATGGCACCCATTCTACTAAAACCCGCGGTATGGTCAGCGGCGGTGGCAGAAAGCCCTATCGTCAAAAAGGTACCGGTTCCGCTCGCCGCGGAAGCAACCGCTCTCCTTTGATGCGCGGCGGTGCTATTACATTTGGTCCGCAGCCGCATAGTTACTATCAGCGCATACCTCGCAAGATGCGCCATTTGGCCATGTGCTGTGCTCTGTCCCAGCGTTTGCGCGAAGAGAAGTTCGTGGCTCTCAACGAACTCAAATTCGATGAATTCAGCACTAAGGCTTTTGTGAAAGTACTCGGCGCTTTGAAGCACGAATCAGGTAGGGTTTTGATCGTGATCGATCAGCCTGATGACAAAGTTTATAAGTCCGCTTCCAACCTCCCTAATGTGCGGATGGTTACAGCCCGCAACATGAACTTGTTAGATCTGATCAATTATCCTAAAGTAATTGCTACCGAAGCGGCTATCAATACTATTCAGGGGGTATTAGCCAATGACTAAGGTTTTGAATAGTGTTGCCGACTTGCGTTATACAGAGCATAACGTCATTCTCAAACCGGTAATTACCGAGAAGAGCATGGCTCAGAATACCGATAATAAATATACCTTCTTGGTCAGCCTGCGCGCTAACAAAATTGAAATTCGCAATGCGGTTGAGAAATTGTTTAACGTTAGTGTTACCAAAGTAACAACTGTGCGCATGCAGGGCAAAATGAAACGCCGCGGACGTATTTTCAGCAAGCGTTCTGACTACAAGAAAGCTTATGTTACTCTTAAAGAGGGCGATGTCATCGAAGTTGGTGGCGCTCCTCTCTTTGAACGCTAGTCGCTTATAAAATATTTCCAATATTAAGGCCGTAAAGTCTTGAACTTTGCGGCCTTTTATGATTTAATATTACGACTTTACACGGGGCAATACTTCCGGAATTTAATCTTGTTGCCTCGACGCGGATGCTAGGTTAAGCCCCCAGTCCGGATGGCAGCTGAACTTGTATATCCGCAAAAGGAGTTATTATGCCTACTAGATTGTATAAACCGACTTCGCCGGGACGGCGCTTCATGTCGGTCATGGACAACAGCGGTCTGAGCAAAGAAGGTCCCGAAGCCAGTCTGCTCGCCCCCATTAAAAGCACAGGCGGCCGCAATGCTGAGGGCCGCGTAACCGCCCGTCATCGCGGAGGCGGTCACAAGCGCAAATATCGCATCATTGACTGGATGCGCGATAAAGATAACATTCCCGCTAAAGTTGCCCGCATTGAGTACGATCCTAATCGATCTGCGCGTATTGCTTTGCTTAACTATGCCGATGGCGAAAAACGCTATATTTTAGCTGTCAATAAAATGGAAGTCGGAGATGTAGTCATCTCTGGTGATGGCCAGGATATTAAAAATGGCAATGCTTTGAGCTTGAAGTATATCCCTGTCGGTACTTTGGTGCACAACGTTGAATTGCACCCCGGCCGCGGCGCTCAGTTAGTGCGTTCCGCAGGTGCTGCTGCTCAGCTGATGGCTAAAGAAGGCAAAAACGCCCTGCTGCGTATGCCTTCCGGCGAGCTCCGTATGGTGCCCGTAGTCTGCCGCGCTACTGTTGGCCAGGTCGGCAATCTCGAGCATGAAAATGTTATGATTGGCAAAGCTGGACGTTCCCGCTGGATGGGCAAGCGCCCTCATATCCGCGGTTTGGCTACCAACCCCTGTGACCACCCCCATGGCGGTGGTGAAGCCCGTTCTACTCCTGGACGCCCCAGCACTACACCTTGGGGTAAGCCAACTTATGGTTTGAAGACCCGTAAGAAACAGCCCGGCGATAAAATGATTCTGCGCCGCCGCAACGCCCGTTAGAATAAGGAGTAGGTAATGTCTCGTTCAGTAAAAAAAGGCCCCTATGTGGCTGAAAGCTTAATGAAAAAAGTCGAGCTGATGAACAGCCAGGATGATAAAAAACCTATCAAGACCTGGAGCAGAGCTTCGACCATTCTTCCCGAAATGATCGGTCATACTATCGCTATCCATAATGGCAAGACCCATGTGCCTATTTATATCGCTGCTGAGATGGTCGGCCATAAATTAGGAGAGTTCGCTCCTACGCGTATGTTCCGTTCTCACGCTGGAACTAAGGCTGAGAAGAAGTCTAAAGCTAAGTAAATTGCCTTAGCTGTATATAGAAAGCATTTGGAGGAAATATGGCTGAGGAAATTAATACTCAGACTTCTGCTGAAGTTAGAGCGGTCGCCAAATATGTGCATATGGCTCCCCGCAAGCTGCGCCTTTGCACCCGCGCTATTGCTGGCCGCAATGCTATTGAAGCACGCAATTTATTGCACTTTTCAAATAAACGCGCTGCTGAGACCGTGGAGAGAGTTTTAGTCTCCGCTATGTCCAACGCAGTTCACAACAATAACGCTGACGTCGAAAAGTTGGTGGTTTACCGCGCTTATGTCGATGGTGGTCCGGTTGGAAAAGGCTGGTTGCCCAGATCTAGAGGCAGAGCTAGCCAGCTTCATAAGAGAACCAGTCATATCACCATCATCGTCAAGGAGAAAGAGGTCAAATAATGGGTCAGAAGATTAATCCCGTTGGTCTCCGTGTAGGCATCATTCGCGGTTGGGATTCCCGCTGGTATCAGCAGAAGAATTACGCCAGCTGGCTGCACCAGGACCTGAAGATTCGCAACTATATCATGAAGACGCATCGTCAGGCTGGTATTACCCGCGTCGAAATTGAACGCGCTAATAAAGTGCACGTCATCATTAACACTGCCAAGCCCGGTTTGGTAATCGGACGCAAGGGAACTGGTATTGAAGAACTCAAGAAGAGCTTAATGCAGTTCGTTCCTGGCAAACAGATCAATATCTCTGTGCAGGAAGTAAAGCAGCACGACTTAGAAGCTACTTTGGTCGCCGAAAATATCGCCGATGCCTTGATGAAGCGTGTTACTTTCCGCAGAGCTATGAAACAGGCTACTCAGCGCGTTATGAAAGCTGGAGCTAAAGGTATCCGCGTACAGGTCTCTGGCCGTTTAGGCGGTGCTGAAATCGCTAGGTCTGAGCGCGCTTTCTTAGGTAAGGTGCCTCTGCACACCTTGCGCGCCGACATCGATTATGCGATTCGCGAAGCCAATACCACTTATGGTACCATCGGTGTGAAGGTATGGATCTATCGCGGTGATATTCTGCCGCAGCGCAATAAATCTAAAGCCAACTAGGCACTGTTGACAGTATTCGCGCAACTAGTTATAATGCTTAACTAGTTGCGCGTCGGAGGTAAGTTACAATGTTAAGCCCTAAGAGGGTCAAATATCGCAAAACGCATCGTGGCCGTATGACCGGTAAAGCTCAGCGTGGTAATGCTGTGGTTTTTGGTGAGTACGGTATTCAGTCACTGGAGCCTTGCTGGGTTACTGATCGCCAGATTGAGGCTGCTCGTGTGGCTTTGACACGTTACATTAAACGCGGCGGTAAAGTGTGGATTAAAGTTTTCCCTGATAAAGCCGCTACCAAGAAACCCGCTGAAACCCGTATGGGTTCCGGTAAAGGTGCCCCTGAATATTGGGTAGCCGTAGTTAAGCCCGGCCGTGTGTTGTTTGAGGTCGCTGGCGTTAGCGAGGAAATGGCCCGTGAAGCTATGCGTCTAGCTGCGCATAAGCTGCCTATGAAGACTAAATTTATCGCCCGCGAAAAACTGGGAGGTGAATAATATGAAGCTCAGAGAAGAACTCAATAGTTTGCGCGAATTGGATTTAGTAGGTCTGCGTGAACGCCTTAGCGATGCTAAGCAGGAGCTTTTCAATCTTCGCTTCCAGTTAGCTACTGGGCATTTGACAGATTCGTCGCGTGTAGGACATGTGAAAAAACAAATAGCTAGAATTCACACTGTTATCCGCGAGTTCGAGCTTAAGGAGACTAAGTAATGTCTGAAGTACGTGGACAGCGTAAAGTAAGAATTGGCCGTGTGATAAGTAACAAAATGGACAAGACCGTAGTCGTCAGTGTCGTCCGTCAGTTCCCGCACCCCATTTATAAAAAGATTATTAAAAGAACTCGTAAGTTCCATGCTCATGATGAGAACAACGAGTGCAACGTGAACGATATTGTTCGCATTCAGGAAACTCGCCCTCTCTCCGCTACTAAAACCTGGCGCGTGGTGGAGATCGTTGAAAAAGCGAAGTAACTAATCGTTTGTTCTTTTTTTCTTGCATTGGAAACGCCCGGAACTGGGTAAAACTGATGCAGACTGTTGAAGGAGATTTATCATGATCCAGCAGGAAAGCAGACTTAAAGTCGCTGATAATAGCGGCGCCCGTGAGCTCCTGTGCATACGAGTACTTGGCGGTTCTACCCATCCTTTTGCCGGTGTCGGCGATATTATTGTGGCTACCGTTAAACAGGCTCAGCCTGGTGCTGCTGTTAAAAAGGGTGACGTTGTGAAAGCGGTCGTAGTCAGAACCCGCAAACCTATCCGCCGCCGTGACGGTTCTTATATCCGCTTTGACGAAAATGCTGCGGTTATTATTCGTGAAGACCTTAACCCCCGCGGTACGCGTATCTTTGGCCCCGTGGCCCGTGAACTTCGCGATCGCGAATTCATGAAGATCGTCTCTTTGGCCCCTGAGGTTCTCTAGTATTAGGAGTTAGATATGCCTAACGTTAAGAAAAGTGACATAGTTGTCGTGTTGGCCGGTAAATATGTTAACACGCGTGGTAAAGTGCTTGATGTTTATCCTAAAAAAGGTCAGGTTGTGGTTGAAGGCGTCAATGTAGTAAAACGCGCTACCAAACCCAGTCAAAAATACCCTCAGGGCGGTTTGATTGAAAAAACATTGCCCATCCACATCAGCAACGTTATGCCGGTCTGCCCGAAATGCGGTAAGCCTACCCGCACTATGGTGCAGGTTGAGACTGATGGCAACAAGACCAGACGCTATCGCGCCTGCCGCCGTTGCAACGAAAGATTTTAGTGCTGTAACCAGGGTAGGGGTGACCCTGCTCTGGTAATTGAGAATATTTATCTTGTGGGTCGGAAATCCACAGATGGAGGTAATAATGGCTAAGACTAGTGCGCCTGCCAGCAAACAGGGTAAGGCTAGCAAAAAAGAGTCTAAGTTTGCCGAAGGCGGACGTCCGCCTATCGCTAAGTTGCAGTTGAAAGAGCGTTATCGCACTGAGATAGCTCCTGCTTTGATGAAACAGTTCAATTATCCCAACGTGATGATGATCCCGCGTTTGGAAAAAGTCGTCGTCAACATGGGCGTTGGTGAAGCAATCGCTAATCCTAAATCATTAGAGAGCGCTGTTGCTGACATGGCAGCTATTACTGGCCAGGCTCCTGTCGTTACTAAAGCGCGCAAATCAATCTCTAACTTCAAGCTGCGCGAAGGCGCAAAAATTGGCTGCAAAGTTACCCTGCGCGGTGATATCATGTGGGCTTTCATTGAGAAAGTATTTAACGTAGTGCTGCCCCGCATTAGAGACTTCCGTGGTCTGCCTAACAATTCTTTTGATGGCCGCGGCAATTATACGTTTGGCTTAAAAGAGCAAACGATTTTCCCCGAGATTGATTACGATAAGATTGATAAGGTACGCGGTATGGACATTTGCGTCGTTACCACCGCTAAAAACGACAACGAGGGTTTAGCTTTATTGCGCCTGCTCGGTTGCCCCTTGAAGAAATAGCTAATAGCTGCCTTTTTTATTGGAGGATTTTAATGTCAACTACCGCTCTTGAAGTTAAAGCTAGACGGACTCCTAAGTATAAAACCCGCCGCGTCAACAGATGTGAGATTTGCGGGCGTCCCCGTGCGCACTTGCGCAAATTCGGACTTTGCCGTATTTGCTTCCGCGAGAAAGCTCATTTGGGTCTCATCCCCGGCGTGACCAAATCTAGCTGGTAATTTTCCCTTATTTCGTGCGTGCTTGCTCAGCAAGCTTAATTTTGGAGGAATTAAATGCCCACCACCGATCCTATTGCCGACATGCTCACCCGCATTCGTAACGCCAATGCAGCGGTACGCGACCAGGTTGACATTCCGGCTTCTAAGTTGAAGCAGCAGATCGCTCAGGTGTTAAAGCGTGAAGGCTTTATCAAAGATTTTCAGATTATCAAGACTAAAGTTCAGGATACCATTCGTATTTTCCTCAAATACGGTCCTGATCGTGAACGCGTTATCAATGGTTTGAAACGCATTAGCCGTCCCGGCCTGCGCGTTTATGTCGCTTCTCATGAGATCCCCCGCGTCTTCGGCGGACTCGGTACCGTTGTTATGTCTACTCCTAAGGGAGTTCTTACCGGTAAACAGGCCCAGCGTCTGAACGTAGGCGGCGAAGTGCTCGCTTACGTTTGGTAATCAGGGAGGATTGAACAATGTCTCGAATTGGCAGAATTCCCGTCGATATCCCCAGCGGCGTCGATGTTAAAGTAGAAGATGGTCAGGTAAGAGTAAAAGGGCCCAAAGGCGAACTGACTCAGGCCTATGACAAGAACCTCGATATTAAGATCGAGAATGGTAAAGTAATTGTGTCCCGCGGGGACAGCGAGGACCGTTACGTTCGCGGTCAGCATGGTCTGATCAGAACGCTGATCCAGAATATGATCACCGGTGTGACGACTGGGTTCAAGGTCTCCTTGGACATCGTAGGTATTGGTTACCGTGTGGCTAAAAACGGTAATGGCATCACCTTATCGCTGGGTTATTCTCACCCTATTGAAGTTGCGGAAATTCCCGGCATCACTTTTGAGTTAGAAGTTGACGCTCGCGCTAAAATCAACCGCTTGCATGTCTGCGGCATTGACAAGGTTAAAGTTGGTCAAGTCGCTGCCGATATTCGCAAGCTGCGCGCCCCTGAACCCTACAAAGGCAAAGGCGTCAAATATGTCAACGAAGTTATTATGCGCAAAGCTGGTAAAGCTGGAAAGACGGGTAAATAATCATGTTATCTCGTAATGCTCTTCGTCAGCGCCGCCATGCCCGTGTGCGTCGCAATGTTAGTGGAACTGCCGAGCGTCCTCGTTTAGTCGTATTTCGTTCGAGCAAACACATTTATGGTCAGATTATTGATGACGCCAAAGGCGTCACTTTAGCTTCTGCTAGCTCTCTGGAAAAAGAGCTTCAGAACGACGAACTAACTCCTGTCGAGTTAGCGCAGACTATTGGCGAAAAGTGTGCAGAGCGCGCTTTGGAAAAAAATATAACCACCGTAGTTTTTGATCGCGGCGGTTATCTCTATCACGGCCGTGTGGCTGCTTTCGCTGCCGGTGCTCGTGAAAAAGGTCTCGAGTTCTAAACTTATAGCGAGTCTTTCTCGCAATCTGGAGGATTTTAATGAATAAACGTATTGATCCGTCCGGTCTTGACCTCAAAGAGCAGTTGGTGAAAGTCAACCGCGTGTCTAAGGTCGTCAAAGGCGGTAAACGCATGTCTTTCGCTGCCCTGGTTGTAGTTGGTGACGGACATGGTGTAGTGGGTGTGGGTATTGGCAAAGCCAACGAAGTATCTGAAGCCATTAGAAAAGGTTCTGAAGAAGCTAAGAAAGCTTTGGTCAGAGTACCTATTATGGGCCATACTATTCCCCACGAAGTTAATTATGTTTTCGGTTCCTCTCGAGTTATTTTGAAACCTGCTGCCCCTGGTACTGGTGTTATCGCTGGCGGAGCAGTGCGTACGGTGGTCGACCTGTGCGGTATTACCGATGTTATCACCAAATGCTTGGGTTCCAACAATGCCGTCAACGTAGTGTATGCTACGATTAAAGGCTTGAGCGGTATTATGAATGCCGATGCGGTGGCCAAACGCCGCGGTAAAACTGTTGAGGAACTGGTTGGGCGCAAATGCGCGGAATTGCTGGCTCAGAGCGCTATGGCTGCTCCTGCCGCTGAAGAAGAGGCTGAGGCCGAGTAAGTCTTTTATAAGACTTGCGATACTTTTTAGCTCGCCATTTGGAAGGTGTTCAAATGGCGAGCCTGGAGGATTCTATAATGGATGCTAACGATTTAAGATCACCGAAAGGCGCTCGCCATGCCCGCAAACGCGTTGCTCGCGGCCACGGCTGCCACGTTAAAACCGCAGGCCGCGGTTCCAACGGACAGAGTTCCCGTTCCGGCGGCACCAAAGCCCCTGGTTTTGAAGGCGGTCAGACCCCTTGGTATCGCAGATTGCCTAAATATAAGGGCTTCAAAAATCCTTTCCGTGTGGAGTTTACGGAGATTTCTTTGGGTAGCTTAGAGCGCTTTAAAGATGGCGACGTGGTGACTCCTGAAGCTTTGTACGATATGGGCTTGGTCAGAAGTCTCAATAACCCCATTAAAGTATTGGGTAATGGAACGCTTTCCCGTAAGCTTACTGTTGTTTTACATGCTTTCACCGCTTCTTCCCGTGCAGCTATTGAAGAAGCCGGCGGTAAAGTTGAGGAGATTTGCTAGTGAGTACGTCCTTCCAAGACGCAATGAAGTCTGATGATGTGCGTAACCGTTTAGGTTGGGTTGCGGTAGGTCTGGCGATTTTTGTGCTGACCGTGCATATTAGTATGCCCGGCGTCAATAAAGATGTGTGGAACGCCCTGCTCTCTCGCGGCGAACTTTTCCAGTTCTTGGGAATGTTCACCGGTGGCGCCCTTAATAACTTCTCAGTTGCGGCGATGGGGATAACTCCTTATATTAACGCTTCCATTATTATGCAGCTGCTCGGGGTCGTGTTGCCTCAGATTAAGGAGTTGCAAAAAGAAGGAGAAAGCGGGCGGCGTCAGGTTCAGCAATACACGCGCAATTTGACGTTTGCCTTGGCTACGCTTCAGGCGTCTTTTATGACCTTCTCTTTAGCCCGCTATTCCGGTTCCTCTGGCAATGGCGTTTTCACTATGCAGGGGTTTGGATTCTATGTCATGGTGATTTTGGCCATGGTCGCGGGAACTGCCTTCCTGATGTGGCTGGGCGAGCTGATGACCGAGAAGGGTATCGGCAACGGTATTTCTATGCTCATCTTTGCTGGTATCGTCCTGCGCTTTCCCGATTACTTGCTCAATTCGTTAAAAGTAGCCAATGTCCAGGGAGCGACTTATGTTTTGTCTTTAGTTTTGTTCCTGGTCATTATGGTGGCGTTGGTGATGGGGATTATCTTCATCCACTTAGGGGTTAGGAAAGTTGCCGTTCAGTACCCTAAGCGCCAAGTCGGCAATAAGATGTATGGCGGTCATTCCAGTTATTTGCCCTTGCGAGTTAATAACGCCGGTGTGATCTCTATCATCTTCGCTATTTCTATTATGTATATTCCCAGCACTATTCTGCAGCTGTTTATGGGCTTTGGACAGCCCAGCGAGCAGTTCCAGAATATCTACCAAGCCTTTTCGACTTGGTTCAACCCGCGTGGTCTGCTCTATAACGTTTGTTACGCTGGCTTGGTAATATTCTTTACTTACTTCTATTCCGCTATCACTTTTAATGTTAAAGATGTGGCTGAAAACCTAAAGAAGTCCGGTGGTTTTATTCCTGGTATTCGTCCCGGCGTTAATACTGCTGAATATCTTGAGCGTTTGTTCTCGCGCCTGACTTTCGTTTCTGCTATTTTCTTAGCTTTTATTGCGGTTGCGCCTACTTATATTATGCAGCTTACCGGTGTGAATACTTTCTTCCTCGGTTCAACCTCGCTGCTGATTATTGTCGGTGTCGCCTTAGATACGATGCAGCAAATTCAAGCGCGTTTGATTCAGCGTCATTATCAGGGGTTCATGAAGTAAGCAGCGACTGTGTAGCTCAAGCCTGTTCGTTTACGCGAGCAGGCTTTTCTTGTTCCCAGCTAAAAGAAATGTTATAATTAATATCTGTAATTTTTATTATAGCGATTCGTCTGTTTTTCTGAGGTGATTGAGATGCGTTTGGTTTTATTAGGGCCTCCCGGAGCCGGAAAAGGTACTTTATCTGAAGCTTTGGTTAGTCATTTCTCTTGTGCGCACATTTCCACGGGTGACATTTTTCGTGCCCACCAGCAGAAAAATACTGAGTTTGGCAAACTGATTGCTTCTTATATCGATAAAGGTCTGTTTGTGCCCGATGATATTGTTTTACAAATTATTGCTGAGCATCTACGCATAGAAGTGGGGGAGCAGGGCTTTATTTTCGATGGTTTTCCTCGGGATATACCTCAGGCTGAGGCTCTGGAAAAACTGCTGGCGGAACTGCACATCAAATTAGATGCTGTCATTAATTTAGATGTTGCGGTGGATATGTTAGTGCAGCGTTTGGTGCAGCGGCGTGTTTGCCCTAAGTGTAAAGCCGTTTATCATCTTATTAACCGTCCTCCCCAGAAACCAGAACTGTGCGATTTTGATGGGGAGCCGTTGCAGCACCGCCACGACGATTATGAAGAAGTTATCGTACAGCGTATGGAACAATATACTCAGAAAACTGCTCCTTTAATCGATTTTTATAAAAAGCGCGGGCTGCTGATCACCGTCAGCGGTGCTGACACACCTGATAATGTTTCGTCTCAGGTGATTACATCTTTGGAAGCGTTAGCTAAGCTTTAACTTAACTGTAAAATTAGTTTAAACTGTGAGTTCTGATGAGTAAGGGAAAAATTATTATAAAAACTGCAGAAGAAATTGCGGTTATGAAAGAATCTGGGGATATTCTCTGCGCCTGTTTGGATATGCTGGGTCAAAACTGCCGTCCAGGTATATCTACACTTGAGCTGGATAAGTTAGCAGAAGAATATATTCGTGACCACGGTGGCGTGCCTACGTTTAAGGGTTACTATGGCTACCCTGCCAGCGCTTGTATTTCGATCAATGAAGAAGTCGTCCATGGTATTCCCTGTAAACGCAAAATTCGTGAAGGGGATATCGTAAGCATTGACTGTGGCGTTACTTGGAAAGGTTTTGTCTCTGACTCGGCCCGCACTTTTGTGGTAGGAACTATACCCAGCGAAGTGCAGAAACTCGTAGATGTTACTCGCGAAGCGCTTTATTTGGGCATCGGTGCCGCCCAGGTGGGCAACTGTATCCGGGACATTGGACTGGTGGTCCAGCAGCACTGTGAGAAAAACGGTTTTTCCGTGGTGCGCGATCTCGTGGGCCATGGGGTAGGCCGGGAAATGCATGAACCTCCCCAAGTTCCCAATTACGAAACTTCGGGCAAGGGACCGCGCTTGAAGCCAGGAATGGTCATAGCCATTGAGCCTATGATTAATTTGGGCGACTACTATGTCAAGCAGCTGGCTGATGGCTGGACTTATGTTACTCTGGACGGTAAGCCTTCAGCTCATTTTGAGCACACCGTCGCAATTACAGAAAATGGTCCTTATATATTGACTAATGGCTTGCATTAGTTTATAATAGCTCAGCATTATTCCAACCCTAGTATATAAACAGTTTGAAAGGAGCTAACCTTTCTGCGGCTACTGTTTATAAGATTATTGTCTGTAGCTGGAAGATAATCTAAGTATTTGTAGGGTGGTCACCGCTTCGGACCGGGTTTAGTGTTGTACCAAGCTTGTACAATGGATTGCTGATTAGCACAGCTTGTAGGTTGTTACCTGTCTCTGTTTTATTGTGTTGGACAGGCAGCTCAGGAGGAATTAAAATGAAGGTTAAACCTTCTGTTAAAGTTCGGTGCGAAAAGTGCCGTATCATATTGCGTAAAGGTCGGGTCAGAGTTATCTGTTCCAACCCTAAACATAAGCAGGTCCAGGGATAGGAGGAATTATCCGTGGCTAGAATTGCCGGCGTTGACTTGCCGAGAGACAAGGGCGTAGAGATCGCTCTTACTTATATCTTTGGTATTGGTCGCACTACTGCTAAGGAAATTGTCGCCGAATGCGGTTTAGATCCTTTAAAGCGTGTGCGTACCCTTGAAGAGGACGAAGTTGCTAAACTTCGCGACATTATTGAAAAACATCACAAAGTGGAAGGTGACCTCCGCCGTGAGATCACTATGAACGTTAAACGCCTTATGGAAATCGGCTGCTACCGCGGTATTCGTCACCGTCGTAATTTGCCGGTTAGAGGACAGCGGACGAAGACCAATGCGCGTACTTGCAAAGGTCGTAAACGCACTGTCGGCGGTCGTAAGAAATAAAGGATAGGCTGAGAAATGGCTAAAAAGATGAACCGCACTCGCGGTCGTAAAAAGATTACTAAAAATGTGCCTAAGGGTATAGCCCACATCCAGTCCACCTTTAACAACACCATTGTTACCATTACTGATGAGAATGGCAATGCGTTGTCTTGGTCGACTGCAGGTGCCCATGGATTTAAAGGCAGTCGTAAAAGTACCCCCTTCGCTGCTGGCGTAGCTGCCGAAAAAGCGGCTCAGGTCGCTTATGAGAATGGTGTGCGTTCCGTACAGGTCCACGTTAAAGGACCTGGTCAAGGACGTGAGGCTGCTATTCGCGCATTACAGACTGCTGGTCTCGAAATCACGGTCATGCGCGATGTCACTCCCATTCCTCACAATGGTTGCCGCCCTCCGAAACGTCGGAGAGTGTAGAATAGAAGGGTAGCATTCTTTTTAGAATGCTTTTGGAGGTTTATTGTGTCCAGATACACCGGTCCTGTCTGTAAGTTGTGCCGGCGCGAATCCCAGAAACTCTTCTTGAAGGGTGAGCGTTGCCTAACTCCTAAGTGCGCTATGGAGAGAAGAAATTTTCCTCCGGGTCAGCACGGAATGTCGCGTCAGCGTAAAATGTCTCAGTATGCCACCCAGTTGCGCGAAAAGCAGAAACTGCGTCGCACCTATGGCGTTACTGAAAGAGTGTTCAGAAATTATTTCTCTAAGGCTACCAAACAAGAAGGTATCACGGGTGAGAACTTCTTGCGCATCTTAGAGCGTCGTTTGGATAACGTCGTTTATCGTTTAGGTTTTGCACCTTCCCGTCCCGCTGCCCGTCAGCTCGTAGCTCACGGTAACGTTAAAGTTAATGGGCGCAAGGTAGATATTCCTTCTTTCCTCGTTAAGAAAGATATGGAAATATCTGTAAACGATCAGTTGGCCAACAATACTTTGGTAGTTGAATCCCTCGAGCATGCTAGAGTCCGTCACGTACCGACTTGGCTGCAGCTTGATGAAAATGCCGCTAAAGGCACAGTCTTAGCTCTGCCTAACCGCAGCGAGATTGCTACCGAAGTGAACGAGCAGGTAATCGTAGAGTTCTACTCGCGTATGGGCTGCTAGTTTTAATAGGACGTCCGTCAAAATATATTTTGGCGGACGTCGGATTTTGCTTAGTTCTCATCCAAATTTTGAGGTATTCTTTAATGCTGGAAACTAATTTGCTGGAAGCCGCCGAGACTAGAGGGCCGAAGGTTCAGAAGATTAATGATAATCGTTTCGTAGTTGAACCTTTAGATAGGGGGTACGGCGTAACGCTGGGTAATTCTCTGCGCCGTGTCTTGCTTTCTTCCCTGCGCGGTACGGCGGTAACGCATATTCGTATCGATGGTGTAGCCCACGAATTTTCCACGATTAAGGGTATTACAGAAGATACTGCTGAGATTATTCTTAATATCAAAAAGCTGCGTTTGCGCATGTCTGGCGAATGCGATATTGACAACCCTAAAAAGCTTCATATCGAGGCTAAAGGTGTCGGTATTGTGACCGCCGCTGATATTATGGAAGATGCTGAAGTTGAAATTCTTAACCCTGAATTAGTCATAGCCCATATGACCGATGCAGAAGCAGTCCTGATTATGGACCTTTACGTCTCTAAAGGGTATGGTTATGTGGCGGGTGACAAACAGAACAATAAGGGTTTGGCGCTCGACGTAATACCTATCGATTCTATTTTTAGTCCAGTCATTAGAGCTAATTACGATGTATATGATACCCGCGATGGGTCTCGCGTTGATTTGGATCGTTTAGTTTTGGAAGTCGAAACCGACGGAAGCTTGAAGCCCTATGAGGCTATAGCTCAGGCTGCTTCTCTACTCCAGTCGAAGCTGCAGCTGTTCAGCAATCTGCAGCTTCCTGCCGATGGTGCCATTAACGATAATATCGACAGCGATGCCAATGCTTCCACACCCATTGAAGACCTTGATTTATCAGTACGCTCCATGAATTGCCTTAAACGCGGTGGGGTTGTGCATGTCAGCGATTTGATCAATTATACTGAAGAAGAATTGATGAAACTGAAAAATTTCGGTCAAAAGTCGTTGGATGAAATTAACCAGAAGTTAGCTGAGCGCAATTTATCTTTGCGTCCCAGCACCGGAGATTAGTATTTGCAGGTTTGCCTGCTCGATTAAAGATTTGGAGTTATTCCGATGAGACACAAAGTTCGTACTCGGACCCTAGGGCGTCAAACTGGTCATCGTATTGCTATGCTGCGCAATATGGCTATATCTTTGTTAGAGCATGAAAAGATTACCACCACCTTGACCAGAGCTCACGAAGTTTCCCGTTTCGCCGACAAACTGATAAATTTAGCCTGCAAGGCCAAAAACGCTGAAACTGAAGCCGAAGCTTTAGCTTATAAACGCAGAGTCTTCAGCAATATGCGTTATTCTAAACGGCCTGCTAAAGATGAAGCTAACCACACCGTTAAAGGCAATATCGCTCAGGACCTTTTCGAGAACTTAGCGGTCCGTTACAATGACCGTAAAACCGAAAGTGGAACTGACTGCCGTGGTGGTTATACTCGCATTATTCACTTGGGCTGCCGCAAAGGTGATGGCGCTCCTATGGCTATTGTCGAGTTGGTCTAATTTTTATATTATCCATTTGCAAGCGTCCCTAGGGGCGCTTTTATTTTTTATCGCAATATGATTACAGTTGAACATATTGATTTTACTTATGCTCAGTCCAGCGAATCCGCAGCAGATGAGGAGCGATTATTCAGGGATTTATCGCTCACCTTCGAGCCTGGACATTTTGTCGCTTTACTTGGAGGCAACGGCTCGGGAAAATCGACACTGGCTAAGTTGCTGAATGGCATTTTGCAGCCGCTCTCCGGGAGGATTGCCGTCGATGGTTTATATACGGACGACAGTCAGGCTATCTGGGAAATACGCAAGCGCGTAGGGCTGGTATTTCAGGACCCCAGCCGCCAGATCGTGGGCGCTGTGGTCGAGGATGATATAGCTTTTGGTTTAGAAAATCTTGGACTGCCTCGGGACGAGATAGTTAAACGCGTAAACGAGGTGCTGAAACGTTTGGAGATTGAAGACCTGCGCAGAGCTGAGCCTCATTATCTGTCCGGCGGGCAAAAGCAGCGCGTGGCCCTGGCCGGTGTTTTAGCTATGCAGCCCAATTATCTAGTTTTGGATGAGCCGACCGCTATGCTCGATCCTAAAGGGCGGCGCAGCGTGCTCAGTCTGGTTAAGTCTCTGCAGCGCGATTGTGGCTTGGGTGTGATCTATATTACACATCACATGGATGAGGCAATGAGCGCTGATCGCGTAGTCGTGCTCGATAAAGGTACGGTTGTGCAGGATACATGCTGTCCTGCGGAGCTATTCAGCGATTGGGAAGCTATGAATAATATGGGTCTGCAGCTGCCCCCGCTCTGCGCTTTGGCCTGCTCTTTAGCGCAGGCTTTACCACGCGGTTTTGCTATAGAAAATTGCTCAGCCGAGCGCTTAGCCTCCGCTATAGCTGCAGCTGTGCCTTGCAGCCCCGATAATCTCACCTGTTCTGATGTCACTCCATCTGCTGGCGCTTCTCAGGAAAGCGTAATATCTTTGGAGAAGGTGTCTTATACGTATCTGAACGGTACGCCTTTTTCCAGCCGGGCCTGCCATAATATTACCCTGGATGTCTATAAGGGTGAAGTTTTGGGCGTTATAGGCTCTACCGGGAGCGGCAAATCCACTTTGCTGCAATTGTTTAACGGATTGCTGCGCTGCGAGTCTGGCAGAGTAACCGTTTGCGGCTGCACCATACCCTCAAAAGGCGGTACCAAAGAGCTGGCCCGTGTGCGCGCGGCGCTAGGTTTTCTCTTTCAGTTTTCCGAGCAGCAGCTGTTTGAGACTACCGTTTATGACGACGTCGCGTTTGGCCCGCGCAATTTGCGTTTGCCTTCTGAGGAGGTTGTCCGCCGGGTGCACCACGCCTTGCAGCTGGTCAATCTGCCCGAATCGCTGTGGAGCAGATCGCCTCTGACGCTTTCCGGAGGCGAAAAGCGGCGGGCTGCTTTAGCAGGTGTTCTCGCCTGCGAACCTCAGTGTCTGCTGCTAGATGAGCCTACAGCAGGTTTAGACCCTGGCGCGGCTGCAGAGCTTTTGGGGCTATTGCGCCGTCTGCACGATGAACAGGGGCTGACTTTGGTGATGATTTCGCATAGTTATGAAGAACTCGCTCCTTTGGCTGACCGTTTGGCGGTATTGTGCCATGGCTGCCTGCTGTCCGCTGCGCCCGCTGCGGACATTTTGTACGATGACGCGCTGTTGGCCCAGGCCGGTCTCGAGGGGTCTGACATTAGCCGTTTATTCGCTCAGCTGCATTCCCGAGGCATAGCCCTCGGTATGCGACCGCTGGGCCTAGAAGAGGCGGAGCGCTGCTGTAAAAAAATATTAAAGCTTTAATAAAAAATCAACAATTTATTATCCAAATATTAATACTTTATTGTGTCTTTTGTATAATAATGTAGGCAATAAAATTGTTTACGTGTCCCTGGACGCGGAGGGGAGTGCTCTCATGGCCGAAGTCAATGGAAATGTTTATTACAGCAATAGCGGAACTATTTACGATCAGTCCGGTATGACTCAGGGCTTTGATTCTGCTGCCAAGAAGCCTGAAACTTTCATGGAGAAGATCAAGAGCTGGTTTGACAATGGCACCCACGGCAAAACTGCGGGTGGTCTGATGGGAGCTGGCGGCGGTTCCTTCGTAGGGGCTATTATCGGTTCGATCGTTCCCGGCGTGGGCACTGTGCTGGGCGCGGTGATTGGCGGTATGATTGGCGGCAGCGTTGGGGCCAACGTGGGCGGAGCTGCCGGTGAGAAGAATGAACTCAACGCTATGAACGCGCAGTATCAGGAACTGTGCAATAAAGAAATGGCTGCCTTCTACGGTAACAACGCTAATGGTCAGGCTGCTGAGAGCGTGGGTGCAGGTACCCGAAGCGCTATGGACTACTCTGGTTTATATGGCCAGCAGGGCAGTGCTGCTACCGGTTTAATGCCCAATATGAATATGGCTACCGCAGTGGGTATGGGCGGAGCTGGCTATGATGCCAATATGTACGGTCAGTTAGCCAATATTTATAAAGCGATGGGTGTTCCTGACAGCGTCGCTCAGTTCTATATTGGCAGCGCTCCTTCGGCAAACGGTTTCTCAGCTGTATCCTATAACGCCTTGGCCACTGGCGCTGGCGCTGGCGCGTATGCTGGCGCTGCTGGTGCGTATGCGGGTTACGGCGCAGCTGCGCCAAGTTCAGGCAACGTGAATGATCCCAATCAGCTCTTGGCTAATTTTGATAACTTAGGCGTGGGCGTCCGTGCTAAACAAATAGAGGGTACGGACTTTGCTGATAAGCAGCATTATGTGAATACAGATGACAATGCTCACAATGTTAGCCTGGACGGCAAAGACGGCGATGACGACCAGTTCGTGTCGTTTGGCGATGGCAATGACTATGCTGTCATGAGCGGCGGCGCTGGTGCTGATACCCAAATCGCTGAACTCCGCAACGGTTACAATGTTCTGGCCCAGGACGGTGGCTCTGGCAATGATTACCAAAGAGCTGAAGGCGGCGATGGCGTTGATAATTTCTCGCAGTCTGGCGGTACCGGCAATGATGAGATTCATGCCAATACTGGCGATGGTAATGATGTTGTCTCGCAGGATGGCGGCAGCGGGGATGATATTTTGCGGGCTGCTGGAGGCAACGGCAGTGATCATATAACTCAGTCTGGCGGCAAAGGCAATGACGATATAGAAGCCAATACCAACAATAATTTTGACGAGTTCGGCAATAATTATCTCCTTCAGGACGGTGGCGAAGGTGATGATAGAATGCTCGCCAATGTCAGAGGCCACGGAAGCCAGACTGCTAAGCAGCTTGGCGGCGAAGGCAACGACAAAATGACCATTGAGTACAATGGTGCCGGCTGGTTTATGAAGAATGATGAAGCTGGAGATGAGCTGAATAATATACAGTATGGCGGTTCCGGCAATGACGATATGAATATTGACATGTCTAAAGCTTGGTCTCAGACGAGCAATAAGCAGCAGGCTGATAGCGGCGACAACAAGATGAACATCGAAGGCGGCTATGGAGAGGATGTCAACATCCAGATTTCCGGCGACGGCAACGATGAGCAGATAAATTATGGCAATGCTGGCGCAGACACTCTGAAAAACTTTGGCGGCGGTGGCAATGACACGATCGTACAAAATGGCGGTGCCGATAACGATGACCTGTTCGCAGATGGCGGCGACGGCGATGATGTGATCAAGATGATCGGCGGAGACGGTTCGGATAAGTTTGAATATAATGTCAGCGCCGGCAACGATAAAGTCCTCATCGCTGGTTATGGCGAAAATACTCCCGGTTTCCTCGACCACAACACTGACACCGCCGTTATCAATTTCAAGAAGGGTGATAACTTTACTATTCAAAATGCGAATGGGGACGTTATTTATCAGCAAGGCAGGGGTGGCAGCGTGATCACCGTGCAGGACGTCGAAAATCTGCAGCTAGTCAACAGTGAAACCAAGGAGAAGTTTAACCTGTTGGAAAACGGCCAGAAAAATAGCGGCTGGGAATCTACAGCTGATTACCAAAAGACGATGGAGACCATCGGGTTTATGAATAGGAATTCCTCATCTCATTCATCTTTTTCGAACTTGGCGTCGATTGCTCTGAATAATGATAGCGACAAACATATTGGCAATGGTGAGCTAGATCCTTTGGCTTTATTTAACCATCGTCTTTAATTGATATTTGACGGTAAGCATCAAACGCAGTATTGACGCTTACCGTCAAATGATGAATTTGCTTTAACTTTGGCGCATTGGCTTTGCTGGTGAAGCGCTGCTTGAGAGCGTCACGCTAGCAAGCTGAAAAGGTAAATAAAAAGCCGAGCATAATATAATGTTTGGCTTTTTATTTATTGTAACAATTTGCATAAACAAATTAAAAATATTTTTACATAATTGTCTCTATGTTTTTTGTTGCATCCTATTAACTTTTGCACTTTTGAAGTGAAAATAAAGATAAGTAATATAGGTCTCATGACCGTATGCAGGAGGTATACTACTATGGCAATGTCAACAGCATATTCAGTTATGCAGATGCAGATGACCGATTATCAGAATACAGTTGCTAACAGCAAACCTTATTACAGCAGTAGCGGGACGATATACGACCAGTCTGGCATGACTCAGGGCATGCAGACTGCCGCTCAGAAGCCCGAAGGCCTCAAGGAGACCTTCCTGAGCTGGTTCGACAATGGCAGCCACGGTAAAGTCGCCGGTGGCGCAACTGGTGCGCTCGGCGGTGCCGCAGTTGGCGCGATTATAGGCTCCATTATACCCGGTTTGGGTACTGCTGTTGGTGCTGTTATTGGTGGTTTGATCGGCGGTAGTGCTGGTAGCAGCATCGGCGGTGCGGTTGGCGAGAAGAACGAGATCAACGCCATGAACGCCCAATATGCTGAATTAGCCACAAGAGAAATGAACGCCATGTTCGGTGGTACCGCTAATGAGACTGCTGCTGCCGGCGTCAATGCTGAGATGTCTCCCGAAGAGTATGTGGCTGCGCAGAACGCTTCGGCTATGGCTGCAACCGGGACCAGCAGTTATGAAGAGTATATGGGACTCTTCACGCCCGTGGGTGCTGGCGGCAAGGGCTACACAGAGGGTATGTACACCCAGCTGAAGGGCATGTATGAAGCTATGGGTGCTCCCGCTGATGTTATCGAGTTCTATCTTGGCAACGGTCCTATCGCTGGTAATCCTGCGGCTGCGGGTGGAGCGTCCGTACCTGGTGCTGTGATAGAATCTGTAGGCACCTCTGATGATGATAGTATTTATCAAGTTGGAACCGATGGCGACGATAAAATGAAAGCCAAAGGAAAAGGCGGCAACGATACTATTGAACAGCACGGTGGTGCTGGCGACGATGAGATCGAGGCTAAAGGCGGTTCTGGCAATGATACCATCGAACAGCATGGTGAAGCTGGCGATGATGAGCTGGTCGCTAAAGGCAATAGCGGCAATGACCATATTAAACAGTATGGTGAAGAGGGCAATGATAAGCTCGAGGCCAAAGGCGGCACAGGCAGCGATCATATTGAACAGAGCGGCGGTGAAGGCAATGACACCGAAATAGCTAAAGGTGGCTTTGGCGCTGATCACATCGAGCAAAGTGGTGACGAAGGCAATGACACTTTGACCGCTAAGGGCGGCACTGGCGACGATGTTATCGAGCAAAAGGGTGGAGATGGAGATGATACCTTGGTCGCTAAAGGCGGTTGGGGTAAAGATGCTATCTTCCAGGAAGGCGGAGCCGGTGATGATACCTTCACCGTAAAAGGCGGTACTGGACAAGATCTGTTAGTAGCTGACGGTGGAGAAGGTGATGACAATATCACCATGAAGGGCGGAACGGGTGCTGACGAGCTGCACTATGTGGTAAGCGAAGGCAACGACCGCGTTACCATGGATGGCGGTAATCTCGGTTTCACAACCGATGACAAAGGCACTGTTCATCTGAAAGAAGGCGACAATGTTACCATCGTCAACGAATGGGGTGAAGTCATCTATCAGCAAGGCGAAGGTGGCACTGTAATCAACGTCAAGAACATGGAGAATATGCAGGTTGTCAACTCTGAGACTGGCGAAGCCACAGATTTGACTGACAAACTAAATGAAGGTAGACCTTGGTATCGCGCTCTTGGCTAGACGTGAATATTAGTTTCATATTTAGCTACTAAGTTACTATAGCTCCTGCATAGAGGCCGGGCCCCAAAGGGTTCGGCCTTTTTCTTTTTTTCTTATTTGCTTGTACCGTGGCCGTTTTATGTTATAATTACTTTTCGTTGGCTTATTCAGCGATTTGTCAATCAGGCAATTATCTATCTTGAGGTAACGCTATCAACTTCCTGCGCAACTTAACCCTGGGACAATACATTCCCGGCCATTCTTTCCTTCACCGTCTCGATCCGCGTACAAAGTTATTGATCGCGTTTGCGGCTATGCTTTGCCTTTTTTTGCTGCAGCGCTGGGAGATTTTGCTCGGTGTTGGCACTGTGCTGCTGATCTTTGGGGTGGCCGCCGGTGTTCCCTTAGGTTATTTGCTGCGCGGTCTGCGGCTGATTTGGATTTTAGCCCTGTTTACTTTTATCTTCAATGCTGTGCTGACTCCGGGTCAGGTGTGCTTCCAGATAGGGCCAGCTGATGTTACTTGGGAAGGGCTGCACCGCGGTGTGGCTATGGCGCTGCGTTTTTTTATTTTAGTCTTGCTGACTTCGCTGCTCAGCCTGACCACCTCGCCGATTCTGCTGACCGATGCTATTGAAAAACTGCTGTCCCCTCTAAAAATTGTGGGAATTCCCGCCTATGAATTGGCTTTGGTAGCCACCATTGCCCTGCGCTTTGTGCCGACTTTAGCTCAGGAAGCCGACACCATCATGAAAACTCAGCTGGCCCGGGGAGCCAGCTTGGACCGCGGACCGTTAAATGTGCGCCTTAAAGCTCTGGTTTCTGTCTTGGTGCCTCTATTCGTCAGCGCGTTTCGCTATGCTGACGATTTAGCTTTGGCCATGGAGTCCCGCTGTTATCGGGGGGGGCAGGGGCGCACCCGCCTGCACGAGCTGAAATTTCATGCCCGCGATTTAGCTGCGGCTGTAATTGGTGTAGTCTGTATATTCGCTTCTATTTGGGGAGATAAATACTTTGAGCAAATTTGTTTATCGTTTGCTGGTCTGTTATGATGGCTCGCGCTTTAACGGTTTCCAAGCCCAGCCTAATCAGGAAGTGGTTACGGTCCAAGGCGAGCTTGAGAGTGTGCTGAGCAAGCTGTTTGCTGAACCGATCCACATTAGCTGCGCTGGGCGGACCGATGCCGGAGTGCACGCCTTAGGGCAGGTCATCTCTTTTAAATCTTCCTGCCGCCGGGAGCTGCCCACTATATATCGGGCTACCAATATGCTTTTGCCCCAGGATATAAAGGTCTTGCAGTGCGCGGAAGCGCCTGAGCGTTTTCACGCCCGCTTTTCCGCTTTAACGCGCACTTATGAGTATGTGATGCGCTTAGAAAAACGCTTTGAGCCTTTGTGCCGCAGGCGCGAGCCTATTTTCCGCCTGCGCTTTCCCAGCGTTCCTGATAATATCGACATCGGGCGCATGAACAGAGCGGCCCAGACTCTGATCGGGCATACCGATTTTATTTCTTATGGAGCTCAGATAGAAAAGGGCATGAGCACTGTCCGCGATTTGCAGGAATTGCGCGTAGATAAGCGCTATTTAGGCAATGAGCTAACTGAGCTTCCCAGCTGCCTGCAGCATTGCCGCGAGCTGGTGGTCATTACCGCCAGGGCTAACGGTTTTTTGCACCGCATGGTGCGCTTGCTGGCCGCAGCTCTGGTCAGCGTCGGCACGGGAGAATGGGCGGAGGATGAGCCTCTGCGCGTGCGCGAAGCGCATCAGACGGGACTGTGCCCACGGCCTATGCCGTCCGACGGCCTGTATTTCGTAAAGGTCGATTATCCCCAGGACTTGTGGGGGGATGGGCCAGTGTATCCTTGATTTTTTTTGCTTAACATTGTGCCGCCTGGTACAGTCTGCAGAGGTGAATTCTATGAAAAAAGCTTTGTTTATGAGTATTTGCGCCAGCTCGCTGCTGTTTTTATCGGCCTGTTCTTTAGTGAGGGCTACAACGTCACCGCTGAAACCTGTGCCAGAAAACTTGCCAGCCTCCAGCCCGGCGGCGCTGACTTCTCCTGCGGATGAGCAAGGTCAGGATACTTCCTTGGCTGCTGCCCGGGGACCCGAAAAGCAGATTCTCACTCCTCAGTCTTTCCAGGCCGTTAACAAAATTTTTAACGCCCGCGATGGCGCCAACTGGTATTGTTATGCCGCCGCGCCTGAGCTGACGGTGCGTGGGGAGGCAGCTCAGCAGTATCCCGGCCTGGTAACTGTTATTGATGGTATTAATAATAAGACGCTCGCTGAAGCAGGCAGCCTAAACGATAAAATGAGCCAGACTTTGGCAGAGGTTTGGGCTGATCAGCAAACCAAAAAAGAAGTTCCCCCTGATTATTTTTTCTGCAACTACATGGAAGCTGCCTATTCTGTTATTCGCGCTGATGATCAGGCCGTAAGCCTGCAAAAGTTTGCTAACACTTATTTGGGCGGGACTCATGGTGATTATAGCATTGTTTCCTACAATATTGATCCTCAGAACGGCAAGATGCTCTTTTTGGCTGAGGTAGCGCGGGACCTAAAAACGCTGGAGAATTATTTAGTCACTGCTTTGCCTAAGCAATATCCAGATGCTAGTCTGTTCGATCACGAGAAGACCATTCACTCCCTTTTTGCCAAAGCTGCTCAAAATGATCTAGACGGCAGAATTTTAGAAGAGCACTGGACGCTGACCAATACCGGCATAGCATTTCATTTTAATCCTTATGAGGTGGCCAGTTACGCTGACGGGCTCTTGACGGTTGATATTGAATATGCTGCGCATCCCGAGCTTTTTGCTGAAACTGCTGCTCAGCGTCTGTTTGTCCCTAATGCTAGGAAATCAGTGGCGGTGCCGCTGCGTTCCGAACATTTTTCCGAACTGTTGGGAAAATGGCACCTGGTTTCGCTTGAAATTGAAGGCGATGTGATGGACGCCAAAGCTTCCGGCATAGACTCTACCTTGGAAATTGGTAACGATGGCTATGCGCACTATGTCTATAACCAAGGCGATAATCACGATGATTTTTCCGGGCTCAAAGTGAAAGTTGAAGACAATGCAATGTATGACGGCTGTGTCACAAATTGGTGCGCTGCTTTGCTTAACGACAGCCCTAAACGCGAGTTTTATGTGACAGTTCTGCCTGACGGTACCCTGCGCTTTATGTCGTTCAGCTATATTAAAGGCGCGGAATATCCCGCAGTGATGATGGGGACATTCAAGCGAAGCTGACAGCTGAGCCGCGTTCTTATGCCTTAACGCAGCGACAGTAGGAGGAAAGCTGACAGTACAGGCGAAATTTTTCTTTCCCAATAAACTTTTGCGAGGTAAAGCCGTGGCGGAGATTACGTTAGAGCAACTGGAAAAGAACTTAGAAGACGCCGGTGAAAAGCTGGGTATGTCCCTGAAAAACGCTCCCGAAGAGGAGAAAGTTATTCTGACCGCCATCTACGATGATATTAAAAAGATGGCCGAAAAGCAGAAAGCTGAAAATAGTGAAGCGATCGACGCTTCTGCGCTTTTTGCTGCCGCGATAGTCGGACATGGACAAATCAACGATGCGGCTATGATCGAAGCTGCCGTCAATTATATCGACCAGGATTTGGCTTATTGCAAGTTCCGTTCTTTAGAGCGCTTGGAAAAGAATCTGGAAGAGGCAGCCGACAGGCTGGGTATGTCCCTGAAAAACGCTCCCGAAGCTGAAAGGAACATTCTTACTGCCATCTACGATGATATTAAAAAGATGGTGGAGAAGCAAAAAGCTGAGAACTGCGAGCCTGTCGATCATTCCGCTCTGTTTGCTGCGGCGATCGTCGGTCACGGTCAGATCAATGACGTCGAAGTTATCGATGCCGCTGTTAACTATATCGATCAGGATTTAGCCTATTGCCGCTGCCGTTCCGGCAAGCATTAAACCTGCGCAATTAAGTTAAACAGCTCGCTGAAGCAAAGCAGTAAAATAAAGCAGCCCGCAGTGGCGGGCTGTTTTATTTTAAGCTTTCTAAGCGATAGACATTGCTAACTTAGCTGAATATTCGGGCTAACTGAGGGCCGCGCTGATGCTGGTAATGGGAATTGAGCTGCTGTCCGTATAATTTCTCCGGCAGCTGCACCAAATATTCAAAGCTCATTTTGCATATTGGCTGGCCGTCTGTAAAAATAACGTCTTCGTGGGTATCAACTTCGAGAACAGCAGGGGTGCCCAGCAGCTGGCCCTGATCGCCGTAGCCAAAACCGGGGTCGAAAAAGCCTGCATAGTGGGAGCGGTATTCGCCGGAATGTATATCATACGCTGCCATTTCCACAGCTAAGTGGGGAGGGACGCGCAGGTATTCCTTAGTGGAAAGAATGTAAAAATTGTTGCGTTCTAATAGCAGTTCGCCTCTTTGCGCTGAGATGCGGCAGAAATAATCGCGGCTGGGCTGAACTTTGGCCAAATCTACGGGCTTATCGCAGGGTAAAGCGCGATAGCCCACAACTTCCTGTGATAAATCTACCGATAGCAGCAAACCGCCGTCTAAGTGCGGTCTGTCTTTATATCCTTCTGGGGTGTAAACTAGGCCGACTTCTTGCTGAAGCTGCTGTAAATTATAATCGCTTAGGGCATTGTTTCCTATCAAAAGGCGGGCTTGGGTTAGCGTTTGGCCGCACTGCGCGATAATCGGCCAGGAACGGGGAATGATCATCAGATAGGCTTTGCCGCAATAGCCTTCGGGTATTTTGTCAAAACGCGGATAGCGATCGACCAGCGTTCGCGCCCAGACATTGGTACGTCCCGTGGTGCTTTTGTTGTTGGTGTAGGCGTGTACATGCTGAGGTAAGCGAAAGCTTTCCGCCAGTTCTGCCACATAGGTGCGGTTTAGGTCAAAGACTGTGGGCTGGCTCAGGTCAAGGGCTGAGGTAGCATAGCGCTGCAGGGCTGTTTCTATAGTCTCTTCCGGCTTAGGCAGGAAAGTAGCCTTAACAGCCCAGGCCTTTTCGCCCAAACGCAAATCGAGGCTAGCCGGCTGAATGTTGTGATCGGGGATAGGGGAGGCGGCGCTGATCAGGCCTTGCTGGATGTAATTTTTAATAAGCTGGCAAGGGATAGCTCCGGTTGTATGTAGTAAGCTGCTCGGGGTCATGTTATCCTGCTTAGTTGATGTGCGCTGCTGAGCGCCAAAAAGTAAATTTCCTGCTTAAGTAGAATATTTCCTATTCCTAGAAACGCTTATGTCGTTTAGTTGGCCTTTAACTAATCTGCTAACTATCTAACTACCCTTAATTGACTTTGCTAAAAACACATATTGAGGTAATGCTAAGTGAAATATAGCTGGCCCAAATTTGATTGGGTGCTGATAATCTGTGCCGTTTTGTTGGTCAGTATTGGCCTCGTCGCTATTTATAGCGCTACCTTGGATGAAAATTCCACCGAGTTTATCCGCCAGCTGCAGATGGCTGGGGTGGGAGCTGTGGTTTTTTTTGCGTGTTCGCTAGTCGATAGTTCGTTTTGGTCCCGCCATGCTGCGTTTCTTTATTTGGTTATGCTGGTTTTGCTGGGATCGGTGCTGCTGTGTGGGACGGAGATTAACGGTGCGAAGCGCTGGGTTAGTCTAGGAAGCTTGGGAAATTTTCAGCCGTCTGAAATAGCGAAGCTGCTGCTGTTATTGGTTATAGCCCGTTTTATGGCAGGGTCCAATGATGGCGTTTACGGCCAGCGGCCCCCTCTAGTGCGCAAGTTTGTCTTTGCCATGATTTTGGTGGGTATCCCTATGGTTATGGTTCTAAAGCAGCCCGATTTGGGAACGGCACTGGTGACAGCTATCGTCGGTATCTCCATTATAGCTCTGGGCAATGTGCCTTTGTGGTGGGTCTTTAGCTGTGTGGGTGCCGGTGGGGCTGTTATTCCCTTTATACTCCACGATTACCAAAAACAGCGCATAATGACGTTTCTGCATCCCGAGGAAGATTTGGTGGGCAGCGGCTGGAACATAGTTCAGGCTAAAATTGCTATCGGTTCGGGAGGCATCTGGGGTAAAGGCCTGTTTATGGGTACGCAAAACCGCCTTAAGTTTGTGCCCGAACACCACACCGATTTTATCTTTACCATCATCGGGGAAGAATTGGGATTGGTGGGCTGTATCTGTGTTATCCTGCTTTTGGCGTTTTTGGTAGGAAGGGCCTTTCAGGTCGCCTGTGCGGCCAAGAGCACCTATGCCTGTATGGTAGCAGCGGGTATCGGCGTTTTTTGGGCCGTTCATGCGATGGTGAACATAGGCATGACTACGGGAGTGCTGCCCGTGGTGGGAAGTCCCCTGCCGTTTGTCAGTTTTGGAGGGACGGCGCTTATAACTAATTGTGCGGCGCTGGGCATACTGAATTATCTGTCCTCGCGCCGTTCTTGCTAATTATTTCGGAAACTACAGGGAGGTCAATATGTCTAGAATTGTACGTGCGCCCCGCGGCAGTGAAATCTCCTGCCAAAGCTGGCAGCAGGAAGCGGCTTTGCGAATGCTGATGAACAACCTCGATCCCGAAGTGGCTGAGAACCCCGACGAGCTTGTCGTTTACGGCGGAACGGGACGGGCGGCCCGCAGCTGGGAATGTTTTGATGCCATTGTGGCTAGCCTGCAAAAGCTGGGCAACGATGAAACTCTGTTGGTGCAGTCGGGTAAGCCTGTGGGGGTGATCCGCACGCATTCCCGCGCTCCCCGTGTGCTCATAGCTAACTCTAATTTGGTTCCCCGCTGGGCAACATGGGAGAAGTTTCGCGAGCTGGAGCGGCAGGGGCTGACTATGTATGGACAGATGACTGCTGGTTCCTGGATTTATATCGGTGCGCAGGGTATTTTGCAGGGCACGTACGAGACCTTGGCCGAAGTGGCGCGGCAGAATTTCGGAGGTACCCTCCAGGGGCGTCTGGTGCTGACAGCGGGCTTGGGAGGCATGGGAGGTGCCCAGCCTTTAGCGGTTACGCTCAATGATGGTGTGGCGCTTTGCGCAGAAGTCTCTTACGAACGGGCTAAACGCCGCGTAGATACGGAATACTGCGATCGTCTAACTGAGGATATAGACGAAGCTATTCGCTGGGCTCAGGAAGCTCTGCGGGCTAAGAAGCCTTTGTCGGTAGGCGTCGTGGCCAATGCTGCTGACGTTCATGCCGAATTATTAAAGCGCGGTATCGTCCCCGATGTGGTGACCGACCAAACCAGCGCTCACGATATGCTCAACGGCTATGTCCCAGCAGGTATGAGCTATGCCGAAGCTTTAGAACTGCGCCGCGCCGATCCGGACAAATACCAAAAGCTGGCTTATGCAACTGCGGCTTCTCATGTGCGCAGTATGCTGGAATTCCAAAAACGCGGTTCTGTTGTCTTTGATTATGGCAATAACATTCGGGCTCAGGCTAAATCAGTAGGTGTGGAAAATGCCTTTGATTTTCCCGGTTTTGTGCCGGCTTATATCCGGCCTCTGTTCTGCGAAGGCAAAGGCCCGTTCCGCTGGGCCGCTTTAAGTGGCGATCCTGCCGATATTGCCCGTACAGATCGCGCCGTTTTGGAGACTTTTCCAGAGGATAAACAGCTGGCCAAATGGATTAAATACGCTGGTGAAAAGGTGCGCTATCAGGGCTTGCCTGCCCGCATTTGTTGGCTGGGCTACGGAGAACGCGCTAAACTGGGGCTGGTCTTCAACGAATTGGTGGCTAAGGGCGAAATCAGCGCCCCTATCGTTATTGGCCGCGATCATTTGGATTCTGGATCGGTAGCTTCGCCTAATCGCGAAACCGAAGCCATGCGCGACGGTTCCGATGCTATTGGCGATTGGCCTATCCTCAACGCTTTAGCGAACACCGCTTCAGGAGCTACCTGGGTGTCCTTCCACCATGGGGGAGGCGTGGGCATAGGCTACTCTTTGCATGCGGGTATGGTAATAGTCGCCGATGGCACAGCTGATGCGGCAGAGAGACTGCAGTGCGTGCTGACTACAGATCCGGGATTGGGCGTGATGCGCCATGCTGACGCTGGCTATGACAAAGCTATCCAAGTCGCTAAAGACCGGGGGGTACAGATTCCCATGCTCAATTAGAGCAATCTTAGTGCCGTTTAGTTAGCGTCGTTTAGCTGGTGCCGTTTATGTGGTGCCGTTTAGTTTGGGCCGTTTAGTTGGTGGTTAGCTATCCATCAAAACATCCAACAGTGCGGGTGTGTGTCTGACGCTTAACTGCTAATAAAAACAGGCTGCTAAATCGGCAGCCTGATTTTTATTAGCAGTTACAATTACTAAATTGCTAAAATTACTAAATGCTTCTAATGGAAACTTATTCCAGCAGAGATAAGAACGCTTTGGCGTTGGCGTCGTTGGGCGCCATCTTAAGATAAGCCTGCAGTCCGTCGCGAGCTTCGTCAAAATCTCCGAGTTTATAGCACATCAAAGCGTGATTATAACAGGCTTCTTTGTGGCGGGTATCAAATTTTAAGGCTAGTTTGAATTCTCCGCGAGCCTGTTCAAAAAACGATTCGCTCTCAGCCATAGAAAGACCCAAAGTGAAATGCACATCTGCCTGTTTGGGGTCTTGAGCTGTCTCGGTACCAGCATTGTCCGAATTTTTCTTAAAAAGCGACATGATTTTTTCTAAGAAAGACTGTTCTTTAACTTTTGGCTTTTTGCTAAAGGCAGCATTGTCAATATTGTTGCGCGCTGAAGTTTTAGCAAAGCGTTTGATCTGAAAGAACGGCTGCTTATCGTAACTACTGCGTTTAGTGGTATCGCTTATGATATTGTAAGCTTCGACGAGCTCTTTCATTTTCTCGTCTGAGGCGGCTTTCATAGTAGGATTGAGGTCCGGATGATATTTTTTTGAGAGCGTCCGGTAAGCCTTTTTTATCTCCTCAGGGGGAGCTATGGGAGCCACACCCAATACGAAGTAATAATCGCGCTTAGCCACTGATTAGCTCATCTCCTTTGTAGCAAAATTTAGGAAATCTGTATAGTCAACAAACCGAAATCTTCGCGTTGCTTGGTTAAATACCTGCACAATATCTTTATTAGTTTAATTTTAACTGTCATTTAGTTAAGGTGTGCTGATATTACCTTTATGGGGAGTCAGATAGTTTGCAGGTTAGCTGATCGCTAACTTAACGGCATTACCTTTAGAGGGAATTATAAGTATTATATTAGCGGTACGTCAATGTGCGAACGGTTTCAAATCGAGTTTAGCTTTCGGTTCGCTACCCTATGAGAATATTGCCTTCAGGGTAAGTAGTGTGCTGAGGATTGGGCTGGGAAATTAAACTTAAGGCTACGGTAAAAGGCCCCAGCCTGCCAATAAACATGCACACGCAAAAAAGCAGTTTGGCTAATACTCCGCAGCGGGACGGCACTCCGGTCGATAGGCCGACTGTTCCTAAAGCGGAAACCGCATCGAAAACCAAATCGGCATAATCGATATTGGGCTCTAAATAATTCAGGATAACTATTACAGCAATGACCGTAAAGAAAGCGATGATGGTTAATGAAGTCGCGTGGGCCACGCGGGTCCAGGGAATACGGCGCCCTTCGATTTCAATGTCGCGTTTGCCTTTGATCTGCGCCCAAGTGGCCATGATTAAAAGGGCGAATGTAGTGACTTTGATGCCGCTGGCTGTTGATCCTGTAGCTCCGCCGATGAACATTAACCCCATCATAAACTGTTTTGTATAGGGCTCAAAAGAGCTTATATCTACAGTGCTGTAGCCGCAGGAACGGCAGGTGACCGACTGAAAAAGGGCGGCCATGATAGCAGTCCCTAGAGAATTGGAATTGAGTTCCGGGTTGCTGTTTTCGAATAAAAATATGCCTATAGCCCCGATTATGGTGAGAATAAGGCTGGTCATCAGCACGATGCGGATGTGCAGGCGGTGGTGCATAGAAGCTCTGTCTTTGCCGACAAAAAACTTGACAAATTCAATGATGACCACATATCCTAAACCGCCGACTATCACCATGGCCATCACCGTGAAATTGATGAGTACGTTAGAGCGATACGTTATTAAGCCGTTGGGAATTGTGGAAATTCCAGCATTGCAGAGCGAGGCTACGGAGTGGAACAAAGCGTGGAATAGGCCATCGCCCCAGCCGTAAATGGGCACCCAGACCAAGGATAAGATCAGTGCGCCTAACAGCTCAACGACAAAAAATACCAGCACTACGTATTTGGTGACGCGGAGGATGCTGGACATCTCTATGCCGGGCAGATATTCCTGGAGCATCTTCCTGTGGCCTAATCCCAATTTGGCACCAAACAGGACTAAGAGAGAGGAAGTAAAGGTTACCATGCCTAGCCCGCCAATTTGGATGAAAAATAAAATAACGCATTGGCCTAAACGCGTGAAATCAGTGGCCACGTCCAGCGTCGTCAGTCCAGTAATGCACACGGCGCTGGTGCTCATAAATACCACGTCGATAAAATTAGGGGTGGTATTGCTGGTGTAACAGGCGGGATGCATTAGTATGGCGGTGCAAAGCAAAATCAGCAGAATAAAACTAAGCACCATAATGCGCGTGGGCGTTAAGCGCAACAGGGCCGCCGCCCAATCATGGTAACGGTTGATCATGGTAAAATAAACCTAATACTATTTTACATTGTGATGAACTTAACCTTTATTTGGCTAAATTAAATAGCTTTTTTGCGGTGTAACGCTTCGAGGATACCGTGCCAGGATAGCCTGATCATACGGTGAATTTCCCAACAGTCTTGGGCATCCCCATCTGTCGCAGCCGCGGCCTCTCTCCCTCTCATCCTTTAGGGGAAGTTAGATAGTTCGCAAGTTAGCTGATCAAAAACTAAATGATATTACATTATGGACCGCTTGCCGAATTAACGGCTTGAAAAAGAGGTTCGAAGAAGGCGAGATATTTGCTTTTAAAGAAATGCTGGAATAGTTTCGTTAAAATAATATTGGAGAACGTAGCTTTGCATGATGTGAATGCTCCATTTCCCGGATATGCTGACGGGAACTTGACGCTGCGCGCTCTGCGGCAGGATGAAATTAATGATTTTGTAGTTTGGCTGCGCGATCCCGAATTGGCGCGTTATACTTTTGGTCTCAAACCGCAGGCTGGGGAAGCTTATGTGCAGACTGTTGTGGATAACTATGTCGCTAATTTAGAGCGGGTGCTTAATAATTATGCGGCCATCTGTACAGATGAAAAACTGATCGGCAGCATTTTTTTTAATACCCGCAACGTGTCAGGGCAGCGCTTAGCCATTGTGGGCATTGTGATCGGTCTTAGCCAAGAGCGCCGCCGCGGTTACGGAGCGCGTTCGCTGCAAATGATGCTGAAGTTTCTGTTTGAGGAACTGAGCTGCGATTTTGTTGAGCTAGACACGGCCAATTACAATATTGCGGCTCAGCGCACTTACGAAAAACTGGGCTTTCAGCGCTGCCAGAGCCAATGGATTTACGAAGGTCTGGATGTCTTCCCCAATGCCAATATGGCCCCGCCAATATATTATCGTCTCTCTTCACAGCAATGGAGAGAATCTAATGGCCCCACTGATTATATCTCTAGGCTGGATGGATGCCAGTTGCCGTCCCGTCAATGATTTTGCGTAGCTGTTTCGATTTGCGGCAAAATCTCCATCCACAGCTGGCCGTTATGCCAGCCACCACTGATTAAATAGCGCCGTTTTTCCTGAGCGTTTTTGCTGAGCGTGAGCTGACAGGCTAACTGAACTGGACCGGGGCCTTGCGGTAGCAGCGGGACATTAGTCCCTATTTCAGGCATTTTTTCGCCTATGGTAATGCTGAGAGTGCTGTCCTTCTGCTCTCCAAAGCAGTAGGGATTGCTGTCCGCGCTTAAGTCACCCCAGGGACTGTTCTTCAGACCCTTTTCTGCTGATGATTTATCGGTGAATTCCATGACAATTCCCGCTTCTGTCAGTCCGGAGAAAGCGGAGTTAACGGAGGGCAGCAGTTTGTTTAGATGAGGAACCGAATCTGTGGCGATGCCGAAAACAAGTGGCTGAGCTTTTTCTGTGCTGTGCATAGGCCAGGGCAGCAGGTTTATCCGGCGCAGCAGTTCAGAAGAGGCAGCCAGGCGTATCTCTCCCTGAGGCAGCTGCTTCCAGCAGCGCTCCGCGCTGGGAAGTCCTTTCTCTGGGCTGCTGCCTGAAGGGCTGCTCTCTGAAGCTGGCAAGGCAGAGCGTAGGCTATAGATTCCCGTTTGAGAATTTTTGGTGATAATCGTTCGTTCACCGGGAAGCAATAAAGGTAAACTGTTCCAAAAATCTCCCAAGTGCTCATTAATTACACTGGCATACAGAGAGGTCTCTTTGGGATACCTGATCTCTAAATTATTTTCGTTTTGCTCTAAATACTCTACTGTGCGCTGGGGATCGGAAGTGAGTATTCTGATGTGGGGATATTTTTTGGAGATGGCAGCATTTTGCCATTGGGGATCATCGGATTGGAAAGCAATAAAGATCAGAGGCTGACTGCTGGAGTTCTGAACGTTTAAACCTGATACGGAATTGTACAAAGCCGCGTGTTCGCTGCCGCGGCAGGTTATGGTAAACTGCTGGCCGTCGCTGTTATAGGTCAATTGGCCGCCATAAGGGCACTGAGGCAATTTGATGGAATCGGGAACTGGATAGCATTGCTGTTCCGTCCATTTCTCTTCAAGAGAGTTTACTGTCTGCATGATCGTTTGACGGCAGCCGGCATAATCGCCGTTATTCTCCAAGGGTACGGCCGCGTACAGTAGGCGTTCGCAGTTAATCTGGCCTATATCAAGGCCTTCCCCGAGTTCGGGAATGGGAATCTCCAGCTGATGCAGGAATTTTACAACGCTGTCAGGCGCACCTTCGACGATGAGAGGCGTATCATGCGGAAGGAGCCCGCTGAAGGGGGAGCGCTTTTGAGTCAGCCACGAAGAACAGCCTACGCCGCTAACGGCTAAAACTAATAAGAAGAAGCAAGCAATATATTTTTTTTTGCAGAGCAGTAATTTCATGGACTTATCTTATCTTGTCGTACCTTCGCTGAAGCCGCGTTAGACGGCAGCGCAGGCTATAAGCTAAGGAATGCTAAACCAGCATCTCTTCTCTAAAAACTTGACTGTTTGGGCCGGGCAGTAATGATGGCCCTGGTCAGCGTTCCTACGGTTAACCCAGGATAAAATGCCCGCCAGCTAATGAAGCCCTGAGCATCGATGATGAAAAGGTCTGGGTTGGGCAGAATATTGGTTATAAAGGAATCTGTGTAGGCCAGCAGGGCCTGATTGTCGGCATCGCATATAAAAATAGCTTCCGGGTAACGCTGAGCCAGTGTTTCTACGCGTTCCCGGAATAGTTGCTGGGCCTGCAGTGCGCTGAACTTTTCTGGGACAGCTGGGACATCGTTATTTTCAGTTGGGCTGCCGCTGGCAGGCAAATTGTCCGGGGAGCTGGCACTGCTGGCAGAGCTAGGGAGCACCGTTTCCTGACCGGATGCGGCAGGTTCTGCAGCTCCGGCTGGCGGTAAATTGCCGGTAGGCTGTTCCTCGGGCTTGGGCAGTCCTTGAGAGGGGAGCACTGAAGGCACTGTCTCATGACCAGGGAGATCAGCAGTATGGCTGTCAGATTCTGACTTTTTTGCCGGTTCGCCGTCAGCTGATACGGAATCGCTCTCGCTGCTTAGCGGATGCGCTAAACGCTGCAGGCCTGCATAATCGTAAATAGGGATGATCACTAGTGTGGCCTGGCTGTCTTTGGCTACGCTGATCAGCTTATCGCAGAGATGAGCTGGAGTGCGCCAGGCCAAGGGAAACCACACTAAGGTCGGCGAGGGCAGCTGTTTGTCAGGCAAATTTAGGACTTTGCCGTCTGCTGTAGCGAGGGTTAATTTGGGGGCGCGATCTCCTTGTTCCAGAGCTTGTCCCGAAGCGCTGAATAAAAAGAGTGCCGCTAAAGAAAACGCTAAATATCCCAGCCATTGCCGCATAACGCTGTTTCTCCCTTAATTAAAAACCCGCAGCCATTGCAGCGGAGCCAAATGGCCGCAGGTTTTCTAATTATGCCGAGCGTGAAATAATGGAATTGCAGGACTTAACTGCGTTACTGTTTGTTAAAGTATTTGCGTGCCCGGCCTAAGGCCATCATGGGGAAATAGTGGCGGTACATAGCATAATTGAGCATGAAGCCGCGCTCCAGTTCCTGGCCTTGGTCGAGGGTTTTCTTATTGGCTAGATCGGTGCGCTCGCCGATGCCGTAGCCCGGGAAGCCCGTGCCGGTATATTCCGGCTGTTCCCAGGTGCCGTCTTTTTGGGTCCGCATCAAATAATCTAGTCCTTTAATGATAGCAGCGTCGTAGCTGTGGTCGTCCAGAGCCAAAAGCCCCATTAGAGCCCAGCCAGTCTGACTGGGGGTGCTGACACCAGTCCCGCGCAGGGCGGGATTCATGTAGGAGGCACAGGTCTCACCCCAGCCGCCATCTTCGTTCTGCTTGGAACACAGCCATTGAGCGGCGCGCTGCACATATTCGGCCTGCATATCTTCGCCGGCGGCTTTAAGCGCTGGCAGTACCCAGCCGGTGCCATAAACGTAATTGACGCCCCAGCGCCCGAACCAGCAGCCTTCTTCTTCCTGTTCGCGGCGCAGATAAGCGACGGCGCGGCGCACGATAGTGCTGTTGCTGAGGTCCCGCCCTAAATAGGCGTAAGCTTCTACGACGTGGGCGGTGACGTCAGCGGACGGAGGATCGAGCAGCTCTCCGAAGTCGCTGAAGGGAATTTGCGTGACAATATCGTCGTCATTGTTGCTGTCAAACGCTCCCCAGGCACCGTTGTCACTGCGCAGAGCTTCGATCCAGTTCATACCCCGCTGCACAGCTTCGTCAATCGCTTGAGGATCGGCGGATTCGTGGCGGTGGCGCGCCAGCGATAAGACCGCTACGGCAGAGTCATCGATGTCGGGATAATTATCGTTTTGGTATTCGAAAGCCCAGCCTCCAGGTGTCGTTACCGGGGCGTTGATGCTCCAATCGCCGATAACTTTTATCTGCTCGCGCAAGGTATAGTCTATGGCTTTTTGCACCATGGCGTCGCGGGCGCTTAGATCGCAATCCCATAAAGCCTGCAGGCTGAGCACGGTATCCCAAACCGGAGATGTGCAGCACTGCAGATAAGTGCCGTTTTCGTTGGTGTAAGCCCACGGTTCGTTGAAGGCTTCTAGGCCAGCTTTTACGACGGGATGATCCAGAGCGTAACCCTGGCAATATAGACCGATAATGGCGTTAAGCCAAGGCGGCTGAATCCCGGCCCAGCATCCATCAGATTCCTGGCGGCGGATTATCCACTCGATGCAGAGTTTTGTAGCTAAGTCGCGCAGAGGCTGGACAGGACAGTTGACGTATTTTTGCAAAACGCGGTCGGCGATCCAGAAGAAGCGTCCCCATGCACTTTTGGGACAGGGCAGGGCGTAGTTTTCTTTGTCGCGTCCTTCTGGGAATAGTTCATCAAGCCGTTTATCTGGGGGTAACTGTTTGACCGGGCGTTTGCAGGAAAAGAGAGCAATAGCAATGGCTGTGGCGCGTCCCCAGCTGGCGAATTTCCAAATGTTGATGGGGAACCATTTGGGCAGTAAAATAATTTCGGGGGGTATGTTGGGGGTCGCATCCCAGGGCCATTCGCCCAAAAGCGCCAGCCAGATTTTTGTGAAGACGCGGACTTTAGAAAGACCGCCGTGGGCTAATATCCATTCTCTAGCTTGAGTCATGCGTTTGGAATTGGGATTCTGCCCCGCAATGCGCAGTGCTGTATAAGCTTCAACGGTGGTGCTTATGTTGCCGGTGGGAGCATTTTTGTAAGCTTCCCAAGAGCCGTCTTCGCGCTGTTCGTGGATCAGCGTTTTGACTACGCCGTCGTATTTGGGATCGTTTTCTATGCCCAAAAAGTACATAGCAAATATCCATTCGGCTTCAATGGAGGAATTGGTCTTAAGAAAGCCCACCCAATGTCCATCTTCGTGCTGCTCATGGCGCAGCCAATTTACGCTGGCCTCGATGGTCTTGTTTAGCTGCTGAACCTGTTCAGCAGTAAAAATGGCCTTGCTTTCGCTCATTTATTTTCTTCCTTTTGCTTAGACTGTTTATTGCGTTTTTGGCTTTTCTCTAACGCTTCTGTAAAAGCCTTTAGGTCTTCGCGCGCTGTTTCGCAGAGCATAGCGCGGATGCTGATAAAACTGGCAATTATATCCCAGACAGCCATGGCTAAAGTTCCTAAAACTAAGGCCATTACTGTTAACCAGTAGTTAAGGCAGTAGTTGGCGTATTCCGGGTTTTGCTTGGCTAATTCGGCAACCTGATCTTTGGCCATGAAAATTAGAGTTGTGTCGCCTTTGTTCATCATACAGCCAATGGCTAACAGCATGACGGCCCCTAGAATGCGGCGAAGGAAACGCAGCCATGGCTTGCGGGCGCATTGCCGAAAATACCCCCATTCCTGGTAGGCCAGCCAAAGCGATCCAGTTAAAAGAAGAGCCGGAATGACGTAATGAATGGCTATAAGCATAAGTTTCTCCGTCAGCGTCAAACGGTGCTGTAGTTTGATTTTGCTTAATATAGATGGAGTCCGATAGTTCGCAGCTTAGCTAATTGCTACATAAACTGCAAAATAAATGGCCGTACATATTACTAAATGATAAACAATAAATAATGAATGGTTTACTGGGCAATGCTCAAGGCTGTTTAATCGAGACTGTTGCCCGAGACTGTTAAGGAAGTGCGGTTATTTTATGCAGATATACGGCGTCGCTGCGCCCGCCGCCAATATAAATAGTGCGCAGAAACTCGTACTGCATGTTTTTGTCAAGGCTTTCGGAATTGACAACTGTAGCCCCTCGGGCTTCGGTGCGGGAAATACTGGCCAAACGCTCTGCATAAAAACGCAGATTGTTTTCTTCTCCTTCGCGAAGCCGATCATCAGCGGTGAGCAGTAGCTCTGTGCTGTATATGCCCACTTTTAAAGCTATATCGCTGTTTATGCCAAAACTCAGTTTAATAGCTTCTAATTCCCGGCGCATTTTCTGGGCAGCTTGGGCGGCCCGCAGCCCGCTCTGAGTCCCAGTAAACAGTGCCGATAGCGCTTCACTGCTGCTTTTGCGCAGCTGTCCCTTGTAGGAATCTACAGCTTCGCGCAGACTGTAGGTCATAGCTTCGCTCAATTCTATCAATGTCTGTTTTTCATGACATAAATGACTGTACTTATCTACTGCCATATACAGCATGGTAACTAGACAGCGTTTGCCAGGCTGAGTTTTGGTGGTGCGGCGCAGCTGATACTGTGTCATGTGGCGCTGTCTAGCCGGCATAGGCGGCGCTGGCTGTTCTTGGGCTAGGGGCTGGGAAGACTGGCGGGCAGCTTCTGGCTGAGGGAAGCTGAATTCTACTTCTGGAAAGTCGAAACCAGCCAGCTCGTTTTCTACACTCGATCTTATGACACTGCCAGGAGTGAGCTGAGCGTTAACTTTGTTGTTTAGAGTGTGCTGACCATCTTCTTCTAAAGAAAGCAGGTACTTCTTGGATTTTAGGGCAGGCCGTGCTGGTGGCGCTAGTAACGACTGAGTCGGAGCTGACTGCGGTTGGGAATTGCGCACGGTTATAGGCAGACGCTTGGGCCAGGGGTCTTTTTCGGGGAGACGGGCTGTTCCTGGGGCGGGGATAAAAGCAGGAACGTTTGGTGTTTTAGCTGAGACATTGGGCATAGGCGCAGTGTCCGGATCCGCTTCGGGGTAGCGATTAATTATCTTTACGCCAGCGCCGTGAATTTCGTTGGGATCGGGAAGCAAAACGGAAGGACGGCTGAGACGGGCGTTTTGCTCTAAATATGCTAATATCTCTTCAATTTTGTGTTTGAGCTGCAGAGCGGACTGAGGACGGTCTTCTGGCCTTTTATTGAGAATCCACAGCAGTAAATCGCCGACGGGCTTGGGTAAATCAGGGTTCACCTGACAGGGCGGTTCCGGTTTTTGATGCACCTGCATGTAGAGTATCGCTTCCTGATCATCAGCGGAAAACGGCGTCATGCCTACGATAAACTCGTAAAGAATTATACCTAAAGAGTAGAGGTCGGAACGTTCATCTGCTTCTTTGCCCGCAGCTTGTTCTGGTGCCATATAGGAGCATGTGCCTAAAGCCGTGCCCTGTTTGGTAAGCGCCGATAAATTGGTATTTTTAGTCATGCGGGCTAAGCCGAAATCGAGCAGTTTTACGCGGCCATTGGGTTCGACGATAATATTATCCGGCTTGAGGTCGCGGTGGACAATTCCTTTGCCGTGGGCGTAATGCAGTATATCGCATATTTGCAGCGCCAGCTGCAGAACTTGAATATAATCTAATTGATGGGAGCGGATGTATTTGCGCAGTGGCAAGCCTTCCAACTTTTCCATTACGATGTAGGGACGCGGTTCGGTGCCGTAATCGTAAACTTTAACTATGCCGGGATGACTGAGGTGGATGGCTATCATGGCCTCGCGCTTAAAACGCCGGCAGGAGCGTTCTCTTTTGGTCAGTCTGCCGTGCAGTAATTTTATGGCAACGTCATTGCCGGTTTCACGGTCATAAGCGCAAAAAACTTTGCCCATGCCGCCTTCGCCTATACGTTCTTGCAATAAATAGCGATTACCCAAAATGTCTGGTGTCATAACTTTGCAATGTTCTGGAAATTGTACAGAGGTTCCTTTTTGCTGTTTTCTCCCCAACAGTCTTGGGCACCCCCTCTGTCGCAGCCGCGACATCTCTCCTTCCCATCTTTTAGGGGGAGTTAGATAGTTTGCTAGTTAGCTAATCGCTAACTAAATGATAAGACATCCTTTAGGGTGAGTCAGATAGTTCGCAAGTTGGCTGATCGCTAACTACGGCATTAAGCACTAACTAAATGATATTTTTTAACATGATATTTTTTAGCAGGGAGGTTTTAGGTTGAAGTGAACCACTAACAATTATAATAGCCTTATAATTAGCATTATAATATTAATTACCAATAATTTAGTTTTAATTATTAATATTTTTTGCTCTGTTTTCCTCGTGGTTTTCGTAGTGGAGAAAGCAGGGCAGCCGTTTTATTGTGAGGGTTCAGCATGGCAGAATTAGGAAACGTACAGCCGGTTAAACGCATAACCTGTCCTCATTGCGGCTCTGTGCTCAGCGATGAAGATTTGACAGCTGCTTTGGAAGGGGATGTTTGTAGCTGTCCCGAGTGCGGCGGTTTAATTCGCCTGCCGCGTGAAGTTGTGGCCCGTCATCAGCAAAATAAATATTTGGGGCACAGCCTCGATATTATGGGATGATAATATAAACTTGGGACTGGATAGTTCGCGGGTTAGCTGATCGCTAACTAAGCGGCATGAAACAAAACGGCATTAAATTTTAGGCAATGCTATTTAATGATCAGTCAGGTGCAGCCCTAGGGGAAGAGTATCGCCGAGCAAATGAGCGCGGTTTTCTTCTTCTATAGCTGTAATTTCGCTGACTATTAGGGCAGCTTCTGCTAAGTTTTCCCGCTGCAGGCGCTGGGCGACTTGCTTCCGCAGGGATTCGGGCACATCTAAATCTCGCTCTCCGGTATATCTGGCCATCTCGGCTAAACTATACCCGTAGGCTCTGGGCTGATTCCACGAGGTTACAGCTAGGAAGCGCTCAATCCATGGTATTACAGTATCAGGTGGCAAAACGCGATTGGAACCGCTGCCAACCAAACGCCTGGCTCCTAAGCGGGCTAACTGCCAGCATAATTCCGCGCTTGGCTGGGAACGCTGATTGAGAACATTGCCTAAGGCGATTTTTTCGCTTAATTCTAAGCGCTCTAGGCTGACGGCTAAACGCAGGAATTCGTTGATCTCTGAAGGCAGGAGGGATTTTATACGGCTTTTCAGGTGTTTGCGTGAAGGCATAAGCTTAGGGGCCATATGATGCCAGAGTTCATTCTGACAGTCTTCGCTTAAGCCTGGGGCTAGACGGCGCCAGAAAACCCACCACTCTTTGCGCACGCGCTCTTCGCTGTTGTACTGCATCCAGTCGCTGAGAATATTGGCCATTTGCTGCGAGCGCCAGCTGTCTAATGGGTAACCTAATCCTGGGCGTAGGCAGAACCCCGCTCCGTTGAACCAGGCCGCTTCGTGTTCAGGAGAACTGCGGCGGCGGGTAAGGGTCTGCAGAAAGCCTTCCCAGAGATAGCGGTTTAAAGCCAGCGACCAGGAATCGCGCGGTCCTAAGCTCTCTTCTAAGGCGCTCATAGCTGTGCGCGGTCTCGCTTTGGCGTGGGAATCTTTAGGTACTTTGGCGAGAAAAGTGGCAATTAACCTTTGGCGCAGGGGTTCCAATTTGGCTAAATCGAGCTCGGGTGCGGTGGGGGCCTGGCGCTTGCCGCGCAAGGGCAACTGCAGCGACCAGCGGCGCTTTTGAGAAATAGCCCAAAGTTCCAAAGTCCCAATTTCGGTGACTTGGGCGGCTAAATGCACGGGCAGCTCTCCGTGTTCATTTTTATTCCCGCTGATCACGGTTTCCAGTGATCCAGCGGGCCGTAAACAGTCTGTTGCCGTGAGGCTGCCTAAGTCATCTTCAGGACGCTCGGTAGAGGAATAAAGCGGCAGGGTTACAGGTATGCCTAAACGCAGACGCAATTCTGGTTGCTGAATCTCTTGTGTGACTCCTTCTTCCTGATTGCGCCGGACGACACAAAGAGCCTGTCCCTCGGCTACGCCTAAATAGTATGAGCGCGCAGTGCCTCCTTTGATGCGCTGGCGGCCCTGCAGCTTAAGCCATCCGAATGCGGCCGCCCCTTGAGCTACAGCTAAATCTCCTTCAGAGTTGTTAAGCAGCCGAACTCGGCGGCCCCCCCGCCAATTTTGAAGGATCTCACACAAACGCTGGGTGATGGCAGCCGGACGGCAGGCCCCGCCGTTGAACAGGACTGCGTCTGGTTCGAGCTGATGGGTACGCAAAAAGGCCGCTAAATGTCTGGGAATAGCGGGATCGCTGGCGTATGGCAATCCCCATTCGCGCAATCCCGGGCGGGTTTGCTGCTGCACTGGCTCATCGAGGCCCACCAGCGGGAAGAAGCCGTCGAGTACTAACTTATTAACTTCGTCGCGGGTTATTGTAGCGCTTAACGCTCCTCCTAATAATTTAGAACCGCTGCCTGGGATAGTTAATGTGCATTCCTCAGGAGGTTCTTCACCCAATAAAACTTCTTTAACGCGGCGGCATTCGTGGCGCAAAACGCCCCATTGCAGAATATCCAGAGAACCTCCCAAGCGCGGCTCGGCTAAATGGGCGATAGCTAGGTCTAAATTGTCGCCGCCTAGCATAAGATGTTCCCCAACGGCTACGCGCTCTAAGCTGTCATTGGCAAACTTAATAGCGGTGAAGTCGGTTGTGCCGCCTCCTATGTCGCAGATGAGGATTTGTTCTATACCCTGGAGTTCCTGACGCCAGTTTTGATGTTGCCACAGCCAGGCATAAAAAGCTGCCTGGGGTTCCTCTAAAAGATTAATGCGCGATAGGCCGGCTTGCTCAGCAGCAGTTAATGTTAATTCGCGGGCTACTTCATCAAAGGAAGCGGGGACTGTGAGGACGATATTCTGCAGCGCTAAGGGATGCTGGGGATTGGCGTAATCCCACGCCTCTCGCAAATGTATCAGGTAGCGCTTGGTCGCTTCTACGGCGCTGACTTTAGGAGTATTCTGTAAAGATTCGCGGGGTAGGAAAGCTTCATTGGGATCGTTGCGCCGATGGGCTAGCCAGGACTTTGCGGATGTGACTACCCGTCCTGGAACGCGTGAGCCTTGGGTGCGGGCAAAGTCACCTACAATGTAAGAGCAGTTATTGCTCCAGGGCAGCTGTAGGGCCTGAGGAGGCAGCTCGTGAGGCCCTGGTAAGTACAAAAAGCTGGGCAGGGTCCTCAGCTCCGCTAATTGGTCGGCAGATACTCTCTGCCAAATGAGCTGATTTTCGAGGGTGCTGCCGCTGCGGGAAATGCGCGCAATAGCTGAATTCGTCGTTCCTAAATCTATGCCAACTATGTAATGCTGGCCGCGTTCTGCCGTCTGAGCGCTCTCTGATCCTGTTTCTGCCATAGTCATGGGTGCGTTTTCGCGTTAAAGATTGGTTTGCCTCTTTTGGGTACTCTACTAGCATTGGCGCACAGAATTGCTTAGGCGCTGCTTAACTAGGTATGTTTTAGTTTTAATAAGTATTAATAGTTAGTGGGGGCATCATAGTCTTTAGAAAACGCTTATCTAAACTGAAGCTGATTTTATCGAAAATGAGTCGAACGTGGCAGGGACGAAATGAGTTTTTGCGAAGATAAACTAATTAAGCAATAATTTGTACCTGGTTGTTATTGGGGTGCATTGTTAAAAGATAATAGGAGGTAATGTCGTGCTACAACACAGCCACACCGCTCAACGACGGCTTAGCTTGAGTTATTTGCTAGCCTTGTTGGTGTTGTTGCCACTGTTTGCCGGTGGCTGCTACGACTCAGATGGACATGGTTCATCAGGTTCTACTGGAACCAGACTCACAAAAATTACTTTGGATTATACGACGGTGAAACTGCCTGTGGGCTTGGCCGCGAAGGTCGATGCCATAGGTACGTACAGCGACGGTACTACATCGCGTATTACCGATCGTGCCAGCTGGCGTATGGCCGATGAAACTATTGCCAGCGTGACGGGCGGCAAAGTCACAGCGTTAAAAGTCGGTTCGACTACTGTAACTGCCTACTGTGACAACCTCTCCGCTACGGCTAAGGTCATAGTTAACAGCGACAAAGTCGTGGACCACGAAATTGATCCAGAGAACGTCACCGTTAAAGATGGCGTGGCGTATATGAACGTCAATGAAACGGCTCCTGTCCGCGCGATTGCTGTGACCAGCTCTGGCTCGGTTATTGATTTAACTGATGTGGTCAGCTGGAATAGCTCTGACACCAACGTAGCCGAAGTTAAACCGGTTACCGCTAATGCAGCGGCCAAGGGATTGGGTGTTTATATCATTACCCACAATCCCGGTAAAGCCATCATAACTGCCTCCAATGAAAAAGGTCAGGTTCTGTGCAGTCTGACCGTTATCGTGACAGATGGTAAATTGGTCAAACTTACGATGAGCAGTGAGGCTATGACTGTTCCCGTAGGTTTGCAAAAGAGCATCTCTGTCAAAGGTCAGTACAGCGACGGCACTAGTTCGGACGTAACTGCTTTGGTTACCTGGTCAAGCTCTGATGAGGCCGTGGCTAATATAGTCTTCCCGGCCAACGGAGATAAATCAGCTCCTAAAGTCGCTGGCTATACGGCAGGTACTGCGACCATTACGGCTTCTCTCGATAACCTGAAAACAACCTGTAAGGTTACGGTTAAAGACGATGCTCAGATCACCAAGATCGAATTCGTGGAAACGTCTCCCGAAGTCTTTGTAGGGGATAGCGATACTCTGAAAGTTATCGCTACATTAGCAGATGGTTCCACGGTTGATGTTACCGATCAGGTGGAATTCTCCAGCAGCAACCCCAAAGTCGCCACAGTAGAATCGGCTTCTACCGGCGGCGAAGCTGGTAAGATTACCGGTGTTGAAGCAGGTACAGCTACCATTACTGCTACTATAAATGGTCAGACGGCTACTGTTAAAGTTACCGTTAAAGCTGTAACCCTTACCGCTATCACCATCGACCCCGAAACTGTTAGCACTCCTTTAGGCGTTGCGGTCACAGTTAAAGCAACTGGTGTTTACGATAACGGTACAACGAAAGATATAACGGGAAGCGCTGAATGGACTACCTCCGATGCGGCTGTTGCCGTAGTGGAAAAAGGTAAGATCACTCCTAAGAGTGTAGGCGGCCCGATCGATGTAACAGCTAGTTTGGATGAATGCTCGGCATCCTGTAAAGTAACAGTTAAAGACGCTGTGCTGAAGTCCATAGCTATTGAGCCTGCGACTATTTCTGTTTTCGCCGGTCACGATTACGAAAACAAGCTCGTTGCTAAAGGTACCTTTACCGATGGCGAGACCATTGAACTAAGCGAAGGCTTAACCTGGACCACTGATAAGAGTTCAGTGGCCACAGTCTCTGAGGACGGCACTGTCAGCGGTGTAAGTGCCGGCAAAGCCAATATTAAGGTAAAGAGCGGAAACATTACCAGCTCTGCCTGTGTAGTTAAAGTAAGTGCTGTTAAATTAAAATCTATTACCCTCGAACCCGACGCGGTTTTACTGCCTAACGGTGAAAGCACCACTGAAGCTCTTAAGGCTAAGGGTACGTATAACGATGGCACTGTTGCTTATCTGACCGATAATTTAGAATGGAAGTCTAAAGACACTTCCATAGCCATCGTTATGGACGGCGTGATCACTGGTAAAACGGTCAATGCTGAAACCGATGTTTACGTAGTCTGCGATAAAGTTACCAGTTCTAACTGCCACGTCACCGTGACAGATGCCAAACTGAAATCTATTACTGTAACTCCTAGTGCGCTGTCAATCGCTAAAGGCCTGACCGACACGGTTCACGCTACTGGCGTTTACAGCGATGGCACTACCAAAGAGATTTCTAATTTGGTTACCTGGACCAGTACTCAGGAAACTTATGCAGCGGTCACCGAAAAGACCGCTACTGGGGCTACGGTTAAGGGTTTAGCAGTGGGAAGCTCTGCGCTGACCGCTGCTTATGACGGTGTAGATAGCGGCGACAGTAAATGTACTGTTGAGGTAACCGCTGCTGTGCCGGTTTCCATCGCTATTCAGGAAACGACCGCTTCTGCTCCGGCTGGTTTGACTGCTGAACTGTCTGCCAAAGCCGTGATGAGCGATGAAAGCGAGCCGGCTTCTACTCCCGCTTTAACCTGGACGTCCAGTGATACGAGTGTTGCTACCGTTGACGCCAATGGTGTGGTTACCGGTGTGAAACCCGGCACGGCTACGATCAGCGCGACCAGCGGCGATTTGCCCTGCAGCCAGACCTGCGCAGTTACCATTACCGATGCGGTTCTGCAGTCCATGACTATTACGCCCAACAGTGTAACTCTGAGCGCCAAACAGGGTAAAAACGTCAAAGTTGAAGGTAAGTTCAGCGATGGTTCGACCAAGACGCTGACCGATGCTGACGGGCTGACTTGGTCTACCGACAAGGCAGAGGTCGCTACCGCTATCAATAGCGTGATCACCGCTGGCGAGACCACGGGTGACACAGCGACTATTACGGTCAAACACACGGCAACCGAATTGACCGCAACTTGCGCGGTGACCGTCAATGATGCTACCTTAGATTCCATTACTTTCGAACCTGCTTCATTAACGGTTGTAGAAGATTTAACCGGTACGATTAAAGCTATCGGCCACTTCTCTGACGGCAGAGAAGATGAGCTGACCGGGGTAACTTTCACTAGCAGCAATCCTGCTGTGGCTACCGTTGATGATAACGGTACCGTGACCGCCGTTGCTGAAGGCACGGCTACCATTATTGCCAAGTGGAATGGTGTAACCAGCGATCCCGGCTGCGCGGTTGAAGTCACTGCTCCGGTACTGCAGTCTATTGCTCTGGAGCCTTTGGAACTGACTTTAGATGTCAGCGGTACGGGAACGGTTAAAGCGACCGGTACTTATAATAACAATAGGACTGTCGATATTTCTAAACTGGCTGATTGGACCAGTTCCGATACTAATATAGTTAGAATTACCGCTAAAGCTGACGGCGGATCCACCATCACCGCCAGGGCTTCGGGCACGGCTAACATTACCGCTTCTTATGATGGCATTAGCTGTGATGCCCCCTGCGTAGTTAAAGTAACTGCCAAACTCAAGAGCATTACTTTAGACCCCGCTGCTCCCACTATGTCTGTCGGTCTGAGCACTCAGATGAAAGCTATGGGTTCTTATGACGATGGCAGCACATCTGATATAACCGATCGCGTTACTTGGTCCAGCGCTGATGAATCTGTCGCGACTGTTGACCAGGCCGGTAAAGTCACAGCTGTGGCCGCCGGTACGGTGAAGATCACTGCCACTGCTGATGAGATCAGCGGCGAGGCTACAGTTACTGTTAACGGCGATACGGTTAAAGAGATAACGGTAACCGCCGACGGCGTGACCATGAATGAAGGCGTAGCTGAGCTGCCTATCAGCGGCACTGCTACTGTGCAGGCTATGGCTGTGATGGAGCCTTCCGGTTCTTCCGTCGATATTACCGATACAGCTACTGTAACGAGTTCAAACCCTGATGTTGTGGAAATTCAGGGCAATAAGATTGTGGCCAAACAGGCCGGTACGGCGACGATTACCGTCACCGATGCTTCTGGCAAGACTGGCACTTTACAGGTTAAAGTGACCGAGGCCACTCTGAGCAGCATCACGCTGAGCAGCACTAAAATAGAAGTGGCTGCCGGTATTGAGGAAGCCATTACCGTGACCGGTCACTACAGTGACGGCACTACTTCCGATGTGACTGCGTTGGCAACTTGGTCCAGCTCTGATGAGAGTATAGCCAAGGTCATAACCGGTTCTAAAGCCGTGGGCTACAAAGCCGGTGAAGCCACTTTGACGGCTACTTATAATGAGCAGACTGCGACTTGCACGATCAAGGTCAGCGAAGCTACGGTTGAGAGCCTGGCCTTCTCTGGCTCCATTGGTGATATAGTTGTGGGCAATACTGCCAATCTGAAGGTAGTGGCCACTATGTCCGATGGTACGACCAAAGATGTGACCGATCAGGTAACCTTTACCACTAATAAAGATAGTGTAGCTACTGTAGAATCCGCTACTACTGGCGGCACTGCTGGTAAAGTGCACGGCGTTGCTGCCGGTACAGCTACAATTACCGCTTCCTTCCAGGGGCAGTCGGCGACCGTAGATGTGACAGTTAAGGCTGTCACTCTGACCTCTATCGCTTTGGATCAGACCAAAGTGACGGCTTCTGTCGGCGCTCCCGTTACGTTGAAAGCTACGGGCAGCTATGATGATGGTTCGACTGCTGATGTGACCAATTCTGCCGAATGGTCCAGCTCCGATACCAACGTAGCTAAAGTCAGCCAAGGCAAGATTACTCCTGTGGCTGCCGGTACGGCGACGATCACCGCTAAAGTTGGTGATGTTACGGCAACTTGTACCGTGACTGTCAGCGCTGCTACTTTAGAATCCATCGCTATTAAATCCGATGTAACTCCTTTGGAGATTTTGGTTGGCCAGACCGCTACCGTGAACGCTGTTGGTACTTACAGCGACGGTTCGACTAAGACTTTGAGCGAAGGCCTGACCTGGAGCACTGACGCCAGTGCTATCGCTAGCGTGAGCAACGGCACGATCACTGGTGTGGGTGCCGGCACTGCTAACATTAAAGTAAGCTATAACGGCAAGACGAGCGAGACTCTGTCCGTGACTGTAAGCGCTGCCGAACTGCTTTCACTGGCTATCGATCCGGCTACGGTTTCGCTGCACAAGGGCGAAGAAGCCACTGTCAAAGCCTACGGTACTTTCACTGATGAGAGTAGCCGCGAGCTGACCCAGGGCCTGACCTGGTCGAGCAGCAAATCCGATGTTGCTAAAGTAGTCAACGGCGTAATTACCGCCGTGGGCGAAGGCTCTGCCGAGATTACGGTTAAGAGCGGTGAGATCACGAGTTCTGTTTGCAAAGTTACCGTTAGCGCGGCGACTCTGGACTCCATCACTGCTGAGCCTACGGCTGTGACCGTCGGTTCTGGCTTGAGCGAGACCGTAAAAGTCTATGGCGAATACAGCGACGGTACGCGTTCCGACATCACTTCTTTGGTGACTTGGACGAGCGATGCCTCCACTGTGGCTGTGGTAAGCGAAAGCAGCGCTTCCGGTGCTGTGGTGAAGGGCGTGTCTGCTGGCTCTGCCAAACTGACCGCTTCTTACGAAGGTAAGTCTGCAACAGTTAACGTCACAGTAACTGCTGCTACTGTGGAATCGATAGCTATCAAGGAGAAGACGGCTGAGACCTTCGTGGGACAGAGCGTAACCTTGACGGCGCAGAGCGTGATGAGCGATGGCAGCACTTCTGCTTCTACTCCCACTTTAACCTGGAAATCCAGCGATCCCAGCGTGGCTACTGTCGATGATAATGGTAAGGTGACCGGTGTCAAAGCCGGTACGGCGACGATTAGCGCCGTGAGCGGCGATACCGCCTGCAGCCAGACCTGTACAGTAACCATTAAAGATGCTGTGCTGACTCAGCTGACCGTAACTCCCGCTACAGTAACTCTGAGTTTAGACCAGACTAAAGCTCTGACGGTTAAAGCTACGTTTGATGCCGACGGCATTCAGACTACTAAGACTTTAACCGAAGGCCTGACTTGGTCCACCAGCGCTGCGGCTGTAGCTAAAGTCGCTAACGGTACAGTAACCGCAGTAAGCGGCGGTACTGCTACAATTACGGTTTCTTATACCAGTGGGGATGTACAGAAGTCTGCGACCTGCGAAGTAACCGTTTCTGCTGATGATGTTCTCTCGTCTATCGCTATCGAGCCGGCTACTTTAGAGCTGACTGAAGGTCAGACTGGTACCTTGAAGGCCATGGCGACCTTTAACGCCGGACAGGCTACCGAGAGAACAGAAGAGCTGACCAGTGGCCTTACCTGGAATACCAGCAAAGCTTCTGTGGCCTCTGTTTTGAATGGTACGGTGACGGCGAAGAGTGCTGGCACGGCTAACATAACAGTGGCTTACAATGATGTGACCAGTTCTACCTGTGCGGTAACTGTTAAGGAACAGCCCAAACTGACCAGCATTACCTTAGATCCTTCTACGGTAACCTTGTCTGCAGGACTGAGCTCTCAGCTGAAGGCTATGGGTTCCTATACTGACGGTACCAGCTCCGATGTTACTTCCCGCGTCACTTGGACTAGCAGTGATGAAGCTATTGCGACCGTTTCCGCCGGTAAAGTAACGGCTGTGGCGGTCGGTACGGTTACGATTACGGCTAAGGCCGAGGATGTTACGGCTGAAGCCACAGTGACAGTGAATGGCGATACGGTTAAAGAGATAACCGTAACTGCCGACGGTGTGACCATGAGCGAAGGTGTAGCTGAACTTCCCGTCAGCGGCGCTGCCACTCTGCAGGCTACGGCCGTCATGGAGCCTTCCGGCTCTACCGTCGATATAACTGATACTGCTACCATAACGAGTTCCAACCCTGAGGTAGTAGAAATTCAGGGCAATAAGATTGTGGCCAAACAGCCTGGCTCGGCGACTATTACCGTGACCGATGCTTCTGGCAAGACCGGCACTTTGCAGGTTACGGTAACCGAGGCCACCCTGAACAGCATTACGCTGAGCAGCACTAATATAGAAGTATCGATCGGCATAGAAGAAGCGATAACCGCGATCGGTCACTTCAGCGATGGCACGACTTCTGATGTAACAGCGCTGGTGTCGTGGCATTCCGCCGACGAAAGCATAGCTAATGTGGTAACCTCAGGCAGCGGCAGCACTGCTTCCGCTAAGGTTGTGGGTTACACCGCTGGCGATACGAACATAACTGCTACTTATAATAATAAGAACGCGACCTGCGCGGTTAAGGTCAGCGAGGCTACGGTTGAGAGCCTGTCCTTCTCCGGCTCTGTGGGTGACATCGTGGTCGGCAATACCGCGACTCTTAAGGTTGTGGCCACCATGTCCGACGGCACTACCAAGGATGTGACCGACCAGGTAACCTTTACCACTAGTAAAGATAGTGTAGCTACTGTTGAGTCTGCCACTACGGGCGGTACCGCTGGCAAGGTCCGCGGTGTGTCTGCCGGTACGGCGACGATTACCGCTTCCCTCCAGGGTAAAACGGCGACCGTTGATGTTAAGGTTAAAGCTGTAACTCTGACCTCCATCACTTTGGATCAGACTGCGGTAACGACTTCCGTGGGCGCT
>JAUNIO010000020.1 GCA_030535355.1 bacterium | reverse complement strand
TGATGCAATGCACCTCAAAAACCTACCCCACCTCTTTCGTCGTCACCGATCCGAAGGGCAGCATCGTGATCGAGTGCGGGAACCTGCTGCGTCGCAACGGGTATCGCATCAAGATCATGAACACGATCAACTTCAAAAAGAGCCATCACTATAATCCTTTCGCGTACATTCACTCCGAAAAGGACATTTTGAAGCTCGTCACCTGCCTGATCTCCAACACGAAGGGCGAGGGCAAAACCGGCGACGATTTTTGGGTCAAGGCCGAAACCCTGCTCTATACCGCCCTGATCGCTTACATCCACTACGAAGCCCCGGAGGAGGAGCAAAACTTCTCCACACTGCTGGAGTTCCTCAACTCCATGGAGGTGCGCGAGGATGACGAGGAGTTCCAGAACCCCGTCGATCTCATCTTTGAGGAGCTGGAAAAGACTAAACCCAACAGCTTTGCAGGACGGCAGTACCGCCTGTACAAGCTGGCGGCGGGCAAGACGGCAAAATCCATCCTCATTTCCTGCGGTGCCCGTCTCGCCCCTTTTGACATCGCGGAGCTGCGGAACATGACCGCCTACGATGAGCTGGAGCTGGATACCCTGGGGGATCGCAAAACAGCGTTGTTCTTTATCATGAGCGATACGGACGACACGTTTAACTTCTTAATCAGCATGGCCTACACACAGCTTTTCAACCTGTTATGCGAAAAGGCCGACGACGTGTACGGCGGGAGGCTTCCGATCCATGTGCGCTGTCTGATCGACGAAGCGGCGAATATCGGGCAGATTCCCCGTTTGGAAAAGCTCATGGCAACGATACGTTCCCGCGAGATCTCCGCCTGCCTTGTTTTGCAGGCGCAATCTCAGCTCAAAGCGCTGTATAAGGACAATGCCGATACGATCATCGGCAACATGGATTCCCGCATCTTTCTGGGCGGCTCGGAACCCACTACCCTGAAAGAGCTGTCCCAGGCGCTTGGGAAGGAGACGATAGACACCTTCAACACCGGCGAGAGCCGTGGGCGGGAGGTCTCCCACAGCCTGAACTATCAAAAGCTCGGCAAGGAGCTGGCGAGCGTGGACGAGCTGGCCGTCCTGGACGGCGGCAAGTGCATTTTGCAGCTTCGCGGCGTGAGACCGTTTCTCTCCGCAAAGTACGACATCACACAGCATCCGAACTACAAATACCTTTCCGATTACGATAAGCGCAACGCCTTTGACATTGAGAAATACATCTCCACACAACTGAAACCGAAACCGGATGAGGTCTACGAAGTCTTTGACATAGACCTCACCGGAGAGCCTACAACCGCCTGAACAGGGCGGTTTTTATATAGATTCCCCCTGGTAAAGACAAAAATGGCCGCCTTTCAAATCATCATTTTTGAAAGGAGCGCTTCTGACGGACACGGTGGCCGGATAACCGTTTGTCAGCGGCAAAAAACATCGTATGGCATTTTTCAACTCTGCTGTTGGGGTCCTTCAGACCCTCGTCATCGCTCTGGGTGCCGGTCTCGGTATCTGGGGCGCAATCAATCTGCTGGAAGGGTACGGCAACGACAACCCCGGCGCAAAAAGCCAGGGCATGAAACAATTGATGGCGGGGGGCGGTGTCGCCTTGATTGGCGTCGTGCTCGTTCCGCTGCTCTCCGGCCTGTTCGGATAATCCCGGACAGGATGCCAACAAACTACCCCGCCGTGTCCTCCCCACAGGAGGGCACGGCAAAGGAGGTGACGCCGATTGATAGGTGAATTGATAAACGAATGGCTGAAAGAATTGTTGGTCGGCGGAATCATCGACAATTTGGCCGGCCTCTTTGACAACGTAAACGACAAGGTGGCGGATATAGCCGGTCAGGTAGGGTCCAACCCGCAGGCGTGGAACGCGAGCATTTACAGCATGATACGAGCGCTGTCTGAGAATGTGATCGTCCCCATTGCCGGCGTGATTCTGGCTTTCGTCATGACGCTGGAGCTGATCCAACTTGTAACCGACAGGAACAATCTGCACGACGTGGATACATGGATGTTCTTTAAGTGGATATTCAAAACGGCCTGCGCGGTGCTGATTGTGACCCACACATGGACCATTGTCATGGGCGTGTTCGACGTAGCGCAGAGCGTGGTTAATCAGGCGTCCGGACTCATCGTTTCGGACGTATCCTTGGACATCACAAGCGTCGTCGGCGATCTTGAGGCAAGGCTCAACGCCATGGATGTGTGGTCGCTGCTGGGCCTTTGGCTGCAAACCTCTATTGTGCATCTGACCATGTGGGCGCTGACTATTTGCATCTTCATCGTCGCATACGGCAGGATGATCGAGATCTACCTTGTGACCTCGATTGCACCGATCCCCATGGCTGCCATGATGGGCAAGGAATGGGGCGGCATGGGCCAGAACTATCTTCGCTCCCTGCTGGCGCTGGGCTTCCAGGGCTTCTTAATCATCGTCTGTGTAGCGATCTACGCGGTCCTCATTAGAAATATCGCGGTGGACGGCAGCATCACCAAAGCGATATGGACCTGCGTGGGCTATACGGTGCTGCTGTGCTTCACGCTGCTGAAAACCGGAAGCCTCAGCAAGTCGATCTTTGCGGCCCATTGACGGAGGTGATGAAGGATGGCCTATGTACCCGTACCCAAGGACCTGACCTCAGTGAAAACGAAGGTCATGTTCAACCTCACCAAACGACAACTGATCTGTTTCGGAAGCGGAGCCGCTATCGGCATCCCGCTTTTCTTTTTGCTCAAGGCCCATGTCAGCGTCAGCGCGGCGGCCATTTGCATGGTGATCGTCATGCTGCCGTTCTTCCTGCTGGCCATGTATGAGAAAAACGGGCTCCCGCTGGAGAAGATCATCCGAAACATTCTGCGGGTGTATTTCCTTCGCCCGAAACAGCGCCCGTACCAAACCGATAACTTCTACGCCGTGCTGGAACGGCAGGCAAATCTCGATAAGGAGGTATTCCGTATTGTCCACCCCAAGAAAGCTGACCCGCGCCGAGAAAAAGCATATCGAAGCCGCCATCGCAAGAGCGAAACGGCAGGATAAGAAGAAGCTGTCGGCGCAGGACAGTATCCCATTTCAGCGTATGTTCCCGGACGGGATATGCAGGGTGAAAGACAACTATTACACCAAAACAGTCCAGTTTCAGGACATCAACTATCAGCTCAATCAGAACGAGGACAAGACCGCCATCTTTGAAGCGTGGTGCGATTTCCTCAACTACTTCGACAGCTCCATCCGCTTTCAGCTCTCTTTCCTGAACCTCTCCGCCGCGCAGGACAGCTTTTCCAAGAGCGTCTCCATTCCGCTGCGGCCGGACGGATTCGACGATCTGCGGAACGAGTACAGCGCCATGCTGCAAAACCAGCTCGCCAAGGGCAACAACGGCCTGATTAAGACCAAGTACCTGACCTTCGGCGTGGAGGCGGATACGCTGCGGGCGGCCAAACCCCGCCTGGAGCGCGTGGAGACGGATATTCTCAACAACTTCAAGCGGCTCGGCGTGGTCGCCCAGACCTTGAACGGCATGGAGCGCCTTCGCCTGCTGTACGGGATGTTCCACATGGACACCCAGGAGCCGTTCCGCTTTTCGTGGGACTGGCTGGCCCCGTCGGGCCTGTCCGTCAAGGACTTCATCGCGCCCAGCTCCTTTGAATTTGCGAAGGGCAACAGCTTCGGCATGGGCCGGAAGGTGGGCGCGGTCAGCTTTCTGCAAATTCTCGCCCCGGAGCTGAACGACCGTATGCTGGCGGACTTCCTCGACATGGAAAGCTCCCTCATTGTGAACATGCACATTCAGTCCGTGGATCAGGTCAGCGCCATCAAGACCATCAAGCGCAAGATCACGGACCTGGACAAGATGAAGATCGAGGAGCAGAAAAAGGCCGTGCGCTCCGGCTACGATATGGACATCATCCCCTCGGACCTTGCAACCTACGGCGGCGAAGCCAAGAAGCTGCTTCAAGACCTGCAAAGCCGCAATGAGCGCATGTTTCTCGTCACGTTCCTGGTGCTGAACACCGCGGATACCCGGCAGCAGCTTGATAACAACGTGTTTCAGGCGTCCAGCATCGCGCAGAAGTACAACTGTCAGCTCACCCGACTGGATTTTAGGCAGGAGGAAGGGCTGATGTCCTCGCTTCCGCTGGGGCTGAACCAGGTGGAGATACAGCGGGGGCTCACCACCTCCAGTACGGCCATCTTCGTGCCGTTTACCACCCAGGAGCTGTTTCAGTCCGGCAAGGAGGCCCTGTACTGCGGGCTGAACGCCCTGTCCAACAACCTCATCATGGTGGACCGCAAGCTCCTGAAGAACCCCAACGGCCTGATCCTGGGCACCCCCGGCTCCGGCAAGTCTTTTGCCGCCAAGCGGGAGATCGTCAATGTGATGCTGCTCACCGGCGATCATGTGATCGTCTGTGACCCCGAATCGGAATACGGCGCGCTGGTGCGCAGGCTGGGCGGCCAGGTCATCCGGATTTCGCCCACATCCACCGACTACATCAACCCCATGGACCTCAACCTCAATTACAGCGACGACGAAAACCCCCTTTCCCTCAAATCCGACTTCATCCTCAGCCTGTGCGAGCTGATCGTCGGCGGCAAGGATGGTCTCCAGCCGGTGGAAAAGACGATCATCGACCGCTGCGTCCGGCTTATCTATCGGGACTACCTCAATGAGCCGAAGCCTGAGAACGTCCCCATTCTGGAGGACCTGTACAACGAGCTGCGGCGTCAGGAGGAAAAGGAGGCGCAGTACATCGCCACAGCCCTGGAAATCTACGTGACGGGCTCCCTCAACGTATTCAATCACCGCACGAATGTGAATATCGACAACCGGCTTGTCTGCTACGACATCAAGGAGCTGGGCAAGCAGCTCAAAAAGATCGGGATGCTCATCGTCCAGGATCAGGTCTGGAACCGCGTCACCGTCAACCGGGCCGAGCGCGTATCCACCAGGTATTACATCGACGAGTTCCACCTTCTGCTGAAGGAGGACCAAACGGCGGCGTACAGCATTGAAATCTGGAAGCGTTTCAGAAAATGGGGCGGCATCCCAACCGGGATCACCCAGAACGTGAAGGACTTGCTTTCAAGCCGCGAGGTGGAGAACATCTTTGAAAACAGCGACTATGTGTACATGCTCAACCAGGCGTCGGGAGACCGGCAGATATTGGCCAAGCAGCTCAACATTTCGCCCCATCAGCTCTCCTACGTCACCCACTCCGGGGAGGGCGAGGGGCTGCTGTTTTACGGCAGCGTGATCCTGCCCTTTATCGACCGTTTCCCGAAGGACACCGAGCTGTATAAGGTCATGACCACCAAGCTGGCCGAAGCAGCGGGAACCTGATTATCAACATGGAGGTATTTATCATGGAAAACAACACCAAGTACGTCATCATCTTTGACCATACGGACCCGGACAGGGAGCTCTCCTTCAGCGATCTGAAAAAGGTGGCTCAGTTCATGGAGGAATCCGAGGTGCTGACCAAAGCCTTTCAGGATATGGCGGAGCAGGTAAACGACGTGCCTCTTGCCGGACATCGCGCCACGCGGAAGCGGCCGGATTTCTGCGCGCTGGCGGACGCGCTCATGGAGCTGACCGACAAAGCAGAGGAATACAGGAACAAGCTGGACAGCTTCATTCAGGAGGCGGACGCGCTTCTGGACACGCTGAGCGACCTGGACGGCTGCTGGGATGATGAGCGATGAGCAAGCGATCCCCCCGCCTGCAATTCACGGAGGAGGAACGAGCTTCCCCCGAACTGAAAAAGGCGATCCGCAAAGCGGAAAAGCGCATGGACAAGCTGGAAAAGGCCGAGGCTGCGATCCCACAGAAGCAAGTGAAACGGCGCGTCGTTGACCCGCAAACCGGGCGCGTGACGACGCGCCTTTCCTTTGAGGAAAAGAAGAAGCCGCCCTCCAAGCTGACCCATGCCCTTGAACTCGCCCCCGGCGAGACGGTCCTGGCCGCCGTCCATCGTGAGCTGCGGCAGTCCGAAAAGGACAACGTGGGCGTGGAAAGCGCGCACAAGCTGGAAGAAACCGCCGAGGGCGGTGCTCGTCTGGCTCACTACGCCCACCACGAAAGCAGGCTGAAGCCCTATCGAACCGCCGCCCGCGCGGAAGCCCGTGCGGACAAAGCAAATATGAAGGCGCTGTACAAGGAAGCCGAGGCGCAGAATCCGCAATTTTCCAGCAACCCTTATTCCCGCTGGCAGCAAAAGCGGGCGATCCGCAAGGAATACGCTGCGGCCAAAGCCGGCTCCGGCGTAAAAAATACCGTCAAAGCCTCCGAAACGACCGCAAAGGCGGCCAAGCGTGCCGCCGCGGACACCAAGAAGGCATCGGCCTTTGTTGCCCGCCACAAAAAGGGCTTTCTGATCGTCGGCGGGATCGCGGCGGCTGTTCTGCTGCTCTTTGCCGGCATCTCCTCCTGCTCCGTGCTGATACAGGGGACCACCGGCGGCGTGGGCGTGTCCACGTACCCGTCTGCGGACAGCGATATGCTGGCGGCAGAAGCCGCATACACAGGTATGGAAAACGAGCTGCGGGAATACCTCGACACCTATGAGAGCACCTATGACTACGATGAATACCACTATGCGCTGGATGACATCGAGCACGACCCATACGTACTGATCTCCGCGATTACGGCGCTCTACGGCGGCGAGTGGACGATCAACGATGTGGGCGGCATCCTGCAATCGCTCTTTGACAAGCAGTATATCCTGACGGAGACCGTGGAGGTCGAGGTGCGCTACCGAACGGAGCCCCGCACGGGCTATTACACCTACACCGATCCCGATACCGGAAAGACCGTGACGGAGGAATACGAGTACGAGGTCCAGGTTCCCTATAACTACTATATCTGCACCGTGGAGCTGGAGAACTTCAATCTCTCCCACGTCCCGGTCTATACCATGTCCCACTCCCAACTCTCCATGTATGCGCTGTACATGTCCACTCTGGGCAACCGCCCGGACCTGTTTCCTTCCTCCGGCTATATCGGGAAATACATCACGAACCGGCCTGAGAAGTATGAGGTGCCGCCGGAAGCCCTGAACGACGAAACCTTCGCCGCCATGCTGGCGGAAGCGGAGAAATACCTGAACTTCCCCTATGTCTGGGGCGGTTCCTCTCCCTCCACGTCCTTCGACTGTTCCGGCTTCGTCAGCTATGTGTGCAACAACTGCGGCGTGGGCTGGAACTTCGGACGGCTGGGCGCATCCGGCCTGCTGGGTATCTGCACGCGGATTTCCGCTGCGGAGGCGCGCCCCGGCGACCTGATCTTCTTCGAGCGCACATACGACACCACCGGCGCATCTCATGTAGGCATCTATGTGGGAGATGGGATGATGCTCCATTGCGGCGACCCCATCCAGTACACCAGCATCAACACAAGCTACTGGCAGAGCCATTTTTTGAGCTTTGGCCGTCTGCCAAATCCATAAAGGAGGACGATCATTTGAACACAAAGGTCACGAAGCTGCGCGCGGAGCGCAGCAAAAATGAAGCGAAGATCGCCGATTTACAGGCGCGAAATAAGCAGATCGACGAGCTGATTACGGAGCAGGAAAACACGGACATCATCGGCCTTGTCCGCGCAACGGGCATGACCCCAGATCAGCTTGCCGCCCTGTTTCGGAACATGAATCATACCGCAAAGGAGGATACTGCACATGAGGAAGTCTAAACGCTGGCTGTCGGCGTGCCTGCTGACCCTGATCCTCTGCCTGGGCGTATTCTGCACCCCGGCCATGGCGGACAATTCCACCCCGCAGCCGACGCAAACCCCGCAGCCGGAAAACGGCGTGGAAGTGACCGTCTCCGATGACGGCACATACACCGTCTCCCTGGGCGAATGGGAGTGGACCTTCCGGGTGGAAGATTTGGCGGAAGCGCGGATCGGCACCGTTGTCAATGTCCATTCCTATCTGAATGTCCGCACCGGCGCGGGCACAAGCAATCAGATTATCGGGCACCTATTGCCCGGCGCACAGGTGAAGGTCCTGGGAGAATCGGGCGGCTGGTATCGCGTGACGGTCCCGGAAATCACGGGCTATGTCTGCGGCGATTACCTCCGCGTTTCGGATGCGGCGGCAGGCGGCATGACCATGGATGAAAACACGCTGAAGCTCCTGCTCAGCGCCATGATCCAAAGCGGCAGGCCCAACGGCAGCGGCACCCTTGCCCTGACCCCGGACGGGAACCTGACGCTGCGGGACGACCTGGGGACTATGTTCGGCGCGGGAAAGCAGTTCCTCACCGTACAGACCAAATCCGGCAATTACTTCTACCTGATTATTGACCGCGACGCGGACGGCGATGAAAACGTCCACTTCCTCAATCAAGTGGACGAAGCCGATCTGATGGCTCTCATGGATGGAGACGGCAGCACGCCTGCGGCCACCTGCATCTGTAAAGATAAGTGCACCGTGGGTCATATCAATACTGCCTGCCCCGTCTGCTCCGTCAATATGAGCGAGTGCCGCGGCAAAGAGCCCCTGCCCGAAACGACGCCGGACACGGGAAACACAGAGACCGACAAGGAGAAGCCGGGCGGCTCCGGCGCAGGGATTGTTCTCCTGCTCCTTGTTTTGATCGCCGGTGGCGGCGGCGCGCTGTATTATTTCAAGTTCCGCAACAAAAAGCCCAGCACCAAGGGCCCGGACGATCTGGACGATTACGATTACGGCGAGTATGAGGACGATACGGAGTACGAAAACGAGGACGATCCGGAGGGCAACGACGCGATTGCAGAGGAGGACAGCCTGTGATGACGTTCACCAAAAATCCGCTGGAGCGGTTCATGACACAGCCGCCCCGCCACGAAAAGGAGGAACCTGTCCGACCTCCCGCGCCCCGCGGCCACTTCTGCTACGGGTGTGGGCGCTACGGTCTGAACTGTATGCGCCCCTGCTATCGGGACAGGCAGCCTCCGAATCCTCCGGCACAGGAAAAATAAGCAAATTCAAAAAATGTATTGCTATTGTGCGGACAACGGCGTATAATATAAGTGAGCCAACCAACGGAAAGGAGTGAACGGATATGGCGAAAACATCGAATTTATACGCCCGGATCGAGCCGGAGGTAAAGGAGCAGGCGGAAACGATCCTGTCCGCCCTCGGCATCCCCGTATCCAGCGCAATCAATATGTTCTACAAGCAGATCATTCTCCAGCGCGGGATTCCCTTTGAGATGAAGCTGCCAACCAGCCATGTGCCGGATGTGAGCCAGCTTACAAGCAGGCAGCTTGACGCCGAGCTGGAAACGGGCTACGCCGACATTGCGGCGGGCCGTGTCAGACCGGCAGGCGAAGTCTTTGATTCCATCCGAAAGGACTACGGCGTATGAAGTATGCCGTGATGATCTCAGAGCAGGCCGAAGCGGATTTGAGAGGCATATTTGAATATATCGCCTTTGAATTGCAATCCGTTCAAAACGCTGCGGGCCAGCTTGCGCGGCTGGAGGACAACATCGCCGGCCTGGACCGTATGCCGGAACGGTACCGCCGCTTCGACCGGGAGCCCTGGCTATCGCGGGGCCTGCGCATCATGCCGGTGGACAACTACTGCGTGTTCTATATCCCCGACCATGAGGCGAAGGTCGTCACCGTGATCCGCGTGATGTACGGAGGGCGGGATATGGAAGCCGAGCTCGCAAAGCATACGAGCGAATAAAACCCAATAACAGAACGCAGCGAAAAGCAGTCCGAAGGGGCTGCTTTTTTGCTGCCCGAATAACAAGGAGGATACTCATGTCTCAATACAAATTAGTGGTATGTGAAAAACCGTCCGTCGCCCAGGCCATCGCCGCTGTGCTCGGCGCAAAGCAGCGCGGGGACGGGTGTCTGTCCGGCAGCGGCTACATCGTATCCTGGTGCTTCGGCCATTTGGCGGAGTTTTCCAGCGCCGACTCATACGACGGCAAATATGCCAAGTGGCGGCGCGGCGATCTGCCCATCCTGCCGGACCCCTGGCAGTTCCAGCTCACCAAGGGGAAGGAAGCCCAATATGACCTTCTGCGGGAGCTCATGCACTGCACGGACGTTTTCGAGGTCATCAACGCCTGCGACGCGGGGCGCGAGGGCGAGCTGATCTTCCGTACGGTCTATTATCTGGCGGGCTGCACAAAAACCATGAAACGGCTGTGGATCTCCAGCATGGAGGATGCGGCGATCCGCGACGGCTTCAAAGCCCTGCACCCCGGAAGCGACTATGACGGTCTGTATCAGGCGGCGCTCTGCCGTGCCAAAGCGGACTGGCTGGTGGGTATCAACGCTACGCGGCTATTCTCTGTGCTGTATCATCGGACCCTGAACGTGGGCCGCGTCATGTCGCCCACGCTGGCGCTCATCGTCCAGCGCGAAGCGGAGATCGGCGCTTTCACCCCGGAGCCGTTCTATACGGTGGACCTGGAGACCCCGGAGCTGAACGCCGAATCCGAAAAGCAGAAAGACAAGGAAAAGGCCGCCGAAATCGCCGCCGTCTGCAAGGGGCAAACAGCGATTGTCAAGTCCGTAGAACGCAAAGAAAAGACAGAAAAAGCGCCCGCTTTGTACGATCTGACCACGCTTCAGCGGGAAGCAAACCGTATCCTGGGCTTTACCGCCCAGCAGACCCTTGACTATCTGCAATCCCTGTACGAAAAGAAGCTCGTCACCTACCCCCGCACCGACGCCCGTTTTCTCACCGATGATATGGAGGCTGCTGTGCCGGGGCTGGTCGGCGTCGCCGCCGCCATTTGCGGCAAGGAAGCGCCAGAGACCGTCAACGCTGTGCAGGTGTGCAACAGCAAGAAGGTCAGCGACCACCACGCGATCCTTCCCACGGCAAGTGCCGCAAAAGCGGATATTGCCGTCCTGCCGCTGGGAGAACGGGAACTCATGAAACTGGTAGCTCGCCAGCTCCTGTGCACCGTCAGCGCGCCGCACCGATCCGCAGAGACCGTCGCCATCATCGAGTGCGGCGGCTGTCTGTTTACCGCCAAGGGCAAGACGGTCATCGCCCCAGGCTGGAAAGCGTATGCGCAGCAGGAGCAAACGGAGAAACCGCTGCCGGAGCTGTCCGAAGGACAGGCTGTGGAAGTGACGGGTATCTCCGTCAAGGAGGGTAAGACAAGCCCGCCCAAGCACTACACCGAGGACACGCTTTTAAGCAGCATGGAGACGGCGGGCAAGGAGGACATGCCGGAGGACGCGGAGCGCAAGGGCCTCGGGACCCCGGCCACCCGCGCAGGCACCCTCGAAAAGCTGATCTCTGCCGGCTTTGTGGAGCGCAAAAAGGCCAAGAAAGCCGTGCATCTTATGCCGACCCAGGTGGGAGTATCCCTGATTACCGTCCTGCCGGAGCAGCTTCAATCCCCCTTGCTCACCGCGGAATGGGAGCATCGTCTGAAGGAGGTGGAGCGCGGCGAGCTTTCGCCCGGCGCGTTCATGGACGGCATCGCCGAAGGGGTGCAGGAGCTTGTACAGTCTTATGAGATCGTCCCCGGCGCGGAGGTGCTGTTCCCCTCCGGCCGCGAGGTCGTCGGCAAATGCCCGCGCTGCGGCGGCAACGTGACCGAGAGCAGACGCGGCTTCTTCTGCGAAAACAACACCTGCCGCTTCGGGCTATGGAAGGATAACAAGTTCCTGACCGCCAAAAAGGTCGCGCTGACAAAGGAGATCGCAGCCACGCTCTTGAAGGATCGCCGCGTGAAGCTGACCGGCCTTTATTCCGAGAAAACCGGCTCAACCTATGACGCCACCGTATTGCTTCAGGACACCGGCGAAAGTGTCCGCTATGAGCTGCAATTCGACCATGCCTGACCTGCCGCGTATGACCGAGGCGCAGTTTTGCCGCGCCAAAAAGCTCATACGCAAGCTCTGCGCCAACTGCGATAATGGCAACTGTCTGCTGTTGGATGACGGCGAAGCCTGCGTTTGCCCGCAGCTTATTTCCTATTCGCTGCTGTGCAAGTTTTTTCGCGCTGCCGTCCTCCCGGCTGATCGAGAGCTGTACGCTGAGATCATGCGCACAGACGCCCGGAAGCGCTGCGCTGAGTGCGGCCGACCTTTCGTCTCTGAAAGCAAAAACGCCCGCTACTGCAAACCCTGCGCCACCAACCGCACCCGCCAGAAAAAGCGGGAGTGGGCGGCCAAAAACAGGGGCAGACCGTAGAAAAAGCTGCGTCAGAAAAGCCTTGTGTCATGCGGCTTTCCGAGCTCGAAACCGAGCCGGTGAAGATGATTGTACCTGAATGGCTCAAAACGCGGTTACTTTTTCTACACAACGCCCCTGCCCAGGACACCATTTGCCTGAGCAGGGGCACATTTTTATTTGGAAAGGAGCATCGAAATGGCAGAAAAACAAAGCTACGCCGAGCAGAACAAAGCGCGGCTGAAAGAGATCACCGACAGCATCGAGACCGGCATTCGGGAGCTGTTCCAGTCGGACAAGTACAAGCAGTACCTCTCCACCATGAGCCGGTTCCACAGGTACAGCGTCAACAATGTTATGCTGATCCACATGCAAAAGCCCGACGCCACCCGTGTGGCCGGCTTCAACAAGTGGCGGGACAATTTTGGAAGAAATGTCATGAAGGGCGAAAAGGGCATTAAGATCATTGCGCCCACGCCGTATAAGAAGAAGATCGAGGAAGCAAAGCTGGACCCGGATACCAAGCTACCCATGCTGGACGCAGACGGAAACGCGATCATGGAGGAAAAGACCATCCAAATTCCCATGTACAAGGTCGTCTCCGTGTTCGACGTGTCCCAGACGGAGGGAAAGCCCCTGCCTGAACTGGCGGAAACGCTCACCGGCAACGTGCAGGAATACGAGGCGTTCATGGAGGCGCTGAAACGCTCATCGCCTGTTCCCATCCGCATTGAGCCCATGAGCGAGGATATGGACGGCTATTTTTCTTCCGGCGAGCAGCGCATCGCCATCCGGGACGGTATGAGCCAGGTGCAGACCGTCTCTGCCGCCGTCCATGAGATCGCACACTCCAAACTGCACAACTATCAGAAAGCAAAGGAACAGGCTGCCGCCGAAAATGAAGCAGCGCCGCCCGTTGCAATCAAGAGCCGCGAAACAGAGGAGATCGAAGCTGAAAGCATCTCCTATGCGGTCTGTGCCTATTACGGAGTGGAGACCGGGGCCAACAGCTTCGGCTATCTGGCCACATGGTCCAAGGACAAGGAATTGTCAACCCTGCGCGAATCCTTGGAGACAATCAACAAGACCGCCAGCGGCCTCATTTCCGATATTGACCGCCACTACCGGGATATTATGAAGGAGCGGGGCCTCGACAGAGAGGCGCAGCCGGAGCAGGATATGGAGAAGCTGTACATGATCGACGACAACAAATATCTTCATGTTCAGAGAACAGAAACTGCTATTGACTATACCCTCTATGACGCGGAAAGTATGCGCGCGCTGGATGGAGGCCAGCTCGACCTTTCCGATGCCCGCCTGTCCGTGGCGGCTCTGGAAATCTGCAAGCTGCACGAGATCGGGGAGAAAACACCTATCCGCCTTGCGCCGACAGAAATGATCGAGACCCTGAGAACAGCAAATGAGCTCCCGCTGGGAACTGATTTGACCACCGATTCTGCCTCCATTCCGCCGGTATCGGAGAAGGAGCCGGATTATCCTATGCCGGACCCAACCATGACCCTTGAAAAGATGCACGCTTTCGGCTACACGGAAGATGATATGCTGCCCTTGTCCAAGGAGCGCGCCGTTGAGCTTTTCGAGCAGGATGTTCCGGTATATATGCTCTACTCCGGCAACGGGGCAGGTCTTGCCTTTGACCGGGACGATATAGACGGGCATATCGGGATGTTCGGCGTCAACCGGGAGGAATGGGACGCGGCGCGGGAATACCTGGAACTGGCCGCGGGCCATGAACTGACGGAACAGGAGCTTGAAAACAGCTTCCTCCACAATCCTGCCGACGCCTTTGCCATCTATCAGCTCAAACACGTCGAGCAAACCCGCGATCTGCGCTTTGCGCCGCTGGAGAGCATTACCGCAGCCGGCATGGTGGTGGACAGGAACAACTACGATCTGGTTTATACCGGAACGCTGGAGGGGACCGGAGGTGCCAACGAAAAGCTGGAATCCCTGTTTGAAACCTTCAACGTGAACCGCCCGGAGGATTTCAAAGGCCACAGCCTGTCCGTCAGCGACATCGTTGCGCTCAAACAGGCGGGTACGGTATCCTTTCATTACTGCGACAGCGTTGGGTTTTCAGAGATTCCCACCTTCATGAAGCCGGAAAACTATCTGAAGAACGCGGAAATGGCCATGGAGGACGATTACGGGATGATCGACGGGATCATAAACAACGGCCCGAAGCAGTCCACCGTTGCGGAGCTGGAGCAGCAGGCATCCTCCGGCCAGTCCATCTCTCTCATGGACCTGGCCGAAGCCATCCACAGGGAGCAGGCCCAGGAGCGAACGGAAAAGAGGCCGTCCGTCCTGGCGCAGCTCAAAAGCTATCAAAACGCAGAGAGAACCAGTACAGCGTCGAAAAAGAGCGCAGAAAGGGAGCTTTGAACATGAAAAACTTTACACAGGACGAACTGAATCTCATGAGCATCTATAACGCCGGCGGCACCCGCGAAGGGCTTTTGCGGGAGCTTCGGGAAATGCGCGGTTATCTTACATCGGATGAGGCGGATCTGCGCACTCTCACCGATTCCGCTATCGAGAAGCTCGAAGCGATCTCCGACGAGGAATATGCCGGGCTTGATCTATTCCCTGAGTTCGATTGATCCCGAAACAGACTCATATCTTGACAGGGACGGCGCTTGCCGTCCCTTTTTCATGGAAAGGAGCGTGAAAAATGCCAAGTAAACTACAAGCCTACGCGCAGATGGCGGAGCAAGCCGCGTGGCAAATCACCCAGCGGTATCAAGATTGGACGGCATTCCTCACCACCGCCGCCCGGCTCTACAAGTACCCGTATGATGAACAGCTCATGATTTACATGCAGCGCCCGGACGCTACCGCCTGCGCGGAATATGACTTCTGGAATGACCGCATGGGCCGGTATGTCCGTCGCGGGAGCAAGGGCATCGCCCTTATTGACACCAGCGGCGATAAGCCGAGGCTCAGATATGTCTTTGATGTTTCCGACACAGGCGGGCGCGAGAACAGCCGCCGTGTCGATCTATGGGAGCTGCGCCCGGAGCACGGGGACGGGATTAGCGGTATGCTGGAACAGTATTATGGCGTCCCGGCAGCCAATGGCCTTGCAGAGCAATTCGAGGGCATCGCAGCCCTTCTGGCCAAAGAATACTGGAACGATCACAGGCGGGATATTCTCGGCATCGTTGCGGATTCCTATTTGGAGGAGTATGATGACTACAACAAAGAAGCAGCCTTCAAAAAAGCCGCAACGGTCAGCATTACCTACTCTCTCATGTCCCGCTGCGGCATGGAGCCGGAAACCTTCTTTGAGCACGAAGATTTCCTCAGCATCTTCGACTTCAACACCCCGGACGCGGTAAATGCCCTCGGAACAGCGGTGAGCCAGATCAGCGAACAGGTCCTGCGGCAGATCGAAGGCACGGTAAAAAATTATGAGCGCGAGCACAGCGCAGAAAGGACGGCAGAACATGGAGAACAATCTGACCTATACCCGGAACGGGGATTATCTGATCCCCGACATCGAACTGAGCCAGATGCCGGAGGGGAGCCTCGGCAAGTACGGCAGGATGCGGAAGAAATATCTTCAGGAGCACCGCCCGATCCTGTGGAACAATATGATCCTCTCGGAGACTCTGTACCCGCACCTGCTGGAAGTGGAGCAGACGGCGCAGCAACGCTTGGCGGAGCTGATGCCGAAGCTGGCGGCGGAAGCGGGAGCCACGGAGAGCCTGAAGGCCAGCGATCAGATGCGGTGGGTGGGCCTGATGAACGCCTGCAAAGCCCAGGCGGAGGAAATCATCCTCAACGAGCTGATCTTCAGCTAACCGAGAGCAGTCCGGTCCAGCTCAGCCTGTTTCCGACGGAGGAGGACCAGATCGCCTATATCGAAGAAGCGGAGAGCGTGCAGCAAGCGCCCTTCGCTTTTTCTTTCCGGCAGGAGCAGATCGACCATGTGCTCCGGCTCGGCGGCAATTCCGACGATTCCCGCATGGTGATCGCCTCGGCGTTCCAGAAGCAGTACACACTTGACGAAATCGCCGCCGTACTCCAGGAGGAGTTTCACGGAGGGAACGGCTTTAAGGATGAAGGTGCCGAATACGCCGCTTGGTACGCCGACGATGGGATTCACCTCTCCCGCAGCAGAAGCGCAGAGTATGACCGCGCAGCACAGGTGATCTCCTGGCAGGACGCGACGGCGCGTATCGGGCAGCTCATGGACAGCGGCGAATACGCCTCCCATGTGGAGCTTACAGAGGCTGCGGCCCATGAAAGGGAGAAGCTGGCGCAGTCGATATGGTATCTGAAACGCGATCTCAGCGATGAGGCACGGGAACAGGGATTTCTCTCTGTCCTGGATGATCTGCGGGGCGGCGGCTTCCCGGATGAGACGGCGCGGCTGGCGGAGCGCATGACGGACCCCGCGTTTTTTAGAACGCTTGCGGAAGAATACGCTCAGTTCTATGAAGCGCACGAACAGGACAGGTCTTTGCTCCGCTTCCACTATAACAAGCTGGACCGATTGTGGCAGGGGCTGAGCGATCAGTTTCTGCCCCGCAGGGAGTATGCTTCGGAGATGGCCGCCGTCCCGGAGCTGGACCGGTTCATCACCGAGGATGAAATCAACCATGCCCTGAACCGCGGCAGCGGTGTTGAGGGCGGCAAGGGCCGCATTTACGAATACTTCACCGCTGGACACTCGAAAAAGGAAAAAGCGGACTTTCTCAAAAAGGAGTACGGCACAGGCGGACGCTCCCACGCGGTTTCCGGGGCTTCGCACAGCTACGAGGATCACAACAGCAAAGGCATCGTGCTTCAAAAGGAAGGCTGCGCCAATGTAGAGATACGCTGGCCCCAGGTCGCAGAGCGGATTGACGCGCTGATCCGCAGGGACAGATACTTTACCCCACAGGAAAAGGCGCGGTTTGAGGAATTGCAGCTTGCGCGGGCCGCAGATAGGAAACGCGAGCAGCGATTTACAGCAAGCTATTCCGAATACAACGCCATCAAGGAAGCCCACCCGGACGACATCGTGCTGTTCCAGGTGGGCGACTTTTATGAGATGTACGGCGAGGATGCACGTCAGGCCGCAGAAGCTCTTGGCTTGACCCTCACCGCCAGGACCATCCCCGGCATGGGGCGGGTAGAGATGTGCGGCGTTCCGTCGCACAATCTGGAGTTGTACACAGACCAGCTCCGAGACCGCTATGATGTGACGGTTTCTCCCTCACCGAAGTATGGTGAAGAAAGAAGCGCCTATACGCTTCTGTCTATTGACCACGAAACCGCGCGCGCCATTGACGCCCACGAAGCGGAGTTTGGCGCGGATGGCTACCGGGCCTTTCCCGGCGACCGGCCGAAGGCAGAACCCGCAGAGGAACACGCGCCGCCGATGCGGACGCTGACGCAGGAGGACATCGACAAACAGCTCCGAACCATGTTCCCGGACATTGAGACGAAACGGGCCGTGGTCCGCTACATGAGCGAGCACGGGCGTGAGAAAGACACGGCGGCATGGCTGGCCGAGCAGTATTACGGCACAGATGTGAATACGCCCCTCCACATCAGCTTTGCCGGTTGGAACGGGCGGCCCGGCGACGAAGTTACCCTGTCCTGGGCGAAGGTGCAGCGTCGGATTGCCCAGCTTATCAAGGCCGATAAGTTCTATACCCAGGAGGAATACGACAATCTGGACGATGTGGACCCCGTTGCCATACGGGAGCGTCTGGAGCAGGCAGGGATCGTGAATGGTGAAGTGGTGGACCCGGAAACGCTAAACCGTGATCCCTTCATTCAGCAGGTCACGGCAGATGCGGAGCGGATCGCCCAGGAGGAACGGGGCGACACCTTCACGACGCCGGGAGGCGTTGCCTATCACGCCGGGATGGATGTGGATACCCGCTCCGCAGACGGCACGATGGTCCGTATGCACATTGACCGTGTTGAGGATGGGTATGTGTGGTACACCTTCCCGGATATGCCGGAGCAGGAGCCGGTCAATGTGTTCCGATCCCGGTTTGAGGGCTGGTTGGACGACGGGAGCAGTATCATCGTTGGCCCGGAAGGTGGCTCGCCCGTCCAGATGGGCACCCACGAAGAAAGGGACTTCACCCCGTACCGTGTGGGCGACACGGTATATCTGGATAATACCGCTTTTGAGATCACTGCCATTGGGAGCTTTGATGTGCAGCTTCGTGACCCTACGCTGCTTTATCCCATCTTCCGCTCAGAAAGCAAGGAAAGGTTTGAACGGTATCTCCGGCAGGATGAGCGCAACGCTCAATTCTACGCTGTTGAAGATCAGAAAACTGAGACGGCGGTTTCTGCTGCGAAGAATCCGGCCTATAAGATCGGCGTCATGCTCTATCTGGACGATAAGCCTTACGAAATCATCCGAAAAGATGATTGGAACGTGACGCTGATGGATCGCTCCATCCAGAATCCCACTCCACGTTTGGTGAGCTGGGATAACATTGAGCAGCTTCTCCGACAGGACGAGCGAAATGCCCACCTGTTCAACCAAGAAACTCCCGAAGCATCCAAGCCGGGGCCCAGGTCTGAAACCGTGGCCTTTTATCCCGGCGACAAGAACGGCCTGCCCTATGACATCGAGATACGCACCTTGCGAGTGGATGAACCGGAGCATGAGCCGCCCGCACCGGAGCCGACGCCTGTTCGTGCAGCGGGAAACTTCCATATCCTGGACGATCACTTGGGTGAGGGCGGTTCGAAGGAGAAGTTCTGGCGCAATGTGAAGGCCATCGCCACTTTGAAGCAGATTGAACGTGAGGACCGAAAAGCCACCCCGGAAGAACAGTACATCCTCTCCCAGTATGTGGGCTGGGGCGGCTTGCCTGATGCTTTTGACCCGGAAAAGCCCGCCTGGGCAGCAGAATATTCCGAGCTGAAAGGGATTTTGAACGATGAGGAATATACCGCAGCCCGCGCCTCTACGCTTAACGCCCACTATACCAGCCCCACGGTCATTCGGGCCATATATGAAGCCGTTGGCAACATGGGTTTTGAGACAGGCAATGTGCTGGAGCCTGCTATGGGCGTGGGCAATTTCTTCGGCTGCCTGCCGGAAACCATGCAAAACAGCAAGCTCTACGGCGTGGAGCTGGACAGCATCACAGGGCGGATCGCCAAACAGCTATATCCCAAAGCGGACATCACGGTGGCGGGCTTTGAAACCACGGACCGGCGGGATTTCTATGATCTCGCCATAGGCAATGTGCCCTTCGGCAATTATCAGGTCAACGACCGGGCTTACAACAAGCTCGGTTTTTCCATTCACGACTACTTCTTCGCAAAGTCGCTGGATCAGGTGCGTCCGGGCGGCGTCATCGCATTTGTGACCTCCCGCTATACCATGGACAAGCAGACGCCCGATGTGCGCAAATACATCGCCCAGCGCGCGGAGCTGCTGGGTGCGATCCGTCTACCAAACAATGCGTTCAAGGCCAACGCCGGCACGGATGTTGTCTCGGACATCATCTTCCTGCAAAAGCGGGACCGCCCCATCGACATTGAGCCGGACTGGGTACATCTCGGAGAAAACGAGGATGGCTTTGCCATCAACAGCTATTTTGTCGATCATCCTGAAATGATACTCGGTGTTTCCACGTCTGAAAATACGCAGTACGGACGGCAGGACTTTACCGTTGCGCCCATAGAGGGTGCCGACCTTGCCGCACAGCTACATAAAGCCGTGCAGCAGATCGACGGTTCCTATCAGGCCGCCGCCCTGCCCGATCTGGGTGAGGAGGAGAACATTCAGGAGACGATCCCGGCAGATCCCAACGTGAAGAATTACAGCTACACCGTTGTGGACGGCGAGGTGTATTTCCGCGAAAACTCCGTCATGGTAAAGCCTGAGCTCAATAACACCGCGAAGGAGCGCGTCAAGGGGCTCGTCGAACTGCGGGACTGCGTTCACCGGCTCATTGATCTGCAAATGTGGGAATCCGATGCGATCTCCATCCGACAGGAGCAAGCGAAGTTGAACGCGCTGTATGACGCCTTCACACAGAAATACGGCCTTATCAACTCCCGCGGCAATGCCCTGGCGTTCTCCGACGACAGCTCCTATTACCTGCTCTGCTCCCTGGAGGAATTGGATGAGGACGGCAATCTGGAGCGCAAGGCGGATATGTTCACCAAGCGCACCATCAAGCAGCATCAGGCTGTCACCAGCGTGGACACCGCCAGCGAAGCCCTCGCCGTATCCATATCGGAGCGGGCGCGGGTGGATATGGAATATATGTCGCAGCTCTCCGGCAAGGAGCAGGACGAGCTCATCGAAGAATTGACCGGCGTGGTCTTCCTCGATCCCGTGCGTGGCGAGTGGCAGACCGCAGACGAATATCTGTCCGGCAATGTCCGGGAAAAGCTCCGACAGGCGCAGAAAGCCGCTGAGGACAGCCCCGGCTATCTTCCCAACGTGGAAGCGCTGCAAGCGGCGCAGCCCAAGGATTTGGACGCTTCAGAGATCGAAGTGCGGCTCGGCGCTACCTGGATCGACAGGAGCTATATCCAGCAATTCATGTTTGAACTGCTGGAGCCGCCGTATTACGCGCAGCGCGGTATGGATGTTCACTTCTCCGAGTTTACAGCCGAATGGAACATCAGCGGCAAAAACAATATCCCTTACAACAACGTCAACGCCTACATGACCTACGGCACAGACCGCGCGAATGCCTATAAGATACTGGAGGACACGCTGAACCTCCGTGATGTGCGTATCTATGATACCGTCCGCGACCCGGACGGCAAGGAACGCCGCGTTCTCAACAACAAGGAAACGACCATTGCACAGCAAAAGCAGCAGGCCATCAAGGACGCTTTTCGGGACTGGATATGGAATGACCCGGATCGACGGCGCGATCTGGTGCATACATACAATGAGCGTTTTAACAGCACGCGCCCGCGGGAATATGATGGCAAGCATCTGACATTTCCGGGTATGAACCCCGAAATTACTCTGAGGGAGCATCAGCTCAACGCCATCGCCCACGATCTGTACGGCGGAAACACTCTGCTGGCGCACGAAGTGGGCGCAGGCAAGACCTTTGAGATGGTAGCGGCTGCTATGGAGAGCAAGCGCCTCGGCCTTTGCCACAAGTCCCTGTTTGCCGTCCCCAATCATCTTACAGAACAATGGGCGTCGGAGTTTTTGCGGTTGTATCCCTCCGCAAACATTCTCGTCGCCACAAAAAAAGACTTTGAAAAGCGGAACCGCAAGAAGTTTTGTGCCCGTATCGCCACCGGAGACTATGACGCCGTTATCATCGGGCACAGCCAGTTTGAAAGGATACCCGTGTCCGTGGAGCGGCAGGAGCGCTTACTGCGTGAGCAGATCTATGAAATCGAGGAGGGATTGACAGAACTCAAAGCCGCCCGTGCGGAGCGATTCTCCATAAAGGAGCTTGAGCGCACGAAAAAGAACCTGGAGGCGAAGCTGGAAAAGCTGCAAAATGCAGACCGAAAGGACGACGTTGTGACCTTTGAACAGCTCGGTGTGGATCGGCTCTATGTGGACGAGGCGCACAGCTTCAAAAACCTCTTTTTATACACGAAGATGCGGAATGTGGCGGGCTTGTCCACGACGGATGCGCAGAAATCCTCGGATATGCTGCTCAAATGCCGCTATATCGACGAGATCACAGGTGGCAGAGGCGTCACCTTCGCTACCGGTACGCCGGTTTCCAACTCCATGACGGAGCTCTATACCATGATGCGCTACTTGCAGCACGGTATGCTCAGGCAAAACAGCTTGACGCATTTTGATTGCTGGGCCTCGGCTTTTGGCGAGACGACCACCGCTATCGAGCTTGCACCGGAAGGGACCGGATACCGGGCGCGGACACGCTTTGCAAAGTTCTTCAACCTGCCGGAGCTTATGAACCTGTTTCGGGAAGCCGCCGACATTAAGACCGCAGATCAGCTCAATCTCCCTACGCCCACGCCGATCTATCATACCGAAGTGGCACAGCCCACCGAGCTTCAGAAGGAAATGGTCAAGGAGCTCTCCGAGCGTGCAGCGGAGGTCCATGCGGGTCGCGTCAAGCCGAATGAGGACAATATGCTCAAGATTACATCGGACGGAAGGAAGCTGGGGCTCGATCAACGCGTCATCAATCCCGACCTGCCGGACGACCCTAACAGCAAGGTCAACATGTGCGTGAACAACATCTATCGCATCTGGGACGCAGGGCAACCGGAGAAGCTGACTCAGCTCGTCTTCTGCGATCTCTCCACACCCCGCGGCAGGACGATACAAAGCGGCAGGGTTGCCGCCAAGCGCATAGACAGCGCGGAGCTGCACGCGCTGGAGACCGCTGTTGACGCAGAGGTCGAACCGGAGGAGCCGCCGTTCACGATCTATCATGATATTCGTGAGAAGCTCGTCGCCCGCGGCATTCCCCGTGAACAGATCGCGTTTATCCATGATGCCAATACGGACGCCAGGAAGAAGGAGCTGTTTTCCAAAGTACGCAGCGGTCAGGTGCGCGTGTTGATGGGCAGCACCTTCAAAATGGGCGCGGGCATGAACGTCCAGGATCGGCTTGTGGCGCTCCATGACTTGGATTGCCCGTGGCGGCCCGGTGATCTGGAGCAGCGCAGCGGCAGAATCATCCGGCAGGGCAACAAAAACAAGGAAGTACACATCTACCGCTATGTTACGGAGGGAACCTTTGACGCCTACCTCTGGCAGACCGTGGAAAACAAGCAGAGGTTCATCAGCCAGATCATGACCTCAAAATCTCCCGTCCGTTCCTGCGAGGACATTGACGAAGCCGCCCTCTCTTATGCCGAGATTAAGGCGCTGTGCGCCGGCGATGAGCGTATCAAGGAAAAGATGGACCTGGATGTAGACGTGGCGCGCCTGCGGCTGATGAAAGCAAATCACCAAAGCCAGCAATACCGTTTGGAGGACAACATTCTCCGCAACTTCCCGGAGCAAATCGAGCAGAACAAGGGCTATATCGCAGGATTTGAGGCGGATATTCAAACGGCTGCCAAGCATTCGCATCCCAAGGACGGCTTCGCCGGCATGGATGTCAAGGGAGATCATCTGATCGACAAAGACAACGCCGGCGCTGCCATATTGGAGGCGTTCAAGGATGCAAAGGGTCTGGAGGCGGTTCCCATTGGTCATTACCGGGGGTTTGCCATGTCCCTGACCGTGGAGGACTTCGGATCGAAGTTCATATTGACGCTGAAAGGACAGATGAGCCATCGGGTAGAGCTGGGCAAGGATGCACGCGGCAATCTGACCCGTATTGACAATGTACTGGCATCCATACCGGAGCGGCTGCAAGCCGTAAAAGATCGACTTGAAAATGTACAAACGCAGTTGTCTTTATCCAAGGCGGAGCTGGGAAAGCCCTTCCCCCAGGAGAAGGAATTACAAGAGAAATCTGCGCGACTTGCCGTGTTGAACGCTGAACTGAATATTGATGACAGAACACCCATGGAACGCGCATCGGATACCGTCGTCGCCAAATCCGCACGTCCTTCTGTGCTGGAAAAGCTGAAAACACCTTGTGTTCATAGCTCTGGAAACAGAAAAAAATCTCACGAAATGGAGGTCATTTAACATGAATGATGCGTTGAACAGCGCTCTCTTTGATAAACTCACAAGGGAGCAGGATAAATACCGGGACTGGCTGAAAAGCCAGCCCCCGGAGGAAATATTGAATCATGCTTACGAATACACCGTGCGGGAGGATATTCTGATGAGCATGGAAGAACTGGAACTGAGCGAAGGTGAAGCAAGAGCATTGCTGTTGTCTCCGGCTCCGATGGCTATTCTCTACGATGCCTATTTAGATAGAGAGACGAGCTATATGGATACCATCCGTGACAGCATCGAGGATTTGGCAAAAGATGAAGCGAAGAAACTCAAGGAATTACCCGTCTATCCCTATCATGCCGGCTATGCCAGGGAACACGAAGAATTGGATGTTTACCGGGCGTCCCTTCATGCAAACGTGAGTTGCAAAGAGGCAATCGAGGATGCGATCCGCGAGCATTATCGGGATAACAGCCTCGGAAAAGGAGCTGTCGCTCAGGTTGTCAATCAGTTTGGCTATGACCGGATACTATTCGTCCTTGCCAATACCGTCCGTCACTTTGAACATGATGGGCGCATTTCCGAGACCAACAAAGCATGGTCAAAGACAATCCCCATCTATGAAAACAATGATCCTGCGGGAAACGACAGGACCGCTCGATTTGTTGTAAACTCCCACCCCGGTCTTACGGATCTGTTTCTATCCCAGGCGAGACGTGGTTATTTATTGACGCAGCCCCTCACCGCAGATGAGATCAGAAAGGAAGCATTGCGTTTGTTGGGAAAACTTCAAGAGCCGGAAATCCCAAACAGCCCGAACAAAACGCATTTCATGGCCGAAATCTCTCGTGATTTTTTGGAGCGAGCTGGGAGCAAAGACACAGAGAAACTCCAAAGGATGATGCCCTTCAACTCTCTTACCCTCTCCACGCTCAAGGATCGCAGCGGCGTATATGCGATGATCTCCAAAGAAGAAAACCGAAACCAGTCGCTGCGCCAGCGTAAACCCTCTGTTCGCAACAAGCTCCAAAAGGCAGTCTCGGAGGCGAAGCCTTCTCCCGCAAAGAGGAAAGACATGGAGTTGTGATATGGCGAACAGAGAGCGACAAGTCCAGCTCAAGTTTCGGGTAACGCCACAGGAACGGGCGCTGATCGAACAAAAAATGGCGCAGCTCGGAACCAAGAACATGGCGGCTTATTTACGGAAGATGGCCATTGACGGCTATGTGGTCAATCTCGAATTGCCGGAGCTGAAGGAAATGGTGTCTCTGCTCCGGCGCTCCAGCAACAATCTGAACCAGATCGCCAAACGGATGAACGAGACCGGACGCATCTATGAAGCTGACATAGGAGACGTGCTGGAAAACCAGGAGCGTCTTTGGCAGGCCGCCTCCGATATTCTATCTTCCCTCACCAAGCTGCAATGATGATATACGGGGCGGTTTCCGATGTGAGCCGTCCCGTATCGGATCACGGCATCCTTGAAAAAGGTGCGTTCTTCTGATACGCTATGTAAAAAGAACAGAAGGAGGTCAGCATGATGAAGCTGCTGCTGAAAATACTCGCTGCGCCCATAGTCGCTATATTGGCAATCTTCGTATGGCTCTGCACCGGTATTCTCTACATCTCCGGTTGGGTGTTCGGCATAGCCGGCATCCTCATGGGGATATGTGCGGTCTATGTGTTTCTGACAAACACTATCGTGGCCGGCATTATTTTCACGGTGCTGGCTGTTCTCGTCAGTCCCTTCGGTATCCCCATGATCGCCGTCTGGTTGTTGGCAAAGATACAGGGATTGCGATACGCGATCCAGGAGCGAGTTTACAGGTAAAGGACAAAGACGGATGCGGTTTAACATGCTGCATCCGTCTTTTGTATTAAGTAGTCACGGCGAAAGGAGGTGTTCCGCATATAGCAACCACTTGTATTATGCCGCTGCACACCGGCAAAGGCCGAAAGGTTGGCCGGGCGATCAGCGATATTATAGACTACATCAAAAACCCGGAGAAAACAGATGATGGGCGGCTTATTACATCGTATGAGTGCGACAGTCGCATCGCTGACGCCGAGTTCCTTTTCACCAAAAAGCGGTATGCGGACATCACCGGCAGGCAACAGGAAAATGATGTGATCGCTTACCACTTTCGCCAGTCGTTTCGCCCAGGCGAGGTCACACCGGAGGAGGCAAACCAGATCGGTGTAGAGTTTGCTCAGCGATTTCTAAAAGGGCGGCACGCCTTTATTGTCTGTACGCATATTGATAAAGCTCATACGCACAATCATATCATCTGGAACTCAACTACGCTGGATTGCTCCCGGAAGTTTCGCAACTTTTGGGGCAGCACAAAAGCGGTGCGAAATCTCAGCGACACCATCTGTATTGAACATCAGCTTTCCGTGGTTGAGAATCCGCAGCGCCATGGGAAAAGCTATAACAAGTGGCTGGGCGACAAGGCAACGCCGTCTCAACGCGAGCTGCTCCGCGCTGCCATAGACACCGCTTTGGAAAAGCATCCTGATACCATCGACGAGCTATGGACCTTGCTTCAGGAAGCCGGATGCGAGGTTAAGCGCCGAGGAAAATCTGTCTCCCTTCAAGCGCCAAATCATAAGGCCCCGGCCCGGCTCAGTTCCCTCGGAGAAGGGTATTCCGAGAGCGATCTTTTAGCGATCCTCTCTGGCAAGAAGGTACATACGCCCCGAAAGAAAGCGACCGTGCTCCAGGTTCCGAAGCCAAGCCTGCTGATCGACATTCAGGCGAAGCTCGACGCGGGCAAAGGCGCAGGCTATGAGCAATGGGCCAAGGTATTCAATATCAAGCAGATCGCTCAAACGATGAACTTCCTGCGCGAAAACAGCGGCATGGATTATAGCGAGCTTGTGAGACAGACCGATGCAGCCACGGCCCGATTTAACACGCTTTCTGTGCAGATCAAGGCAGCCGAAACGCGCATGGCGGAGATCGTCGTTCTCAAAACACAGGTGATTAACTATGCCAAAACGCGCAAGGTTTTTGACGGCTATAAGGCATCTCGCTATTCAAAAAAGTACCTGGCAGAGCATGAGGCGGATATTATTCTCCACCGCGCCGCCAAGAAAACTTTTAACGATATGCAGTTGAAAAAACTACCAACCGTAAAGAGCCTTCAATCCGAATATGCGGCCCTGCTTTCCGAGAAGAAAGCTGCGTATAGCGAGTACCGGCAGGCACGCGATGAGATGAGAAAGCTGCTGATCTATCGCGCAAACGCGGAGAAAATACTCGGCAAAGATGCATGTGCAGCCGAGAAAGAGCAAGAGCATGGACAGCGTTAAGCTGATCCTGCTCCATAAGCATCCAAAGGATGCGCCGCCGCACAGTATATGCGTGAAAAGGGGCTTGGGGGCGCTGCCCTCAACAAGCAAATGAAAGCTCCCGCGATGCGGGGGCTTTCATTTTTTCGCCTCGTGGGTCCCATGAGGCATTGCTTGCTAATTAGTATATAATCAAAAAATTCATTTTGGGACTTGTTTTCTGTAAAAAGCTGTGGTATAATTATGTTGCAGAATTTACATCTGCAATTTTATAGAGAGGAGGTAACATCATGTATCGTAGTCAAGCTCCAATGGGTGACTTTGTTGAAATGCGGCATTGGTGCGGCTCCCGATTATGGCGATGTCGAATCAAACGTGTTTCCTGATGCGCATAAGTCATGCTATTGAAAGCTGGCTTATGCGCATTTGTTTTTGTGACAATCTCCTACAAAACTACATCATGACAAAAAGAAAGGAAGATTAATTATGAACAGCGCGACGATTGCTCTAACAAGCGAGCAGAAGGCGATTATCGCCGAGAAAATGGGTTTGGTAAGTGATGAGCTTATCTTGTCTTCTCTTTCAAGCACGCAGGATGTTGCTCAGATTGAAGACTTGGGGGAAAACTTGTTCTTAGCAGCAAGCAAGACATTCACTACCAGCTAGCAGGTTAAAGCGGGGCTATTGGGTTGTTGCTTTAATCGTTATTGAAGTATATGAATTCAATAGCCCCGCAAGTATTAAAGGGGGGATTAAACTTATTTATTTAGCCATGAGGTGAGAATATGAAAAAAATAGCATTATTAAATCCTCCATTCAGAGAGGCTAAGCATAGAATAAAGGATGCATATCCATTAGGACTAGGATATATAAAAGCATTCTGTAAAAGTAAAGGAATTCGATGTGAGTTATATGATTTTTCTTGCTCGCCTCTTAGTGATCCCGCCTTAGTAGAAAAGTATCGTTTATCCGATTATGATGTGATCGGGGTTTCAAGTTACTCATTATTTTTTAATGATACAGTCCGTTTGATTAATCTGCTAAAGAATAATCAAAACATTATTATTGTCGGCGGTCATCATGCAACGTTGTGTGGCACAAAGATATTACAAGACTTTCCAGCTATAGACTTTTGCTTAAAAGGCTTTGGTGAAAAGAGTTTTTATGAATTAGTAAGCAGTTTAGACACAGAAAATGTTTATTCGGTTCCTGGGCTATGCTATAGAAAAGATGGGAAGTTCATAGATAACCCGGTGAATTATAATGAAATCGATATTGATGAATTCCCCTCCCCGGATCGTAATGACATTATTGTTGATGCAGCTAATTACGAATTTGATGTTACAAAGAAAGTTTTCCATATATCGACAAGTAGAGGGTGTCCATATCATTGCACGTATTGTGTAAACTGTAAAAACAATTATTGGTTTGCTCGAAGTGAGGCAAGTGTTCTAGAAGAGCTAAATCAGGAGTTCCGTGGCAAAGAATATAAGTATATAAATTTTGTCGATTGCAACTTTTATGTGAACCCCTCTCGTGCAGAAAGTCTCATTGCAAGAATTCGTGATGAGTATCCTGGTGTAAAATTCTCATTTCAAACAAGAAGCGATCAAGTCGCGCATAATAAAGGCCGACTTGAAAAACTTCTCTCTGCTGGCGATTGTAGTATTACGCTTGGGATTGAATCTAATAGCGCACAAGTGCTTAAAAGATACAGGAAGGAAACTACTCCCGAAATCAACCAAGATGCAATAAGTTTTTTAAGGCAAACGCAGAGCCAGACCCTTGTTTATATGATAATGTTTGAAGCCTTAGAATCACTCGATGATATACGTGCGTCCTTTGATTTTTTAAAGAATAATGATTTACTAGATTACGCGACTGTAGGTAATATTTATCAGACACTTGTCCCCTTTTATGGCTCACACTACTATGATGATTTTCATGACTACTATATAGGCTCTATTCATGAGAGGACAAAACCTATATTCGTAGATAATAAAGTGCAAAAGCTATATGATGCCGTTTGTGAATTTAGGAACCTATATGAAGATAAAATCTCAGAGGCTGTTTATATATTAAGTAGCACAAAGAGAACAAAAGACGAGAATGAAAAACTGCTATTCCTCGTAAAGATTCAGTATATTATCTTTGAATACTTGCTAGTATTATGCGAAAACTTTGGAATTTGCGATTTATATCTGATAGAAGAAACAGGTTTTAAAAAGAGACTGGATGAAATATTAGAACAGGTAGGAGGGAAAACTTCGTCATGAAAAAAATGATGTTTATTAGACCACCATTCAAAGGCATGGGAAGATATGTCCCACCTCATTTGGGAATCGCAACTCTATACAATTATTTGCATGACAAATTTGATTGGATTGAATTCTCTTTTGTTGATGCTTTGGCAGACGCTTTAGATGAGGAACAGATTATTAAAGCCATAAATTGTTCTCGCCCTGATATAATTGCTATTACGATTAAGACCATGCAGGCAAGACAAGCAAAAGAAATAATAGAAAAGGTTAAAGGGATCTACAATCCGTTGGTGATTTGCGGAGGAAACCATGTATCTGTTTCTCCACAGGAGTTTGTGCGATGTGGTGCCGATTATGCCGTTGTTGGAGAAGGAGAAGAGGCGATAGAGAAAATTATACTGTATGAGTTTTGCAACTCAGAGGAACCTTTGGATGAGTGTATAAACATATGCACAAAAAACTCTGTGGAAAGAAATATCTTTGAACCCAAAGTGTGTATTAACGGAAGTAATATTCCCGCGCCAGACTGGTCTATTTTTGATTTATCAAAATATAACGAGAATATTCATTTAAATAAAAGCAGGCCGGCGTTACCTGTTATGGCATCAAGGGGGTGCCCATTCAAATGCGACTTTTGTTCTACCCATCTTACATGGACAACAAAAGTCAGATATAGGAATCCTATAGATGTGTTCAATGAAATTAAAAACAATCAAATCAAGTGGGGAATCTCTGATTATCATTTTTACGATGATAATTTACTGATTAATCCAGAATGGGTTGACCAGTTTACAGAATTGATCATTTCAACTGGTTTAAATGTAAATTGGATTTGTCTATCACGCCCAGAAATAATACTAAAACATAAGGAATTACTTCCCAAAATGAAGAAAGCCGGATGTAAAGGATTTGAGCTTGGGTTTGAAACGGACGATGACGGCCTATATTTAACGATGAATAAAAAGAATGTAAAAAGCACTTTTAGAAAAGCTTATGAATACCTTTGCGGTGTTGATTTCGAGATGATTGAGTTTTTAGTAATGTCTTTCTATGTGGGGGAGACATTGCAATCTCTTTATCGAACAAATGAGGTGTTACGCCAATATAAAAAACAAAAGGCTTTGTTTGTCTCATCAAGATACTTTGCAACGCCATTCAAGGGAACACCGTATTACAATATTGCCATGGAAAGTGGTATTGATTTATATCCTGGAGATGAGTATAGATATGCGGTTTTTCTGAATTATATGCCAAAGAGCTTTTTGGAAAGTGAGATGAAGGACTATACCATAAGTGCACGAGGATTAAGACTCCAATTTGATTTTTTTGGGATTGAGAACCTCATGTATTCAAATGCAATTGAAAGAATTATGCAGCATGTTCCACTCGAGCAATTTGCACAATTATTTAATGACTTATCAAGTGAAGGAAAAAAGGTTGCGGATCTATGTTCACACATTCATTCTCTTGTTCCGGATATCGATGTATTACCCGTTTATGAGTATGTAGGAAGGCTCATAGAGTTTTGTGCTTCTAGCGGAATAATGAAAAAGCAGATAATAGGAGAATGCCTAAATGAAGATTCTTCATTGTAATATGAATAGCCTTCCCCCCTATCATCAGTCTGGTGCTGAGATAACTATTGATGAGTTCTTGGAGGAGTTGTTTGATAAAGGCCATATAGTTTATAGCATTAACAGCAATGAGAGTACGTTACTTCGTATGCAAAAATATGATAAGGTGCGTAAAAATGGATTGACAATTATTAACGATCCGTTCTGTAAGGTGTTCTTTAATTCAAAAGACAATTTTGAGGAGAGAGCTCTTAAGTTGATTCGCGAGATCAGTCCAGATCTGATTATTTCTCAACTAAATTTTCTACGACCATTAGCAAAATACTGCGCATTAGAGAACAAGCCATTATTGTATTTGATTCACGGCGTTCATTCTTCAGGTCTTAACTCCGATACTGATATTGAATGCTTGAGGAGTCCGGCAGTGAAAGGTATTGTGTGCATGTCACAGTTTCTTCTGGATTCGATACATCCATCATTGAAGTTTAAAGCTAAAGTGATATATCCGCGTATCCCCAGCAAAAGGTTTAAGACTCAGAGCTTATGCCGCAGGAATATATTGTTTTTTAATCCGATTAAATCTAAAGGAATCGATATTGTCCTACAACTGTCTAAAGAATTCCAGAACGAGAAATTCGTTATAAGAGAAACATGGGGAAATGTTTTGCCGTGTACCAGAAAGGGAATAAATGTTGAACACAGTATTACGTTTGAGAAAACTGAAAATGTGTTTTCGAAGATTTATTCCAACTGCAAATTACTCCTGATGCCATCACAAGAAGCAGAGGGCCTTGGTCGTGGAATCATTGAAGCAGGTCTTAATTCTATACCAGTTTTAGCTAGCAATAATGGTGGCATACCTGAAGCAGCAAGAAGCAATGATTTTTTGATTAACGATTATTCGAACTATATTATTTGGAGAGAGGCACTTAAAAAAACGCTTACTCCGTCAATTTATGCTATAAATTGCCAAAGAGCATTTGAAAATGCGATGGCGTACAAGCAACGATATTTAAAAAACACTTTTTCTGAGTATATTGATACGTTTCTTGGACGAGAAGAAAAGCTCCAAAACTCGGAAAATTAATCAGGAGAAAAGCATGTACAAGAGGTTATTAAAAAACAAATCTTTTTTAGGGTACTGGGGATCAACAACCCTTATGCGCCTCGCTTCAAACATATTGCAATTTGCACTAGCGATTTATGTGTTAGATTTAACTGGATCAGCGTTGGTTTTTTCTACTGTCCTTTCGGTGATTATTTTTCCAAGAATCATTGGAACACCGATAGCTGGTTATTTAGCCGATTATAAGGAATGCTTACGCATCTTAAAGTTAGGAGCGCTTGGGCTTGTAACTTTGATGTTAAGCTTCTTTTTAATACATACACTTATATGCCCACTCAATGTTCCACTTATTTATATATTGGTTATTTGTCTTGAACTCTGCGAAACGCTTATTTCTGCATCAGATGCGAAAGCAATTGTCTGTGTTATAGATGAGGATCAGATTTCAGCCGCGAGCAAGCTCTCTTCGTTGGATGATGGGATAGTTGAGATACTATCGCCAGTTATAGCGGGATTTGCTTATGGATTATTCGGTCTACATGCTATATTGATAGTAACTTTGATTACCGAGTTAGGGGCTTTTTTATTGACGTTGCTATTGCGAGGCAGGACAAATAGTAGGACAAAAGTTCCTGATGAAATGAACAAACATCCCATGTTCCGAGGAACTATGGCTTCTTATAAAGAAGCAATTTCTTCTTTACGGGAATACAATTATGTACTTGGGCTTGTGCTATTTGCTCCTCTTTTTAACTTTTTTGTTAGTCCACTTTTTTCTGTTACTGTTCCTCACTTTATTCGTATTACTATGAAGTCGAGTATTGAGATATATACAGCATATAATTTTGCGCTTGGAATTGCGGGAATAATAGCTCCATTTATTGCAATGTGGTTAATAAAGGATCAAGCCGAGCATAACGCTAATCTGAAAGGAACACTTTCTTGTGCATCCTTAATGCTTATACTGTCGTTTACAACAAAACACTTACCAAGTGTGTATTCGGGATTATTACTATACATTGTTGCTGGAGCAATGATGTTGTCCGTAATTATTATTACTATTATGAGTATAGCTACAACAGTTACAATCAAAAGAAGAATACCAGAACAAGTGCTAGGGAGAATTACTTCTATTATTCAACTTTGCGCAATTGTTTCAACACCCTTAGGACAATTACTATATGGTTATTTTGCGGATCGTTTTTCGATTTTTATTTCATTTGCATGCTCATCTGTAGGCCTTTTTGTAACATATATGATAATGAAGAAAACATATCAAAAACTAGAGGAGAAAAAGAAATAAGAATGGATATTGAAACTGCGTACAAGATTTATAGTGGTTCCAACTCACTTCCAAACAATGTTGGTAGAATAACTTGTGTCCAAAGAAATCGCATTTCTTTGGAAAGTAGTGGAGGATGCTCTTTTGCTTCTTTCTCTAAAAAGGTAGTAAGAGATGTGCTTCCAGCCGTTGGAGATTGGTGCAAATTTGAAAATAATAATGGAGTATTAATCAACGAAGTGCTGCCACGGAAAAACTCTTTATCGAGAAAAGTATCTGGGAATCAAATGAGAGAACAGATTATTGCAACAAACATCGATCTTGTTTGCGTTTGCTTATCAATGCGCGAAAGCATACGGTTAAGTGTTGTTAATAGGTTTTTGTTTGGATTTTCAGGCAATTTTCGTCAAATGCTGTTATTAACGCAATCAGATTTATGCAAGGATACAGCCGACGAAGTTGTACGAATAAAAAAGAATCTTCCAGGAGTTATAGTTCAAGATGTTTGCGCCAAAAAGGATGATTTATCAATTTTAAGTAGTTTTCTTGGATGTGGTGAAACAATGGCTTTAGTTGGTCCCTCGGGAGTTGGAAAATCTACAATAGTTAATTCGCTTCTGGGCTATGATAAACAGCCAACATCATCCTATAGCGTGAAATCAAATAGGGGCCGCCATACAACAACATCCAGAACATTGCACTATTGTTCAAAAATACATGCGTGGGTAATTGACACACCCGGCATTAGAGAGCTTGCTTTATGGAATGTTGAGACAACACCGGGATTGTTTCAGCACATCTACGAGTTGGCTAAAGAATGCCGCTTTTCTAATTGTACACACACAATAGAACCTGGATGTAGAATAAGAAAAGCGCTTGAGGATGATGAAATCATGCAATCTGAATATGATGAGTTTCTTAAGCTCGAAAGTGAGCGGCAGATGATTAGATCAACAAAACGAATATACTTGCGCAAATAGTAGTGGATATCTTTGGAGAGATCAGGCGGAACGATAAAAAAATAGAGTGCTTATGGAGGTCAAAATGGCAGGAATAGTATTCTTCTCTCCCCACCCGGATGATGTTGAATTTGTCCTGGGAGGAACTGTTCTTTTACATTGTAATCGATATCCTACAGAAATTGTAGTGATGACTGATGGAGGCGCCGCTGCAAATGGAACAAAGGAAATTAGACGACTTGAATCCGACATGGTTGCTTCCGTAAACCCAAACATTCATTATACACATTTAGGTTTTGCTGATATGAGTATCAGTAGCTATAACGAGGATCAACTTTTTTCAATTATAAGTGTAATACGGAAGTTTAAACCAAGCATAATTGTTCTTCCATCTTCAAATGATCTTCACCCAGATCATATTCAAACCTCCTTGCTTGTAAAAAAAAGCGTCGAGATGGCTGCAAGCTCTTTCTGTGTAGATAGATATGGTTCGCCATATAACTGCAAATATCTTTTGAGTTACCGTTTCCCTGGGAAAACTACTCCAACTGATGACTGTTGGGCTAAAATATATTTAGATGTTTCAGGAGTGTACGAAGAGAAGAAGAAACTAATCAAAACATATAAAAGTCAGATTCTCATGACAGAAGGAGCTACGGTGACGGATGTTAATAGAGATTTGCTTTCAATAATAGAATCGACGGATCGTATAAATGGTAACAAGATAGGAGTGTGTTATGCTGAAGAACTTTGTTTGGTCAAGGGGAGCCTTGGATCTAACAATTTATTCAAATTATTCTATTAGGAGACAATATGGATATTATTTTTGTAAATACAATGTACTTTCAGGAATTACATACAACAGACCTTGGTTCAATAATTCTTCAAAACAGATTAGATAGGAATATTGAATCACTTATCGTTAATTTTGATAGACTTCTTCGTGAGGGTGAGCTGAGACTGCCCGATAGTTGCGATGACATATGGGATACGTATGCAAATTACATAGCGAGGTTTAAGCCCAAGATTGTCCAATTTTATACGGTTTGCTTAACATACCCTTTTTCCATTCTGGTAGCGAAACGCCTAAAAAAAATAAATAAAGATGTAATTATTATCTTTGGAGGACCTCAAGTGTCCGCTGCTCCATATGATAACATGGAAAAATATGATTTTATCGATGTTATTGGAATAGGAGAAGGAGAACCATACTTTAATTCCTTAATAAAAGCATTGCTTGCTTCTAATGACATTTCAAAAATACCGGGCATTGCTTATAGAAACAATCTCGGCGAGATAATAATCAACAAGAAAACAGCGGACTTTGATTTCACAAAAGACTATTCTGCTGACTATATGCATTATGATTATGGTCGAGAGTTTAGCTATTTTTATTCACAATCAACAAAAGACGACTATTCGATAGATTTACAAATTGAAACTGGAAGAGGATGCCCGTTTAATTGTACTTTTTGCTCAACAAGCATTTTTTGGGAACGAAAATGCAGGCTAAAGGAACAGACAGTTTTGGTTGAAGAAATAAATGAACTTCAAAGAAAGTATGGTTTTGAATACTATTCGCTTGACCACGATATGTTTACTACAAACCGAAAATACATTGTTGATTTTTGCGATCTGATTACTAGGCAAGAATGCAAATGGAAATGGAAGTGCTCGTCTAGGATAGACACTCTAGACTTAGACTTGATTAAACGAATGAAAAAAGCTAATTGTTATGGCATATACGTTGGTATTGAAACGGGCTCTCAATCCATGCAGTATATCTTGAGAAAGAACTTAAATGTCTCAGGGTTAATAGGCAAGATTAAGAGCATAATAGATGAGGGCATTAAGTTAACAACTTCGTTCATCTATGGCTTCTATGATGAAACAGAAAAAGATTTTTTAGAGACGATTAGCTTAATTGAACATTGCTTCATTATGAATGTCAATACAATACAGCTTCATAAGTTCTTTCCCCTAACTAATACGATTGAAGGGGAAAAAGTTAAAGGGATGTTGGCTTTAGATCTAAAAAAATGTGATTTATCGATTGCATTTAACTATCATGTTTTAACAAACGAAGTGGTTGATTTGCTTCGAGAAGATCCGGATAACTTTTCATGTTTCTACGATTTTGCTACAGAAGTACGGAGAAAGTATAGCCGAATGGATTTCCTCGTATCGTGTTTTTCAGGGCTTTACTTTGTCTTCTCTAGGACCATTAATTACTTGATAATAAACCATGGTCTACAAGAAATATATCTATCGTGCGAAAGAATAATCTCTCATTATGCGAATGAGCTGCAATCTCGCTCAATCTTAGATTCATTCTACAGGAAGAATGAATTAAATCTTTTTCACGGCACAATGAATGAAATTGCCAATTTTTATCTATGTGGTTGTGAGAAAGGAAATCTTTATTTGCAAGAACTAAACAGGTTTGATGAGAATGTATATTTATATATGACCTATGGTTTTGAGACGGAAATGGTTTTCAAGCTCCAATGTAATGTTTTTGATAAGGTTTGGAATGTAATTCCAACTTATTACAAAATATATAGGATGAATGGTAAATTGTGCGTTGAGAGACTCACTAAGAAGCAATCTGATGGGAATGATGTGAGTCAGTAAGCAAGTCAGAAAACGCATATTTTTCGATAAATAAGTATATGCGTCTTACGTGTTAAGTGTGAAATGAACGCCATACTAATTTGTCCGATTTTATAATAACAGCACAACGCGGCCGGGCAAATCTGCCTGACCGCGTTAGTTCTTTTCCTGTAATGCTTCAGCTTGCTGGCATAGAGCAATATACTTCTGGATTTCAGATTCGCTCTTCCCTGCAAAGAAATCTATAACGCTCTTTGAAACATTGCTCGTGGACATGTTCTGAAAAACGATGGCGTCTAAGCTGACATTGAGCTCTTGCGCCAACAGCATAACAGTTTCAAACTTCGGGCTGCTTCTACACCGCTCTATTTCAATGATTGTACGGACGCTCATATTCAATCGCTCCGCTAAAGCGCGCTGTGTCAGCCCACGTTTGATTCTTGCGCTTCGCAGAGCTGATGCAAACAAGTCCAGCAAGTTGTTCATTACGCATCACCTCAATAATATTATATGGTGCGCTTGAGATCATATAAACCACCATATAAATCATGCCAAGTGATGTGAAGATCATTTCCGAAAAGGAGATGACCACTATGATGAGAAGGAGGACTCCGTAGAAGAATCTTCTTCGGAAGATTCCAGAATCAAAAGGAATACTTTAGAGATTGGACTGGAAACAGCCCTTGCGTTATGAGTTGCGCTCATGAAAGTGAGTTGCAGCTCTCTTTTTATGCGTTCTGCCACACCTTTCTTTCGCGCGATAGTAAAAAGGAGCTCATTTGCCTAGGCGATTGTTTACGACCGATTCAACAGCGGTGTAGATCGCCGCCCTCCGGTTTCGATTCTCCACGCCAAAAATCGAAATCGGAGGTAAACAATGAAGATAATCAATTTGCGGGAATACTATCCCTTTTACAGTACGGACGTGTTTCTGGAGGTTTCAGATGAGGTTGCTTCGTTTCTGGAGGATGAGAAGCGGCGTCAGATCAACTATAAGCAGTACATCCGAGACAATAGAGCCTTTTACTCGCTCGACTGTGGCGATGGAATTGAGGCAGAAGTTGTCTGCAAGCCGGAACAGCCGGATGAGGCCATGGAACGCAGAGAACGTGAGGACCTGCTTGAAACGGCGTTAGCATCGTTGCCGGAAATCCAGCGCAGACGGCTGTATGCTCACGTGGTGCTTCAAAAAAGCAAGCGCGAGATTGCAGAAAGCGAGAATGTCAGTAGCGCCTCTGTTGGTGAAAGCATTAGGAGAGGAATTGCGAACCTCAAAAAAATTCTAAAAGAATTTTTCTGAGGAGCCCTTACTTTTGGTCGATTTTTCTTTAGGTATATGAGAGGACCTTTTTCTCGACCAGCACCTTGACAATTTCATATACACCGTTATGAGCACAGACCCCGTGCGGCAAAACTGCCAAGCGAGTTAAGGTGCGCCGCCATGACGACAGCCTGCCCCTCCTACGGGGCGGGCAGGCTGTCCGAGCGATCTACGCAGCCTTACACCTGATGCACCAGGCAACATCAGACGCGATGACAGCACGGGCGAACGCAACTCCAGCTACGGCCTCCCACTGACTTGAGGGGGAATACGGTGCTGTTCGTCAGCCTTACAAGCAACGGCAGCGTGGTATTGGGACAGCCTTGCCAAAGGCGGCTTATAACGGTCCTTGGGGCGTTATCACGCCTCATGCCGGGGGATGTGATAAATACGGCAAGAAGTAAATCCACCCCACTAAAACATGCTGGCAGCCGCATCAGAGCATCATATAGCAGTATGACAGCGCTTCATGGTGCGGCTGTTCAGCTTTAAGGAGATACATGATAATGAGAAGTTCTATTATTCCAATCCCGAAACCTGAGAATGAGGATGCAGAGAAACACTCACAGCATCTCATCATTGATGATTGCAGCGTCAAACTGAACTTCCTCTCCAAAGCGCCAGATAACCACTCAAACAGTATTCTTGATACGATCAGGGGTATTTTGCTTGCACCTGCCTTGCCAAAATAGATCTGCGACATGTTTGCATAAGCAGTCGCACCATGTGATAATGATGATGTACTTGCACCTTGACAAATGAATATGGCAGAAAAAGCGAGCCATATACATCATCTTTCAGACAATCAACGACAAGAAAAGAGGTATGTATATGGAAATAACAAACACCAACATTCTTCATGACCGTGTGTATGCCCTTTATAGGGTTTCTTCACTTGGCCAGGTTGAGAAAGACGACATTCCCATGCAGAAACAGTATTGCCGGGAATTTGCTGCGAGGCAGGGCTGGACAATCGTTCGTGAGTTCTCTGAGAAGGGTGTTTCCGGCTTTAAGGTATCGGCCAAAGATCGTGATGCCATTCAGGAAATACAGCGCGAAGCGGCTCTTGGAAAATTCGACATCCTGCTGGTTTTCATGTTTGACCGCCTTGGACGCCGTGACGATGAAACTCCCTTTGTTGTTGAGTGGTTCGTCAGAAACGGCATTGAAGTATGGAGCGCGATGGAGGGTCAGCAGCGATTCGATTCTCACGTCGATAAGTTGATGAACTACATACGCTATTGGCAAGCCTCCGGGGAAAGCCTGAAAACCTCGATCCGCACAAAGACCCGTCTGGGCCAGCTCACAGAGGAGGGCCACTATACCGGAGGGACGGTGCCTTTTGGCTACCGTGCAGTCGATAAAGGCCGTGTAAACAAGAGAAACCGTACTGTTCTGGATTTGGAGATTGATGAGGACGAAGCTGAAATTGTCAGGCTCATCTTTCAGAAATATGTCACAGAAGGATACGGCGCGCTTCGTATCAGCCGGTATTTACACGAACAAGGTATCAAACATAGGGATGGGAGAAACTTCCCAAACACCAGCTTAAACCGCATCATTAAGAACGTTATATATACTGGCATCCTAAAAAATGGAGAGAGCCAGTCAGAGTACATTGACGAACTGAAGATCATAGATGCAGCAACTTTCTCACGAGCTCAGGAGATCATGAGGCAGAGGACGCAGCCGCGCAGCGAGGTTCCATTAAACAGCAAAGGGAAATCCTTGCTTGTTGGCAACATTTATTGCGCACACTGCGGAAATCGCTTGACACTAACAACAAGCGGCAAGCGGGTCGTATGGGAGGACGGTACGGTGAAATATGAGCCGAGAATCCGCTATCAATGCCACTATAATGTCCGGCATCCTGGCGAATGCGACGGGCAGTCCGGTTATGGGATTACGAAGCTGGACGGAATTGTAGATAAGGCGATCCGTATGAAATTCGCTCAGATCACAGCAGCAAAAGAATCTGAAATTCTTGCAGACCAGCATAAAAAAGAAATCGAGCTGGCGCGGATCAAGTTCGAGCAAGCGAGAGAGGGACTGTCGGAGAAAGAGAAGGAGCTTGAAGATTACAAGCGCGAAACCTTGAAAGTGATTCGGGGACAAAGCACTCTGAATATCGACTTGCTGAACTCTCTGGTTTCGGAAACAGAAGGAGCTATCCTGCAACTCAAAGAATCAGTATCTGTGGCAGAAAAAGAATATACCGCATTATTGGAATCCGCAGATAGTCTCCGCAAAGAATACGACCGTTTACTTAGTTGGGCTGATCTTTATGATAGCTGCTCCTTTGAAGCAAAAAAGATGATCGTCTCTCAGCTCATCAAGGCCGTCAGGGTTGGACGTGATTACAACATTGAGATTGATTTCAACGTCACCTTTACTGCGTTCCAAAACTGCTGCATACAGGACGGGCAGCCCAGCACATTACAGCCCCTTCGATCCTGTTCGGCATAGAAAATCGGGACAACCCATCCTAAAATGGATTGTCCCGACGATGGTGGAGACGATGGGGGTCGAACCCACGACCTCTCGGATGCGAACCGAACGCTCTCCCACTGAGCTACGTCCCCATATTTTAGGTTGTGAACCTCACGGAAGCCGCGAGGTTCGCAACTCTTAAGCTAAAACTGTACCGCTTGCGCTGCCGTTTGGATCGCAGCGCGGCATCCAGCAATTCCGGCGCGTTTTTCTTTACCTCGATATCTTCAAAATCGTGGGTGAATTGATAGCAAACGCTCCGGCTGTCGCAGTAGATGCAGCCATGGGTGCAGCCGCGGTAAATGTTCATGCCATAATACCCGCGTCCGCCGGTCAGAATCCCTTTCGCGTCCACAAAATGCATGGTTATCTCCTGAAAATTGGCTCACTCGGAAAAATGAAAAGGCGATGAACAAGCATTCGTTCATCGCCTGAACAAAACAAACTTATGCCAGCAGTTCCTTTACCAGTTCAGCCATCTGCGCTTTATTGGCTTCGCTGACGGTGGATTTAATCGTCACTGTGCCCTCGCAAACGGTAATGTCCTTCATTTGCTCCAGATAGGCTTTCATGCCCTTGGCGGCCATGGGGGCCCAGGAGCCATTTTCGATCAGGGCCACCTTCCGCTTCTGGAACGCTTTGGCCTTCAGATGCAGCAGGAAATCCTCCATCTTGGGGAAGAAATTGCCGTCGTAAGTGGAGCAGGCCAGCACCATCTTGTCATATTTGAAGGCTTCCGCCAGCGCCAGGGCCATATCGTCCCGGGCCAAATCGATCAGGAATACTTCCACGCCCTGAGCACGAAGCAGTTCCGCCGTATATTTGGCAGCTCCGGCAGTATTGCCGTGCAGGGAACCGTAAGCAACCAAAACGCCCTTTTCTTCGGGGGCGTAGCTGCTCCAGGTTTGATACTTTTCCAGATAGAAGCTCAGGTTTTCCTTGAGCACCGGGCCATGGAGGGGGCAGATGGTTTGAATATCCAGCGCGGCGGCTTTTTTCAGCAGCGACTGCACGGGAGAACCGTATTTGCCCACGATGTTGAAATAATACCGCCGGGCCTCGGGCAGCCATTTGTCGTTTTCCGGATTTCCGAAGGTGCCGAAAGCATCGGCGGAGAACAGCACCTTTTCATTGTCTTCGTAGGATACCATCACTTCCGGCCAGTGTACCATGGGAGCCATGGCAAAATGCAGCGTGTGGATTCCCAAAGGAAGCGTATCATTTTCCTTTACCGCGATCGCCCGGGCGGACAGCGCGGCAGGCGCAAACTGAGGCAGCATGGAGAGCGCTTTTGCGCTCAGTACCAGTTTCATATCCGGATATTTTTTGGCGGCCGCCTGGATGCTGCCGCTGTGATCCGGCTCCAGATGGGCGATCACCAAATAATCCGGCGTTTTGCCGTTCAGCGCCTTTTCCACATTGCTCAGCCATTCATCGGTCTTCCGGCTGTCCACAGAATCCATCAAGGCGATCTTTTCATCCAGAATCACATAGGAATTATAGGAAACACCGGTGGGAACGGTATATTGTCCCTCAAATAAATCGATATCGGCGTCAAATACGCCTGTATAGAGAATAGAATCACTGATTTTCATGTTTTTAGCCTCCTTTGTTGTTCCGTTCGCCATGTACGGCCAAACAAATGAAGTATATCACATCTGGGCGGAAAATAGAAGACTTTTTCAAATTCCGAACATTATTTTTTTTGAAAATAAAAAAGTGCGGAAAAATGATGAAAAATTGCAGAAAAAGAAAAATTACTTGTTGCTTCCCTTTATTTTTCGTGCGATAATGAGGACGTTTCCAAGAAACAATGATGCAGGGAGGAATCTAAAATGGAGAACAACAAACGCCCCGAAACCATGGAACGCATCACCACGCCGGAATTGGCCCAGGCTTTCATTCAGGAACAGCTGACCGCGATCAAGGCTCAGGTTGGAGATAAGAAGGTGCTTTTGGCCCTGTCCGGCGGCGTGGATTCCTCCGTTGTGGCCGCGCTGCTCATCCGTGCCATTGGCAAAAACCTGGTATGCGTACATGTGAACCATGGCCTGCTGCGTAAGGGTGAACCGGAACAGGTGATCAAAGTATTCCGGGATGAATTGAACGCCAATCTGGTTTATGTGGACGCGGTGGATCGTTTCCTGGACAAGCTGGCCGGCGTAGCTGATCCGGAACAGAAACGCAAGATCATCGGCGCGGAATTCATTCGCGTGTTTGAAGAGGAAGCCCGGAAGCAGGAAGGCATTGCGTTCCTGGCGCAGGGTACCATTTATCCCGATATTCTGGAAAGCAAGGGCGTTAAGGCCCATCATAATGTGGGCGGCCTGCCGGAGGATTTGCAGTTTGATCTGGTGGAGCCGGTCAAATTCCTGTATAAGGACGAAGTGCGCGTGGTAGGGAAGGCCCTGGGATTGCCGGATACCATGGTGTATCGTCAGCCCTTCCCCGGCCCTGGCCTGGGCGTGCGCTGCGTGGGCGCCATCACCCAAGATCGTCTGGAAGCGCTGCGGGAATCGGATGCCATCGTGCGGGAAGAAATCGGCAAGCTGCCCAACACCCCCTGGCAGTACTTCTGTGCCATCCCGGACTTCCAGTCCACTGGCATCAAGTATGTGAACGGTCAGGGCGAACGCTATATGGGCTGGGCCGTGATCATTCGCGCCGTCAATACAGTGGACGCAGTTACAGCTACCGTTCCGGAAATTCCCTTCTCTGTACTGTGCACCATCCGTGATCGTATCATCTCCACCGTCCCCGGCGTCAACCGCGTGCTGTGGGATATTTCCGAGAAACCCGTGGCGACCATTGAGTGGGAATAATGAAATCTTAGTTCTTTTTGCCCCGGAAATGCTGATTTTACCGGCGTTTCCGGGATTTTGCGTTTTGGTCTGGCTACAAAATGGCTACATTCTCCTTAATTTTGTAGCCAGCCATGCTTGATGAGAAAATCTGTTTATGGGATCAGGCCGTTGAGTTGATTGGCGACTTCCACCTGCTTGTTGGGATACAGATGGCTGTAGGTGTCCATGGTTGTCTGCACCTTTTCGTGGCCCAAGCGTTCTGCGATCAACAGTGGGGAGAATCCCAATTCTACCAGCAGTGAAGCGTGGCTGTGACGAATATCATGAATTCTGATCTTCTTCACCCCGGATTTCTTGCAGCCCTTGTTCAGTGCTTTATACAAGAATTCCTTCCTATATGGAAAAAGGCGATCCGTAGGCTTCAGGCCATAACTTAATCCCATGTACAGATCCAGACATTCGCACAGCTTATCAGGAATCGGAATCACTCGATTGCTCTTGGGTGTTTTGGGAGAAGTGATGATTTCCCGATTGCTGACCACCTGGTAATTCTTGTTGACCGTCAGCGTTTTCTTTTCCAGGTCAATGTCCTCAGGGGTCAGTGCAAGCAGTTCTCCTTCCCGAATGCCGGAATAGTACAGCGTCATGAAGATGGTATAAATGGTCACGTCATCCTTTACAGCTTCGATAAAGGTGTTGAATTCTTCCTTCGTCCAAAACTGCATTTCCTCCGCTTTTTTCTTTCCCACACCGCCTGCCTTGTGACATGGGTTTTCTTTTAACCCGTAATACTTTACGGCGTAATTGAAAATCGCTGTCAGCTGGTTGTAGACCGTCCGAATGTAGGTAGCGGCGTAAGGCTTGCCGTTCTCATCCCGATAGCTGGTCATAATGTTCTGCCATTTGCGGATGTCTGTCGGCTTGATTTCGTTCAATTGCTTGGACTTGAAGTACGGCGTGATCTTGGTGTCGATCATCCAATGCTTTCCCTGCAGG
>JAUNIO010000019.1 GCA_030535355.1 bacterium | reverse complement strand
ACTTTGTGCAAAAATATTTTGCAATTTTATGCAAAAAGGGCTTGCAAAAAACATACTTGACGCAATCCCTTCACTTCAGAGATCAGGTCAAAGCGTAGCAAAATCATTTTCTCCTTCAAAAATCTTTCTTTCCATCCACGGCTTACCTCCTTTGAGTTTCTCAAAGGAGGTAAGCCGCTCCGAACAGGCACAAAAATAGAGCGACAAAACGGAAACGCCAGGGATTTCCCCCTGTATCATTCCCGTTCACCGCTCGTGGAAACCAATTCCGATGTCGCTATACAATCATTATGCTTGCCGACGTGTAAGCGCTGAATCCTCCTTCACAGCTGCTACCGCTGTGATATCTTAGGACATACCTCGTGAACCTTCCAGTATTAAATTGTTTCTATTACTTACTTTTCAAACCAAAAGCAACCTTCTGGAACACCTATTGGCTTCAATATCTCAGCCATTGCATCGACCGCAGCAATACACGCAGCGGCATTTGGTGCTTTATCGTATCGTCCACAACAATAGCTGATATTCGAACCACAAAGTTGCACATGATCCGTATCTCTGTCTATAGTAAAACGATGACAATAACCATCCAACACTTCTACATCAGGCGGGTATTCCAACCATGCCGATGCAAATACATCGTCAGGTATAGATTGAATAATCTTTTCTAACCGACTGGCTGTTAATTCATCCATTTCGATACACGAATGAATCGCCATAGATTCATCATATAAACGATATGATACCGTATTCGCACTGGAATCAAGCTGCACTGTAAACTCTGCGATAGGCTGCAACCAAGCATCCATAAACTCATATTTGAACAGCATAAAATACACACACTTTCTTATAAAATTTCTTATTAGCCCTGCTATACATGATTCTCTCACTTCTTCTCAGCTACCTTCACAGCTTCTTCTTACTGCTTCTGCAACTGTTTTACAACTAACGCTTCACGCCTAAGACGCTTCCAGAGATATATAATCGTAGCTAACCCGTCGTCCAAACGGCGGAAGGCCGACAGCTCCCTCTCCAAAGCCGCGCTTTCCCGCGCCGTATAAGCCACCTGTATATAATAATGTCTGCCGCCCGTCTTCCTATGTGCATAATACAAATTGACAGTCCGGCGGCTCAGTGCTATATTGATAAGGAAGTGCTGCCGGAAAACGGTTAGCCCTAAAATCGAGTTAGTAAATAACCGCGACTTGCTAGGGGGCGGTTATTTATTTTGTGAACCGTTATCATGACGTCCGACCATATAGCCGACACTAAAACAGCCCAAGCATAAACTCAGCACTGCAATAAGTCCTTCTAATGTAACCATCAGCCACGCCCTCCTCTCTCCAGTCTCCCATTAAGAGGCAGGAAAAACCGGCATCTCTTAAAGGGCCGTTAAGTGAAGGGGTCCACAAAAGCCCCTTCACGTGTTAGAAACGTTCGAGGGCTAACCGCTTCCGTATCTGGCAGCACTTGGCTGTAATTTTAGCAGATATGCGATCTTAATGCAACGATATAATTATCTTCAATAAATATGACATATATTCTAACTAAATTGAACCATATTCAAGCAAATAATCAGCAAACTGCATGCTTCTCTATTTATCCCCTTCCGGACGATTTAACTTAAGCTCCTACGCCTAGCCCAAGCTATCTTTCCGCCGATCACAGCCGCGAGGTTTCATAGTCTCAAACCAACGTTAATACGCCGTTACAGAAACATAACCATATACAGCGGCAGATACTTTATAACGGCAAAAAATTATATTTCCTCCAACGCTCTCTCGTTGAGCAAAAAATCAAACAAATGCAGCATCTGACAGCCGCGCTCCAAATTGCGCAACGGATTGCGATCCATGGTCAGCAGACTCTTCTTTAACCCGTCGTCCAAGCGGCGGAAGGCCGACAATTCCCTCTCGCGGGTTTCATCATCCCTAACCGTATAAGCCGCCTATATATAATACTGCCGGCCGTTCAGGCTGCGCGCCGCGAAATCGATCTCCTTTTCGCGGTTTTTGCCGATATCCACGATAAAGCCGCGGCGCAGCAGTTCCAAATACACGATATTTTCAATGATATGGGTAATCTCCGTCTGCCGGTACCGAATCGCCGCGTTCCTCAGCCCCAGATCCGCCGCGTAATACTTAAATTGCGTTTTTAAATACTCTTTGCCCTTAATATCGAAGCGGTTCACCTTATAGAAAAGAAAAGCGTCGCAGATGTAGCCCAGATAACGCTGCACGGTCTCGTTGTCCACCGATTTGAAACCGCTGCTTTTCAGAGTATTGGCTATCTTGCCGGGCGAAACGTAAGAACCTATCGCCGAGCAAAGAACTGCTATTACGGATCTGAATAAGTCCTCATGGCGAATACGACAGCGATCGATCATGTCGCGGGTCACAACGGTGTTGACCGGCATATCCAAATGCTAAACGCAAAACTTCAAATTTTCAAGAGTTTTGCGTTTAGGTCATACTTACACTTTAGGATGGTGAAGATTATTCAGCGCACGGCCAAACTTTAACCGGCGCTGCGCACCAAAAATGTTCCCCGGCACATTTTTGGTATGTACTTCTTTAAATGCTTACTTGGACAGCGCATCGATATACTTCTGCCGTTCAAGCACAGCGCAGCACAGTTCCCGCAGCGCGCGAATTCGGCCCAATCTCACGGGACCTCTGAGCGCGGCGGGAAGCTGTGCGCAGCGATTGTGTGAACTGATTTGTATTAATGCTCAAGTAAACGATACCGGCTTTTTAGGCTTCAAAATTTCTTCAGATTTGAGATAAACGCATATCAGCTTCGTATGATATAAAATAGCCAAGGCACCCAGCCAGTGCCCCATAGCGAGAACCAATCACATTCAGAACATAACAATCGACTAGCCGCAGATTGTTAAGCAGAAATAACGCAGACCCGTTCGGGTGCGTTATTTTGCTTTTAAGGGCTTTTAGCCTATAAGCGGGCAGCAGCTACAGCCCCGGCAGTGAAACCGGAAAAACGAAAGCATCGTCATTTAACGCGCGAATCTTATCTGTATTATCAATTACCGTTCCGCGCTTGATCGGCATGTTGTACTTTTCGAGCACCTTGAAGTTCTTTGTAGGCTTACCGGGTCTGACGCCTTTTTTGATCTCGACCGGATAAAGAGCTCCATCTTTTGAATCTCCTTATCCGGGAACAGAATAACGCAAACTTGCGATCAAATCAATAGTCGACTATCGTTTTGATCGCAAGTTAATGATTCTTACAATATGTCCTACCTAGTGCAGCCAGGCTGATTCAGCACAAAGCGCTTGCCTTTTCTCTATAAAAAACAGTCCCGGTAATATCTTCCGAGACTGATGATAATCATATCGGGCAGCGTTTTAAGTAAAGCGCAGCGGATCTCAAACCGAACCGCCGCAGAAAATCACGTTCCAGCCAGCAGGTCAATATATTGCTGCTGTTCCTCGGCGGGGATTCCCAAAGCGTTCATGGCATCGGCGGCGTTTAGGTGCAGGTTATTCATCAAATTGCGCAGCGAATCCAGCAAGCCCTCGCGCCGACCTTCATTGCGCCCCTCGCTTCGTCCCTCACGGAGCCCCTCGCGGCGCCCTTCACGGAGCCCCTCGCGGCGTCCCCTGCTTAGCCCTTCAGCTAATCCTTCACGACGCCCCTTTTTTATTCCCCGCGCTTCAACACCACGACTAAGATTGCACATTTCCAACACCCCCTCATCTATGCCCTGTTCCGCATCTATGCCAAACTCATCACGCAGTATCCGCTTTTTCTCCTCTGCTGACGCAGATGAGACCAGCAGCGTACCGAGCAGCTTTAATATTCCTTTGTAATTATCGTCACCTTCACGGCCCAAGCAGACCATCGTTACGGATATTAAATCATAATTCGCCGCCTTTTCACAGAGCCGCCCAATAACATTATGCTCACCCAACCGATAGTTTGTTACGGTATTGCGGCGTTTTTTGGGTACATCCGTGCAGATCCAAATTGAATATACCTTGCGCAGCTTCTCGTAATGCGATTTACGAAACACGGTTTCCTTCTGCGCCGACAAGAGCCGCGCACAGTAATATATCCCCCGTTTCAGCAGAGGATAGCCGGGATAATAATCGGACTGCGCCTCGATATTGATAATCAGCTGCACGGTGTCCGCAGTGCCCGGCACAACCGCGTCAAAGCAGATATCGAAAAACACGCTGCCTTCGCTGGGAGAAGCTCTCTCCTGTCCATGTCCGCGAATAAAGGTTCCAGCCGCATCCGGCATCAGTGGAACCTGAGATACGCAGGGTGTGCCCTCTATGCACTTGTTCGCGATGGTGACCACATCAAGATCGCGGAACTCCGCCACACAACTTTGCATGATCCGGGCTAAAACCGCTTTTTGCGCCAGAACCTGCTTGCAGGCCGCATCGTATGCCCTGCCCTCTCGCGTAGCTTCAATCCCGGTTAAAGACTCTGTTTGTTTTGTCCTTTTTCTTGTTCTCCTCATATAAGCGCCTCCGTAACCGAGCTAAATGCACGTTCAGCACACGTTAAATACGCATTTAACTTCAGCTGCCGGCGAGAAGGGTCAACTACACGTTAATCGGCATCCTCTCCGCCCAGCAGCACCGCTTAATTATTTTGGCGCAATAACAATACAATACCTGTGTAAAAAATTTCAATCTTTCTGTATATATCAAAAGCCTGCCGAACTCACGCGCCCACTGAGCGCAGCTCGTCGAACATCGCGTGAGCAAGCGCGCTCATGACCGCGCGATACCTGCCCGCGTCTTCAAACAGCTTGGTATATGTCTCGGTACTCTCCATATACGCTTCCTGCGCCGCGTCGTCGAACAGCTGCGGAAAGATATTGTTCTCAAACATCTGCCGGCCGTCAGTCTGCGCAGACGTCCGCAGCTTCCTGTTTTTCTTCAGTTTCTCATGGAGCGCCGTAATCACAACCCTGTCACCTTCTGTGAAATCCCCGACGAACTGCTCGTTGATTTTCTGAATCACCTGTTCCAACGGTGTCAATGTTTCCGTCATCTTCACAGGCTTCTTCATTTTCGCGGCGCTGTACTCGCCGGCAGTCTCCTTCACCAGCATGACAGAGCCTTCGAATGTCTTCTCCAGACTGTAATATTCCAGCTTGACTTTGTTTCCCAAGTCAAACGGAACCGACGGATCAGGCGGAACAATCTTGGCCAGATACGAGCAGAATATGTATTCGTCATGCAAATCCTTGTCGAACATGCGGGCGATCTGTGAGACATACCCATACCATTTCACAAAAGTTCGGCAGAGCTTGCGGAACTGATACCTCTGTTCCTGATTCAGATCGTTGTATTTCCTCTGCACCGGCAGCAAGGCATTCGTAATCGCAGCCTGCGTCTTATTCGCCCTGCGCTTGTTCTCGTCGAAATAAACCGCCGTCACCGCTTTGATGTCGGCATCATCGTAAATATTAAACCCGCGCAGCATCTTCCGGGTCTTATAAATCAAATCCGTATTGATTTCTTCGGCAAGAGACGTTTCCTGATAGAAGGGCTGGAACGCAGCCAGAATATCGTCCTTTGTATTTACAAAGTCGATAATCAGCGTATCGCTCTTGTCGGGATGCGTCCTGTTCAGACGGGACAAGGTCTGCACGGCCTTCACGCCGCGGAGTTTCTTGTCGACGATCATCGTATGCAGCAGCGGTTCGTCGAATCCGGTCTGATACTTTTCAGCCACAATCAGGATGTTGCCTTCATCATGGAACACCTGTTTCGTCTGGGACTCGCTGACCGAACGGCCCCGGCTGTCCGCGTTGATGCCGCTTTCCGTCCATTCCCTTTCGGAAGGGTCGTCAGGGTCCTTAATGGAGCCGGAGAAGGCAGCCAGAATTTCCACATCGCGATATCCGCGGGTCTCCAGATAACGCTTGATTTCATGGTAATAGCGCACGGCGGCCAGACGGGACGAGGTGACCACCATCATCTTTCCCTGCCCCTTAATCTTATGCTTCGTAACATCCCTAAACGTCTCCACGATAAGCGCGGACTTCTGCCGGATGTTGTACGGATGAAGCTCTTCAAAGCGTTTAATCATCTTCATCGCTTTCGACTGCGGAACTTCCGGATTCTCGGGAATGTTCTTGGCGATCTGAAAGCAGGTCTTGTACGTCATATAGTTCTGAAGCACATCCAGAATGAAACCCTCTTCGATCGCCTGACGCATCGAATAGATATGGAACGGATGGAAGGAACCGTCCTCGTATTCGGTTCCGAACATCTCTAAAGTCTGAGCTTTCGGCGTGGCCGTAAAGGCGAAGAACGACAGGTTCTCATGCCGGCCGTGGGAAATCATCTCGCGGACAAGGCGGTCATTCGCATCAACCTCGTCCTCGGCTTTGCCTTCCAGTTCGGCATACTCTTTCAGAGCATCGGACGTATCCGCCAAAGCCTCCTTCAGTTTCATAGCCGACGTGCCCGTCTGCGATGAATGAGCCTCGTCGACGATGACGGCGAAACGCTTGCCTTTGGCGTCATCCACTTCTTCATAGATAACCGGGAACTTCTGCAGCGTAGTGACGATAATGTGCTTGCCGGCGTTCAGCGCGTCCCGCAGGTCTTTGGAGGATTTCTTGTCGTCAATCGCGCAGACCAGACCGGACTTATGCTCGAAACCCGTGACCGTTTCCCGCAGCTGGGCGTCCAGATTGCGGCGGTCGGTGACGATGACCACGGAGGTAAAAACCGGCTCGTCGGCAGCATCGTGCAGCGAGGCCAGCCGGTAGGCCGTCCAGGCAATCGAGTTGGACTTGCCGGAGCCGGCGGAATGCTGAATCAGATAATTCCTGCCGGTACCGTTCTCGCGGACATCCGCTGTCAGCTTCCGCACCGCGTCCAACTGATGATAGCGAGGGAATATAAGCCGCTTCTTCGTCACGGTCTTTTCCGCTCCGTCGGCGTCTTTCTTCTTTTCCTCCCTGACTTCCAGACTGATGAACTTCCAAATGATATCCAGCAAGCTGTCCTTATTCAGGACATTCTTCCAGATATATGAAGTAACGTAGTCTTCACCCTGCGCCTGCGGATTGCCGGCGCCGCCGTCATTGCCGGGGCCGTTGGAGCCCTGGTTCAAGGGCAGGAAATAGGTGCCGGCGCCCTTCAGTTCCGTGGTCATCCAGGCTTCATACAGGTCCACGGCCAGGAAGGCCAGCACGCGGTGATTGAAGCGGAAAGCCGGCTCGCGGCAGTCCCGGTCATACTGCCACTGCAGTTTGGCGTTATCGACGGACTGACCGGTCAGCTGGTTCTTCAGTTCAAGGGCAATTACGGGGATGCCGTTGACCGCCAGCATCATATCCACGGAATTGCGATTGGCCGCCGAATAATGCCACTGCCTGATGCACTGACAGACATTCCGGCTATAGTGCTGCACAGCCGCCTGATTCAGCGTAGATTCGGGCTTGAAATAGCAGATCTTGAATTCCATGCCTCTATGCTTAAAGCCGTGGCGCAGGACGGAGAGCATACCGTCTGTCTGCACGGCATCCTCGAAGCACTTGTAGAATTTCCTGTACGGATCGGAGCCGCACTGCCTCTCGAAACGCTGCCAGACCAGGGGCTGCGTGGATTTTACGAAGCCGACCAGCGTATGAATGTCGAGAGCCGGGGCGGGATCGTACCCCGAATCATCGGCTTTCGCAAAACCGCCGGCAGGGGAAATCAGGTAAGACTCGATATCGGCTTCGAATTGTTTCTCGTTTTCCGCCATGAGGATTACCCCACCCTGCGCTTTCCGGTGACGACCTCGTAGATGAGGGATTTCTTGTAGGCTTTCAGGTCGTCGATGAGGGTCTGCTTCTCATCAATTACCTCATCTATTTCCGCCATACGGCTATTAAGATATTCAACAATTTGAATCTGTTCATTTCTTGGCGGAATAGCCATTAAAATATTGGCTAATTCTTCTTTATTGATTTTAGGCATTTTTACCCGGTCTTGAGTAATCAATCCAACTTGTTCAACAAAATATCGCGACAACATTGCCTTCTGCACAAAAGCTATATCTTCAATTACATCCAACGGATACATATCCGCACTACAAAGCCCGTCATATGGAGCAATTATAATTTTATTCAAAATCGGGCGAATCTTCGAATATACCAATTGCCCTTTATGAAACAACTGATTCCAACTCTCAACACCAGCCTCCGAAACTGTGCGTTCTTTTATAAGACGGCCAGAATCTTTTTCAATACAATCAGGCGCAATCTGCCGATAATCCAAATAATCTTCAGGTGACACTAAATTAGCATTGACTGTAGCAACATACTTAAATCTTTTTACAATCCATCCTTCGGGAATATCCCCTATCCACTCCACACCGCTGTCCTTCAGCGGGACGTTCTTGTCCAGCCCCTGCGTCACCGCTTCGAAAATCACCGCCTGCTTCAGTTCTTTATATTCCGCGATACCGGCGGCAGTCTCGGCGATAAGCTCATCTATTTTGGCACAGCGCCCGTCCAGAAAAGCGGCAATGGCTTGCTGTTCTTTTATACTCCAATTAATAAAGCCAATATCTTCTATATAACGAGTGTTCATATGCGGAATCGTGGTTCCGTGTACTTGTTCAGCAAAATAATGCTCAAATCCTTTAAAATACCAATATCCAAAGCTTGGATAAACATTATTTGCAAATACGCATTTTACCACTGTAGAAGAAATGGCCCCATTCTTGCCTGTTCCAACAAGACCCGCCCTAGCACCATCCCAAAGAATCAAAACATCATCTTTATTGCAAACAGGAACTGTGTCATCTTCTGTATAGTTACGGCAACAATTTGAATCAAGTTCAGAAGCACCTATGTACGGAACACCTTTTCCTTCAGAATTTTGGGATGAAGGTATTTTTCCTTTTGTTAAATGAAAATAGTACTTATTGCGCACCACTTCTTTATTTGAAGGAATCTTACCAACCCATTCAATCCCACTATCCTTCATCTCCGCTGCAGGTCTAAGCCCGGCCATGCTTACACCTCCCCGAACAGGCCGCGCAGTTTCGCCATCAGGCTCTTTTCGTGCTCGGCAATGCGCTTGGCGATCACCTCGGACGGCTCAATCCGCTTGTATTCGTAGAACGTGCGGGTGAAGGGAATCTCATACCCCACCTTGGTCTTCTTCCTGTCGATCCAGGCATGGGGATTATACGGAAGGACTTCCCGCTCGAAGTAAGCGTCAATATCCTCCGCCAGGGGCACGTTCTCGGTATCCCGCTTGGAAGCATCCGCCGCCGGCTTGCCCTTCTTCAAAACGGGACTGCCGTTTTCATCGGTCAGGGGCGACTCTACCGTAATCTTGTTGTAGCCGAAGTCCACGGCGTCAATCACCCTGCTCTTGACCACGATAACGGCTCCGTTCTCGTCCCTTCCCTCAAAGGTGCCGTCTCTGAACGCTCCGTAGGCCTGAACCGCCAGGGCGCGGCAGGCTTCGGAAATATCGGTGTTCTTGGAACCGATATTCTTGCGGCGGCTCATGCCGCAGGCGCCGGCGTCGAGGAGCTGCACCCTGCCCCGGCGGCGCGCTTCCCTGTTCTTCGCCACGATCCAGATATACGTCGTAATGGGGGTATTGTAGAACGCGTTGGCCGGCAGCTGCACGATGGCGTCCAGCCAGTCGTTCTCGATCAGATACCGTCTGATTTCCGACTGACCGGAACCGGCGTCGCCCGTAAACAGGGAAGAGCCGTTCTGGATGATGGCCATCCGACCTTCATCCTTCAGTTTGGCGACGCCGTTCAGCAGGAACAGCATCTGTCCGTCGCCCTTGGCGGGAAGTCCGGAGACGAAGCGGCCGGCGCTGCCCCTCTTGTATTCGGCCTCGACCTCTTTGGCTTCCCGGTTCCAGGGAATGCCGAAAGGCGGATTGGAGATTACGTAATCGAACTTATAGCCGCCGAACTTATCGTCGGACAGCGTGTCTCCGAACTGCATGTTGTTGGGGTCGCCGCCGCGGATCAGCATATCGGCCTTGGCGATACCGAACGTGAACGGATTGAACTCCTGTCCGAACACGGTAACATCGGCCTCCGCGTCCATCTGCTTCAGCCGTTCTTCCATGCAGGTCAGCATCTGCGAGGTGCCCATCGTCATGTCATAGACGGTCTTGGAGACACCGCCGCCCGCAAAGGCAGCGTCGTCGCCGGCCACCAGAAGGTCGCTCATCAGATAGATGATGTCCCGGCTGGTGAAGTGCGCTCCCGCCTCTTCGTTGTAAGACTCGGAAAAGCGGCGGACCAGGTTCTCGAAGACATAGCCCATATCGACGGCGCCGATTTTCTCCGGCGAGAAGTCCCCCCTGGCATCGCAAAAATCCGTGATGACCTGATAGAGCAGACCCGCTTCGTCCATGTGCTTAATCTGGGAATCGAAATCCATGCGGGCCAGGATGTCCTGCACGTTATCGGAAAAACCGTTCAGATAAGCCCGGAAGTTCTCCGTGATATTCTCTGGATCGGCAATCAGCGTTTTAAATGTGAAGGGGCTGGTGTTATAAAACTGATAGCCGGAGGCTTTGCGCAGGAAGCCGTCCTTCACGGCCAGTTTCTCGACCTTCTTGTATGTATCGAGAACGGCCTGACGCGTGGGCAGCAGACAGTCATGGAAACGCTTTATGACGGTCATCGGCAGGATAACCAGACCGTATTCATGCGGTTTATAGGCTCCGACAAGGTCATCGGCCACCGACCAAACCAGGGCGGCAGTATCGTTGGCATTTTTACCTACAGACGAGATTTTTTCATTGCTGGCAGACATTTACAACACGTTCACCGATTAATAATTTTCTTTCTTCATCCGATAAAACGTCCACCGCCGTAACTGATTTTCCGAATTATCAGCAGGGCAGCCGAGATGGAGAAAGAACAGCCCTCTTTTAACCGAAACGGATAACTATCCTGCCAAAATGGATAAACGCAGCGAACCATATCCGACGCAGGGTTTCATCTCCACAAACCGCCATCAACACCTCGCTGCAGAAACATGGCCATATACAGCGGCAGGTGTACCACACCGTCTTTAACCGTCAGTCTTTCTGATACAGAATATAGCTCTCCCCCAGTTTAGACGCGAGCCTGCGTCTGAACTTATCCAGAGACGAATGCAGACGGTAAGCCGAAGACTTTACTTCCACGGGATGAATCTTTCTGCCGTCGGAAATGAGAAAATCTATCTCCATGTGGTTGGCGCGGCTGAGATTGTCGCTGCGCGAACAGAAGAACAGCTGATGCCCCCGGCAGCGCATTTTTCTTTACTTGATTACCCGCGCTCACGAAAAAGCAAGTTCTGTATGGGCGCATTTTACACGAAAAAGCAGATTACACATAAGCTGTTTTTACACGAAAAAGCAGAAACTGCTCCGGCCGGCGCTCCCTCGGAGCAATATACGCGCACAACGCCTCCACACAGTCAGCACACCGACTGCAGCGTACCGCCTCAACACTAAACGCAAAACTTCAAATAATCAAGAGTTTTGCGTTTAAATCAAGCAATGTTTGACCGACATCACTGCGCTTACATTACGCTCTCGAGGGAAACGGCAATCTGTTACGACACCGCTGCAGACTAAAAAGACACCTCAGCACATTTTTGGAACGAACTTACATATCAATTCACTATATCTTTTTGGGTTTCGGCTTTTCGGGTTCAAAATATCTTCAGATTTATTTGCTGCGCAGTTAAGGTTCCCGTGCTATAAAATAGCCAAGGCATCCAGCCAGTGCCCCATAGCGAGAACCAATCATATTCAAAACATAACAATCGACTAGCCGCGGATTGTTAAGCAGAAATAACGCAGACCCGTTTGGGTGCGTTATTTTGCTTTTAAGCGGCATCAGCTTTGGAACGGCAAAAGATTATATCTCTTCCAACGCCCTCTCGTTGAGCAGAAAATCGAACAGATGCAGCATCTGATAACCGCGCTCCAAATTGGTCAGCGGATTGCGGTCCATAGTCAGCAGAATTTTCTTAAATCCGTCGTCCAAGCGGCGGAAGGCCGACAATTCCCTCTCGCGGGTTTCAGCTTCCCTAACCGTATAAGCCACCTGTATATAATACTGCCGGCCGTTCAGGCTGCGCGCCACAAAATCAATCTCCTTTTCGCGGTTTTTGCCGATATCCACGATATAGCCTCGGCGCAGCAGCTCCAAATACACGATATTTTCGATAATATGGGTAATCTCCGTCTGCTTATAGCGAATCGCCGCGTTCCGCAGTCCCAGATCCGCCGCGTAATACTTAAACTGCGTTTTTAAATATTCTTTACCTTTAATATCGAAACGGTTCACCTTATAGAAAAGAAAAGCGTCGCAGATGTATCCCAGATAGCGCTGCACGGTCTCATTATCTACCGATTTAAACCCGCTGCTTTTCAGCGTATTGGCAATCTTGCCGGGCGAAATGTAAGAGCCTATCGCCGAGCAAAGAACTTCTATTACGGATCTGAACAAGTCCTCATTGCGAATATGATAACGATCGATCATGTCGCGGGTCACGACAGTGTTGACCAGCATATCCAAATAGGCCCGCCTGCCCTGTTCGTCGCTCTCCTGCACCGCGTACGGCATCCCGCCGAAGAGAATATACTCATCGAAAGCCTCGGCTTTATCGATCCGTAGATAGGCCAGATACTCAGCGAAAGAGAAGGGAAAGACTTTGAGTTCCAGGCCGCGCCCCCGGAAAACAGTATTTATATCGTGAGACAATAATTTCGAATTAGAGCCAGTGATGTAAACATCCGTATTAAACTCGGCTTTCAGCGAATTGACAACTTCTTCAAAACCGTCGACCAGCTGAATTTCATCGAGGAAGATATAATACAGACCGTCATCGCGGATATTCTCGGACACATATCGGTACAGTTCGGTGCTCTCGCGCAGGGCTTCCCACTTTTTCATATCTAGGGAAATCCTGATGATGTGATCCCGGGGAACTCCATCGGCAATAAGATAATCATAAAAGAGATGGTTCAGCAGCACTGATTTGCCGCAGCGGCGGATGCCGGTAATGATTTTCACGATGTCCTTTTGCCGGTATCGCGCCAATTTGGCCAGCAGCTGTTCGCGGGCTATATACATGCCGAATCCTCCCCAATCACCCAATCACTAACTATGCAGTCAGGCTTCTCAGCAATCCTAAACGCAAAACTTCAAAAATTCAAGAGTTTTGCGTTTAAAACCTACTTTCATTTAGGATGTTGAAAAATATTCAGCGAACGGCAAACCTTGCTTCAGCGCTCCGTACCCAAAACGTTCCCAGGCACATTGCGAAATTATCCCCGAAAACGAATCTTCATTTCGAAGACATCGCGCTCGCTTTCCTTAATTTTAATAAAATTCGCCCCGTCTTGTTCGGTCTGAAAAATCCTCAATTTCTGGCCTTCCCGGCTCTCTCCGGGGTAGTGCAGCTCCAGTTCTTCGGCCTCATGGGTTAACAAAAACTCTTCGGGAAAGGCATCGAGGGCAAACTTCAGGCACTCAATATTGTTGAGATGGTGGGACATGTCGAGATGTCCCGACCTGACGGTCTGCTCCTGAATCTCTTTATATTCAGTTTCCGCAACCGTGAATTTTTCATAACTGGGCGCGAAGAGCTCCTCGGGAAAGCCTTCCTTAGGGTAAGGGGTATCGGCCAAAGCCACGGGCCGATGTTTTTCCAGATCCAGCACGCAAAACTCCTGATAAGCGAAGGCCAGCGGATGGCCCTGCAAATCTTTTAATACCGTATTGAAATACGTTCTGGTGCGGGTATTCCGCACGGGAAAGGACATAGTGTCTATGATTTCTCCCCAGCCCGGGCGCTGGAAAAATTTCACCTTCGACCGGGTTAAAACCCAAAAATACCCCAGCTGCTTAAAAGTAAAACCGTCGCATTTCATCTGCCCGAAACACTCGGTAAGGGTATCCTGCATCAGCAAAGCGGCCTGAGCGATGCCCAGCTTGCAGCTAGAATCTAGCTCCGCGTAAGTGATGCGCCTTTGCCGCGTATAAACAAGATCATTATCGCCTGTCAATTTTTCCAACCTCTACTCCCAACAGCTTACGAAGACGCCCCGCAGTTTTATTTTTTACTGCGATCCCAATTCTTCATACCGCTGCCTTCGGTCTCATCGTAGCCGCGGTAACCGTGCACCTCTATGCTGTTCAAAGCGCTTTCCAGAGCCGCGAACTCGGTATCTGTCAGCACAACATTCCAGGCGGCCAGATTTTCCAAGATTCTTTCCTGGTTTTTCGATCCCGGAATAGGCACAACATTCTCGTATTTATGCAGCATCCAAGCCAAAGAAATCTGCGCTTTGGTGGCATTTTTATTCACCGCATACGTCTCCAACAGATCGAGGATGGGCTGATTAGCCACCAGATTCTCCCGGCGCAGCTGCGGCACAAACTTGCGCACGTCATCGCTGTGAGAGAAATCCGTTTGCGCGGTGACTTTGCCGGACAGAAAACCGCTGGCGATAGGCGAGAAAGGCACGACCCCAATGTTATTCTTCAGGCAGTAAGGAATCACATCAGCCTCGATGCCGCGCTCCACCAGCGAATAAATATTCTGCACTGCCGCAACGGGTGTAATTTCATGGGCTCTGCGGATAATCTCCACGGGAACCTGCGACAGGCCCCAGCCGCGAATCAGGCCATCGGCAATCAAGCGGCCCATGCCCTCGGCCACTTCTTCCACCGGCACTTCGGGATTGACCCGATGCAGATAATACAAATCGGCGTAATCGGTCTGCAGCCGCCGCAGCGATTCCTCCAAATGGCGCTTTAGCGTCGCGTAAACGCCAAACTCTTTGGCTTCTTCTGTGGGAATATGAAGCTTAGTGGCGATAACTGTCTCTTGGCGGACATCTTTCAGGGCCCGTCCCACAATAAGCTCATTGTGCCCGCGGTATTCAGGCAAAAGGTTGGGTCCATAACATTCAGCGGTGTCGTAGAAAGTGCAGCCAAAATCAAAGGCTTGGCGAATAGCGGCGATGCTGTAACTCTCCTCGGGAATATCGCCGTAACCGTGCGAAAACCCCATGCAGCCCATGCCGATGGGCGAAACTTCTATGTTGCCAAGTTTTCTTTTATCCATTTTGCCAAAATCTCCTCACGTCGTTTAGTTAGCGCTGCCCAGCTGAATTAGCGCTCGCCTCGGCTTCCGCGCCGGCACAGTTCAAAGTCACTTTTCGCGGTACTGAACAGAAGCGCTCAAAGGCGCTTTTCGCAGAACTGAGCGGCAGAACAGCCGCAGGACTTGCGCAAAGAAGCGCTGTTGACGGAGAAAGTAAAGTAAGTGTCGGGATATGGCTCATTTTTCAGGGTGAAATGCCACCATTCCTCCGCCAGCGGCTTAAAGCCATGCTTCAGCATGACCTTGCGGAGCAGCATACGGTTGGCGTACTGCTCTTTGGTAATTTTCGTATAATCGGGGTGGCTCAGCTTCCCAAAGTAATCGAAAGTGCCCCCCATATCCACTTCTTTTTCCGTCCTCATATCGAATAAGGTCAAATCCACCGTACTCCCCCGGCTGTGGCCGGAATGTTCGGCGATATACCCCTGCGGAAAGAGCACTTTTTTATCCAGTTCGGGATAAAAATACTTCTTCATGCGCACATCTTGCGCATCCAGCGCCCACTTCATAAAATGGGTCACGGCTTTCTGAGGGCGGTAAGCGTCGTAGATTTTCAGGCGATAGCCCTTGCTCACCAGCTCATCGCTGGCTTTCTTCAGGGCCGCTGCCGCTTCTTTGGTCAGAAACGCCAAAGGCTCCTCATAGCCGTCGATGCGCTCGCCAACAAAGTTGTAAGTAGAATAGTAACGAATCTCGAGAATGGCGTCGGGAACCGCTTCGCTCAGCAGCACAAAACCCGAAGAATCGCCGGACAGTTTGACTCCATCCGCGCCGACAGTTACCGCCGGTTTCTGCGCTCCGGCAGAGGCGGCATCGGCTATTAAAGGCTGAGCCGCGGGCTGAGCCAAAGCGCCGCTAACGCTCAGACTAAAGCCCAGAGCCAATAATCCCAGCATAATATTATTTTTAACGTTCATTATCTATCCTCGTGAATCCCATACCACAGATACTTTAGGGGAGATAGGAAGCGCCACGCGAAAGCGGCTACCCGTACTTCGCCGCATGGTAAGAGGAGCGCACAAAGGTGCCCGCCTCCACCGCCTTAAACCCGCGTTTCAGCCCTTCCTGGCGCAAATCCTCGTATTCATCAGGCGACCAATAGCGCATCACCGGGACCTGCTGCAGCGAAGGGCGCAGATACTGGCCCAAGGTCAAAATATCTACGCCCTGTTCGCGCAGATCGTCCATCACCCGCAGCAGCTCTTCCCGGGTTTCGCTCAAGCCCACCATCAGCCCCGATTTCAGTAGCAGCCCCGAATCCGCTTTTTCCTGCCGCCAGGCCTGAACGCGCCCCAGCAGCTGCAGACTGCGCCGATAATCTCCCTGCGGGCGCAAGCGAGGGAAGAGGCGCTCCACCGTTTCCATATTGTGATTGAGCACCTTTGGCCCCGCAGCCAAGACCTGCTCTAACGCCGCCGCATTTCCCGCGAAATCGGGGATCAACACCTCGACTCCTACCCCGGGACAGCGCCGCTTAATGGCCTGAACGGTCCGGGCAAAATGCCCAGCGCCGCCGTCGGGCAAATCGTCGCGGGTCACCGAAGTGACCACAGCAAAGCGCAGCTGCATAGCCTCAACAGCGCGGGCGACCTCTTCAGGCTCGTCGGGGCGCAGCTCATCAAAACCGCCGTGGCTGACAGCGCAGTAGCGGCAAGAGCGCGTGCAGGTCTTGCCCAAGATCATAAAGGTCGCCGTGCCTTCGCTCCAACATTCCTGGCGGTTCGGGCACTGGGCTTCGCGGCACACCGTGCACAGACCGCCCTGGCGCAGAATAGAAGCCACTTGGCCATAAGTGCGATCCGTGCGCAGGCTGGTGCGCAGCCAGGCCGGACGCTTTAAGTTTTGTTTCCATTCCGGAGAATCCGGCTGGGGAATCTCTTTTATCTCATCAGCGCTTATTTGCTGAAATGCGCAATCTACAACAACCCGCTCGCTTGGCACCAGTTCTCCCCGCTCTCTAATCGCTTTAGGGAAACACGGAGTAATTCGGTGTTTCCCTCCCACGCCTCTAGGCAACTCTCAGCAATACATTACCACCAATCGGCGCTTCCTTGGCTTACAGTGATCAGCTTACTAGCTAATTCCGCGCCCGCCGCGGCGCCGGCGGCACATAGCTCAAGGGCTGCCCTAAAGCGCTGTGCGCGGCCTCCATCATCGCCTCGGACAGCGTGGGATGAGGGTGCACGGCATGAGCCAGCTGCTCTAACGTTAGGCCATTGCGCACAGCCACAACCGCTTCGGCCACCATATCGGTAACGTGAGCGCCCACCATGTGCACGCCCAAAACTTTATGGGAAGCGCTGTCGGCTACAATTTTCACAAAGCCTTCCGTGGCCCCGATGATATTGGCCTTACCCAAAGCGGCCAGAGGGAATTTGCCGAGCCGCACGCTCAAACCGCGCTCCTTGGCCTTAGCTTCGCTTAGCCCCACGCTGGCCACTTCCGGCCAGCAATAGGTAGCCCCGGGACAGGCCTCGTAATTGAGAGGCTGTGGATTTAAGCCGGCGATATGCTCCGCTGCCAATATGCCTTCGGCAGAAGCGACGTGGGCCAGCTGCGGGGTGGGCACCAGATCGCCGATAGCGTAAATATGAGGAATAGAAGTGCGCATATATTCGTCGACGCAGATACGCCCGCGCTCCACCGCGATCCCCAGCTGCTCAGCTCCCAAAGCGGCTAAATTGGCGCGGCGGCCCACCGCCACCAGCATGATTTCGGCCTGGAGATTGTCCGGCAAGCCTGGGCCGGACACGGCGACCGCCTTAGCGCTGACCTGCACCTGCTCGATAGCAGCGCCGGTAATAATCTTCAGCCCGATTTTCCGCGCTAAGCGCTTCACTTCTGCGGAAACCTCTTCATCTTCAAGGGGCAGGATGCGCTCCAGAGCTTCGATGACCGTCACCTGACTGCCCAAACGGGCGAAGAGAGCGGCAAATTCCATACCTACCGCCCCGGCACCCACCACCAGCAGACTCTGAGGGATGCGCGGATAGGCCAGCAGGTGATCGGAGGTCAGCACCCGCTCCCCGTCCACAGGGAACACTTTGGGCACAGCCACTTCGGAGCCAGCGGCTAAAATTATATGGTCGAATTCCCACTCCTGACCGCCGCAGCTCACGGTATGCGAACCCGCCAGAGTGGCCGTTCCATGCTCCACCTTAACGCACTGAGCCTTCATTAAGCCATCCAGGCCCTGGCTCATGCGCCTGACGATGGCGTCTTTGCGGCTCTGGACTTTATCCCAAGCGATTGCAGCACCCTCGGGAATGTTCAGGCCGAACTCGGCAGCCGCGCTCAATTCATGCCAGCGGTTCGCCGCTTCCACCAGCGCTTTAGTGGGGATACAGCCGCGATGCAGGCAGGTTCCCCCCAATTTCGCTTCTTTTTCAAATAAGACCGGCTCCAGCCCCAGCTGGGCCGCGCGTATGGCCGCCATATAGCCGCCGGGACCACCGCCGATAATAGCTGCTTTACCCATGGTGAATTATCGCTCGCTTTCCATAAATTCTTACTGCAGCCCGCCGCGGCACTCATCAGCGGTGTGAGGGCGCACCACCGGGGCGCCGCATTCGGGGCAGCGCAGCACGCCCAACTTTTCCGGGCAGTCTTCCGACCAGTGCGGCAGGGCCATTTCCCCGTCGATGAAATGGGAGCAGTTCTCATTGGAACAGAACACCACAAAAGGATGTCCGGCTAAGTTATATTTGCGGGTAACGTATTTGCCGCTGGGCACACCGCCCTGGGGAATCATATACTCGCGCAAAACCAGTTCTTTTTTAGGACGTTCAGCCATTCTAGCTACCTTTCAGCGCAATATCACTCAATTATAGTTAAAATTAAAGTCAATCATCGATGATATTGCAAATATTTGTTTACGGTCATAACGCCAATGTTCGCTTTTGTTATGCTGCCTTCGTGCCCGCGCTCAGCTTACCGACTCTTTTATACACAACTATGCGTAAATGTCGGCAGCTGCTCAGCGCTGAGCCATGAGCGCTTCAATTTCCGCCGCGTCGGCGGGCAGGCCCGGGGTCAGGCATTCACTGCCGCCAGCGGTGATCAGGTGATCGCGCTCAAAGCGGATGCCCCGCACTCCGCGATACAGCTCCACTTTTTCCCAGTCGATGCAGTCGCTGTAACTGCTACGGATTTGAGGATCGTCGAGCAGTTCGGGGATAAAGTACAGGCCCGGTTCTATGGTCAGCACCATGCCTTCCCGCAGATCGCGGTCCAGGCGCAGGCAGTTCAGGCCAAAGCGCTTAGAACGCGCTCTGCCCTTTTGATAGCCCGCTATATCGCCCAAATCTTCCATGTCGTGCACGTCCAGCCCCATCAGGTGGCCGATCCCGTGCGGGAAGAAGAAGGCGTGCGCATCGCGCTCAATCAGCTCGCTGACCGTGCCCCGCAGGATGCCCAGATCCATTAAGCCTGCGGTCAGGATTTCGGCGGCGCGCATGTGCACATCCAAATAGCGTACCCCCGGTTTCAGCATAGCCACACATTCGTGATAGGCCTTGGTGACGATATCAAACACAGCCCGCTGCTCCCTGGTAAATTTTCCGGCCACCGGCCAGGTGTTGGTAATATCCCCGGCCCAGCCAGCCGCGTTTTCCGCGCCAAAGTCGATGAGCAGCAGCGCGCCGTCCTGCAGAGTGCCGCCCACATGGGGCTGATGCAGGCGCTCGCCCGACATGGTGATGATGGGGGCGAAGGAAACGGAAGCTCCGGCGCGGTTGAGAACCCGCATCATAGCCGCCAGCACGTCACATTCGTCTTTTCCGGCTCTTATCGCCCGCATACCCGCCAAATGAGCTTCTACCGATAGATATCCGGCGCTGCGCAGTTCTCCGATAGAAAAATTATCGTTGATCAGGCGGCATTCCACCAGGGCTTCAGCTAAACGCCGATCCCGCTCGTCGCCGTGGCAGTCGGGAGTTCTCTTTAACAGCTGGCAGAGATAATTCTGCGCCCGCGGGTCCTGCACCGGCAGAGAAGCCCATTTTTCCGCGCCTACAGCCGCGATATATTCGCTCAGTTCGCTGAGGGGATGAAGACTCGCCTCGTGAAGATTGGCTAAAACCGACCAGGATTCCCCGGGGCCGGACCAAACCGCGTCTTCAACGCTGACCGGCTCCAAATAGATGCGGACTTCGCCATTGTGCAAAGTCAAAAAAGCACCGGGGGGAAGCTGTCCCGCCAAATAGATCACATGGCTCTCGCCGCGAAAATTAAAAGTATTGGAAGGATTGCGCAAACGCTCCCAGCCGTTCGCTAAAATGACGGGAAGATCGGACAGCTGCGCGATTAAGCGCCGCCTCCGTTCTGCATAACAGGCCATAATCAATAACTCCTAATCAAAACACTGTACTAAAGATTTACCTAAGCTTTTCCCAAACCGCTCTAAAAGCTTCTCTAAAAGCTGCCGCCCAGATTTTTCAGAGTATCGATCACTACCAGACAGGAAGGATCGACATGCTGCATGACAAAACGCATTTTTTCCTGGGGGATAGCTACGCAGCCTCCAGTAAAGGGCTTGCGGTCGCCGAAGCAGTGCAGGAAAATAGCCGATCCCCGGCCAGGCGTACCCTTCTCGTTGTAGCCGATATTCAGGCAGTACTGATACTGGAATGTGTAGTCCACAATATGCTCGCTGGCCTGCACATTGAGATCGGGATAGTCTTTAATGCTGACCAGTTTATTATAGCGCATACCTGGGCGCTGATCGCCGGACCAATAGGTAAATTCATCGGCCCTATAGTAGGGAATAGCGCAGCCGGGATCGGCGGCAATGCCAAAGGCCCGGTTAAAGCGATAGGTGCCAACTGGCGTTTTGCCGTCGCCCTCTTTGGTTTTGCCCAGCCCCGCCCTGCCGATAAATCCCGGCGTGGTCATGATCATCTTCCAGACTCCGCCGTTATCTTTCTCGTGCATGGAGACCCAGGCTGTGTTTTTTTCGTGCGCGGCTACGATCAGCATCTGCGTGGCCTCTTTAGCCTGCGGCAGTTTAGACACCCAGGTGGGAGAAAGCTGGGCGGCCGCAATATAATTGTTCTGCGGTGCAGCGCTAATATCGTCCTGGGCTGCGGCAGTGGCAGCCCGAAAACTGCTGTATCCTCCCCAACATGCTGCCGCCAAAAACGCTGCGGCCATTAACCATGCTTTCCCTTTCATTATGCGCCCACGCCTCCGTCTAAGATAAGCTATACATCAACAGCGAACAAGCCACTGCGAACGGGAGTTTAGCGGATAAAGTGCGTGGCCTGCCAGGCTTCTTTTTCCGGCAGCCCGTATTTTTCTTTGCCCAGGGCGATGCTCTTCATGAGGAAGGTCATATTCCGCGCCAAAGTGCGCATAGTCTGCAGGCCTTCCAAATCCTTGACCGCATCGCCCGGTTCCAGGCCATGCACGCTGTTCCAATACTGACTGGAAGCTACGGGCATATTGCTGATGGTAAAATACTTGTTCAGCTCATCGAAGGTGGCCGAACAGCCTCCCCGGCGGCAAACCGCCACGCTAGCCCCGACTTTCATAGTCTTGTCAAATGAAGTGCTAAAGAACAGCCTATCTAAACAGGCGATCAGCGTAGCGTTGGCCGAAGCGTAGTAAACTGGAGAGGCTACGACTAAACCGTCAGCTTCAGCGAACTTGGGGGCCAGCTCGTTGACGATGTCGTCGAACACGCATTTTCCCTTGGTATGGCAGGTCCCGCAGGCGATACAGCCGCGCACGTCCATACTGCCAACGCGCACCACCTCGGTTTCGATTTCCTCGGCGGCAAAGACCTTAACCATTTCGTTCAGAGCTATAGATGTATTTCCATCTTTTCTGGGACTTCCGTTAATTATTAAAACTTTCATGGTGTATCGCTCCTCTTATATCTCTATATATTTATAAAGTGTTTAAAGCGCTTCAAACGAGCGTTATTTGTCCATAACGTCAAGGTTCCTTTTGCAAATAGGCTATAAGCTGTAAACTATAAGATAGGCTGCAGGCTAAGAATTAGCCTCTTCACCGAAGTCCATGTCGATATTCGCCTGTATAGTATAATCGGGATATTCTTTCTGCACGGACTCGAGAACTTCGCGGAAAACCTGATGGCTGTCGGGGGCATCAAAGCTAATCACCAAGTCAAAGCGCATACTCTTTTCGTCAGGATTAAAATAAAAACCATGCGTATGCAGAATATAAGGATTGGAAGCGATGATTCCGTTCAGCTTTTCGCGGGCGTTTAGCACTTCTTGATTGCTGGTATTAATGGAATAAATACCGATAGCGGTCAGCACCACATTGTGAGCATGATAGACCTCGCCCGCGAGCTGCCTGGTCAGCTTATCGATTTGATCCGCTGTCAGCGTATCGTAAACTTCAATATGCACGGAACCGTTAAAAGTATCTGGGCCGTAATTGTGCAGGATTAAATCGTAAGCTCCCTGCACTTCCTCGTGACTCGTTAACGTCTCTTTAATTTTTTTGGACAGCTCATTATCGGCATTTTCGCCTAAGACCTGAGAAAGGGTATCGCCGAGCATTTCCAAGCCCGCTTTGACGATCACCAAAGCGATCAGAGCGCCCAGCCAAGCCTCCAGGGCTATGTGGAATTGAATATAGATAACCGCCGCCACGAGCGTTGCCGCTGAAATAACCGCATCGAGCTTGGCATCTTCTCCCGAATTGACCAACGCGTCAGAGTTGACGCTTTCGCCCACTTTAACCGAATAGCGGCCCAATAGTATTTTAACCACGACGGCGACGGCGACTATGCTTAAAGTTACCGCCGAATACTCGGGCACTGCGGGCTTCATGATCACCTTTACCGATTCTATGAAAGCAGTCACCCCCGCATACAGCACCAGCAGCGAGATAACCATAGCGCTTAGATACTCAATTCTGCCATAGCCAAAGGGATGCTTTTTGTCTGCTCTTTTGCTGGCCAGTTTTGTTCCGGCTATAGTGATAATAGAACTGGCCGCGTCGGAGAGGTTGTTCACCGCGTCCATCACGATGGCGATCGAATTGGCGGCCAAGCCGACAGCAGCCTTAAACGCTGCCAAAAGCACATTGGCGGCAATACCTATAGCACTAGCTTTGACGATCGTGGCATTTCTCTGTTTTTCTCGGGCTGCAGCCTCTGTGTTCAGCATGGCGGCTGCGGTCTCTTTAAAACTGCTGCTAACAACTCCCATAAGTTCTCTCCTAATACTAAGCTAATCCTAAGCTAACACTAAGACCAATGCCGTAACATACGGCTTAACAGCCCTAAATACATTTATCTATATACAATTATAGCACAGTTAAGCCCGCGTCCGGGCCTGTTATAGTTCCAGGGTCTCCAAATCGTCGGGAATATATAAATTGCCCTGGTAATAGCGCTGGCCTTCTGCGCTGTACAGCGCTTTGCGGTTGGATAAATTGGCGTCTTCGGTATGGTACAGAAGCAGATTCTTCACTCCCAGGCGCTCCGCCAGCTCACAGGCATCTTTGACCGTAGAATGATGCTTTTCATAAGGCGAAAAAATATCGGCTTGGGAATGCAGGCAAAAAGCTTCGTGCAGCAGCCATTTGCTGCCTGCGGCATAGGGTTTCTCGCTTTCGGCATAGGGTTCATCGCCGCAGCAGGTCAGGGTTTCCTCTCCGCCCAGGCCGAGCGCGAAACCGAACTGTTTGGCTTTGGTAGAGTGGATATCGAAAAACGTCAAGGGGAAACCATTGATTTCGCGCTGTTCTCCATCATGAACTTCGATAAGGCGCAGGCGCTCACCGAGAAAACGCGTTATCTTAGCGGGCAAGAGCTGCTGAGCCATACCGCGCAGCAGGCCTATAACTTCATCGTGAGCGTAGATGTAAGCTTCTCCATTATACTTGCCACCGTGCATGTACTGGCAAATCATGCGCACCATCCACAGAATGCCCAGCAGATGGTCCAGATGTTTATGGGTCACGAAAATATGGCGCATATCCTGCCAGCGGAGTCCGGCGCTCTTCAGCTGGCGCAGCACGCCATTGCCTCCGCCGCCATCGACCATAAAATAACGCCCGTCATCTTCTAAGACGAAACAAGTGTTATAGCACTCCGTCACCAGCGCGTTGCCGGTTCCCAGCATAGTAATTTTCATAACTAATCTTCCCCAGCTAATTATTCTTCCTAACTAATTTTCTTAATTAATTTTCTTAACTATTCTTCCTATTCTTCCCCAGCCCATGCCATTCAATTAAGGAGCCCGCCGCTTAATTAAGGCCCAAAGATATTAAAGTAATATCTTACACACAATTATAATTATTTTATATGCTATGCTGTACGCAAACTTTCTACGCCACACAGAACGCCCTCGCACAAACTGGCCCGTAAGACGCCAGCAGCTACTCTGCAGCCTAAACGCGCTTAGGCTCGTTTTGTGTTTTTCCGGTTTATCCCTTGTTGGGGCGTTTTACAAAAAACGCTTCCCAGAACGCGCGTCACAAAAAGCGCAAAACATAACCGCAAAATAGGCACGCATAATATGATCGCAAAAGTACATTTATACTCTAACAAACGCCCAGCTAATATGTTATAATTTACTGCTATGGATATTGCAGTCAACAGCCTTACGCACAGTATCAGCGCCAGCAGCTTACCCGTTCCCGCTTCTTCTCCCATCCCGCCGGACGTTTCGCAAGAGTCAGCGGCAGAAGCTAGCGGCGACAGCGTCTCCTTAGGCGGCCAGCCCCAGACACCAGAAGCTGAGGACACCGCCATGTTAGCCAAGCGCATAGTGGGGCAGTATGGCAAAACCGATAAAATCCTGGTTCTCAAAGGTTCCGACGGTGATGACCAAATAAACATTTCTCAGAGGAAGGACGGCGGTTTAGACGTCAGCATCAACGGCGAGACTCAGTCTTTGAGCGCTGAGCAGTCCGCCCAGCTGATCATCGACGGCGGCAAAGGCAATGATACCATCATAGCTGACGAAAGCGTCACGGCCAGGCTTTTCCTAACTGGAGGCCAGGGCGACGATTATATAGTCGGCGGCGCGGGCAACGATTTTATCATCGACAGTTACGGGCGCAATACCATAAAAGGCCAGGCGGGCGACGATGCCATTATCTCCAGCGGCTTAGACCTCACCTTAGACCAGACGCCAGGAGATCGCGGTTCCAGCTCCGCTTTAGCCGGAGGCATTCTGCTGGGCGGTGAAGGCCACGATTACATCGAGGGCAGCAACTCCGGGGATTATATCGACGGCGGTGAGGGCAACAACGTCATTTATGGCCTGGGCGGCGATGATAATATATATGCGGGCAGCGGGCGCAATTACCTAGACGGCGGGCGCGGAGACGATACCATCGCCAACAGCGGCGCTTTGGGGATGCTCTTCGGCGGCCAGGGCAACGACACGATAACTTCGGCGCAGCGGGCCGCGCTCATTGTAGACGGTTACGGGCAGAACAGCGTCAGCGCCCCCCAGGGAGCAGACAAAGCCTATCAGTCAGCGGACACTGCTTGGAGCGGTTCCCAAGCCGGCGAACACTTAATTTCCTCCCCCAGCAGCCTGCCGGAGAACTTCTCCATTGCGGGCAGCGCAGCATTTAAGGCGCGGGTACAGAGCGATCTGGATACCCTGCAGCAGATCGGCTTAGGGCAGAAAATGCTCGGCGAAATCGCCAAAACCGGGTACAGCGTGACCATCAAAGAGACCGCCAACAACGGCAACAGCTGCAATTCCAGCAAAGATGGCCATTTAAGAGATGACAAAACGCCGGGGCCCGGGACATCTTCGACTATCGCCTACAACCGCGCGGGAATGAAGATCGACCGCAAAAACGTAGATTGGGCGGAGCGCCCTCCTCTGGTGGGCCTCTTTCACGAAATGGCTCACTCTTACAATGCCGCTACGGGCACTATGGATTACGGTGCCTACCGCTACGACGGCACAGCCGCCCCCGACCGCCGCGGCCTGGTGGGAGCGGAATATCAGGCGGTGGGTATTGAGCATCCGCTCATTCAGGGCAATCCGGACGGGCTGAATGAAAACGGCATGCGCCGCTTTTTGGGAATTGCGGAGCGCACCCGTTATTAGTTTTGCATTAAATACCCAGACGATCCACCCATTCGCGCAGGCCTGCGGGCCGGGGATTGCCGTTCAGCAATTTGCCGGGGATTATTCTAGCGGAATCGGCTACGCTGTTTTCAAGCCCGGCCACAGTCTGGCCAAAGCCACTGCCGCCGGAGGTGGCGAAGAGGACGATGGTCTTGCCCGAAAAGTTATAGGCTTCCAGGAAGGTATTGATAATGGTAGGCGCCACATACCACCAGATCGGGAAGCCCAGGAAGATGACTTTATGCCCTTGGATAGGGGCGTTTTTGTCGGCCAAAGCGGGACGCGAGGACTTATCGCGCATTTCGATAGTGCTGCGCGAGTGCTGGTCCTGCCAGTTGAGATCGGCCTGCGTATAAGGAACGGCGGGCTTGATCTCGTAAATATCGGCCCCTATAGCCTCGGATAACGTCTGGGCCGCCCTTCTGGTCACTCCGGTGGCGGAAAAATAAGCAACTAAAATATCGCTCATAGATATACAGCTCCTTTGCTCGATAGTTTTACACACTTCTCAAAAGCCGGGAATCGCCCTTTTTTATTAGCGCTGCGCACAGTTAAAACTAATGAAATGCGCTGCGGAAAGAAGCAACAAATATTATAGCTTCTCCCCCAGTTTAGACGCGAATTTGCGCCGAAACTACGTTTGACGCTAGCATTTTCAGCGCGTCAGTTCCTTATATTTATCGTATGTAGCCTGATCATAGCTGAATATTTCATACTCCTTGCCACCTATAGATAAAGAGCCCTTTCCCCCATTTATGGGAATCTGAGCCGACAGCCGCTCGCCTTTTCGATTAACTCCCGTGAAGCAGCGTCCGCTTGCTCCGGGATTGGTGTTCTCGAAGTAACCATGACTTTTAAGTCTAATACCTATTATCGAACCTCCTTCCATTTCTACCCGCTTGAAACCAATGCCGCTGGTACTGCTTTTGTAAGCCTCTTTGTGAGATGCTGACCAGTCGATATGCAATACACTGCCGCAACGAAAATTTACCCAGTCGGGATCGTCATAATTACGAAGCGTCTTCCTATCGCGTTCTATTGCGCGCTGGCATTGGGCAATTTGGTATTTGTAACGTTCATCAGGATTGCGGATTTTATTCAGCTCGGCTAATTTATTTTGCCTGTCTTTAATATTATTCTTTATATGTGCCTGACGCTTGCGGATCATCGCGCTGCGGCTGATCTGGCCTCCCTCAGAAGAATATGTTGTAGGCACGCAAATATAGCGGCACACACCGGATATTTCCTTAGTGCCGGCAGGCTCAGGTATAACAGCTGAAGCCGAAAGCTGCTGAGACTCAGGGCCTAAGCAGCGCTTGCCCTCCTTATCCAGAGCATATTCGCAAACGGCCGCAGTGAATTTCACTTCTTGTCCCGGCTGGGCCTGAGGAAATACTTGGGACAGTTTCAGCTCAATCGTTTTGCCGACTTTGTCAAAACCAATAGGAAAAGCCTTGGCAGGCTTGTCTCCAGTCTTGAAAATAACGAGAAAGCCATCGGTCAGACCGTCTTTGCCGGCGGCGGATACCTCCGTCCCTGCTGGACAGAAGCAGACCCGCTAGAAGAAAGCGGTATATCCAAGGGGGCGACACTGGTTCCGCATCCCCTACAGAATTTGAATGTTTCGTTCAGCTGGGTTCCGCAGCTGGCACAAAACTTGACCATACTTACCTCCTCGAACACCGTTTATAACTGCGACAACAGAATGCACGCCAGTCTGATAATATCTGCCCGAGATTAGTCCGGACTTTGATTACAGAGCAGGCTCAAGGCCGCACCAAAGCGTAGTTTTCCAAGCATCCGTCCGGAAGCAGGCCTTCGCCAATAGCGTATTGGCGACCGTTATGACTGTAGAATTTCTTGATGCGGATATTGCCGGGGCCGGTAACGTAAATGCCGCCGTTTTCCCAGCGCCCTCTATAAATACTGTCCGCCTGACGGCTCAGATCGTGAAAATTGGCCTCGCGGGCGAATTTGATGCGAAGCGGATTCAAGTTAAACTTAATCGCATCGCCCTGGACAGCGATATTAACGAACGCATACTGCACAGCCGCTGATTGACGCTGATCCTGGGGATCGACCTCCACAAAACACTTCCAGGCCCCGCTAATTTTGGACTTATCGGTAATAATTGTAGCATCGCGGGGAATGCCGTTTTGCTTAACACCCTCTATGTACCAATAGAAATCGTCAAGGGTGCAATCGGCACGGGCGGCACTGGCAGAACTAAAAGCAACTAATGTTAATAATACCGCAGCAGCAGCCGCAAGACAGTATGCAAAATAGCGATTCTTCATGTGTTCCCCCCCTAACGTATTGCAATAGCGATCAGCCGTCAGCAGGCATCGGGCAGCTGTCTGCTGGCAAACTTGAACTTTCAAAAATTGCATATTACTGCTGTAAGTATTCAGAGAGCCTTATACCGCTCCTGGTTAACACGGTAAGCTTCATCATTTCTTCAGATTATCAGACCATACAGTTAATATTCCTGTGCTATATAATAATCATAGCATCCAGCCAGTGCTTATAGCGAGAACCAATCACATTACATAAATAACAATCGGCTAGCCACGGATTGTTAAGCAGAAATAACGCAGACCTCTCGGAGGTGCGTTATTTTGCTTTTAAGCGGAATTTGCCACAAACCGGCCAAAGATTATACCTCGATATATCTCTTAAATCTTTTCGCTGAGCAGAAAACCGACCAAATGCAGCATCTGATAGCTGTTTTTCCAATACTTGAGGCCTTGACACACCGACACCGCTACAGAACTTCCCACCAGCCGCGGCGCGGAGAGCCGTGACGCGCCAAAAGCCGCCGTTCTTTCAGGCCCGCAAGCAGACGCTCGGCCTGCCGGAGCGACAAATTTAATAAAACTGCTATTTCTTTAGCGGTAGCTTGAGGCTTTGCTCGCAAAATATTTAATACCGCGCGAGCATTTTGGTTAATACCGTCTCCGACATTTTTACCGACATTTTCCTGCTGGCCTGCTTGTATATCCCGCAGCAGATCGCGCAGCAGCTTCAGCATAAAAGCCGTAAAATCCGTAGATTCTCCGCTACTCCCGGCGCTGTTAAGAGCCTGATAATACTCCTCCTGATGTTCGCGGATCATGGTTTCCACAGGCAACCAGGCCAAAATAGGCCGCCACTGCCTGATAATCAGCGAATGCCAAAAGCGCCCCAAACGGCCGTTTCCGTCGGAGAAAGGGTGAATAAACTCGAATTCATAGTGAAAGACACACCCTTTGATTAGAGGATGCAGCTGACTCTCCCTCAGCCACGCAAAGAGCTGCCGCATGACCTGGGGAACATAAGCGGCGAGCGTGCCGGTATGGATAAGTTCGCCGGTATCGCTAAACACCCCGACATTGCCGCTGCGGAAACACCCGGCATCAGAGAGCAATTCCCGCATCATCAAACTGTGAGCCAAGAGCAGATCGTCCAAGGAAAACGGATCAAGCTGGCTCATGCGTTCATAGACTTCATACGCGTTCTGCACTTCGCGTATATCCTCCGGCGGACCCAGCACGCGCTTACCCGCGATAACCGCACTGACCTGAGCCAAGGACAGCGTATTCTGTTCTATAGCCAGCGACGCTTGAATAGTGCGCAGACGATTTATTCTCCTCAGTCTGGGATTTGGCGAAAACCGAACGTCAACGGAAATGATGCCCACCAATTCGGCGATATCGATCACCAGGTGGGTAATTTCATCCGTCATTTGAAAAAGAGGAGAATAACCGCTCATGTCAGCACTTGTTTCATTTAACTATCCCGCGCTTTATTCCTGGGATGCCGCTGCCAGCCTTATCCACAAAAAAGAATAATCTTCTACTAGCTCGCCCTTTTCGGACTTCAGCAGATTTAATCGTTTCTTCAGATTGTCAGACAATGCAGTTAAGGTTCCTGTGCTATAAAATAATCACAGCACCTAGCCAGTGCTTAGAGCGAGAACCAATCACATTACATAAATAACAATCGGCTAGCCACGGATTGTTAAGCAGAAATAACGCAGACCTCTCGAAGGTGCGTTATTTGCTTTTAAGCGCAGAATTCAACAACAGCTTTGTGTACTCCCTCTGCCGCAGTCGCGGCATCTCCCCCTCCCATCCTTTAGGGGAAGTCATATAGTTCGCTAGTTAGCTAATCACTAACTAAATGATCTTACCCATTCAGCAAATGATGATGCAGGCAAAACAAGCGCCAGCCTCTAATATGGCTGTTTGGCTTGACAGCGATAATATATTTGGAGAATAACGTGATGAACACCCGGCCCAAGCTATCATTTGCCTCAGACTATCTGGAAGGTGCCCACCCGCGCATTCTGCAGCGCTTAGCCGAGACCAACATGCTAAAAACCGCAGGCTACGGTCTAGACGAATTCTCCGAAGCGGCCCGGCAAAAAATCCGCGCCGCCTGCCAAACTCCCGAAGCCGACGTTTTCTTTTTCATGGGCGGCACCCAAACCAATGCCGTGATGATCGGAGCGCTCCTGAAGCCATATCAGGGCGTAATCGCCGCGGACAGCGGACACATCAGCCTTCATGAAGCCGGAGCCATAGAAGCGGGAGGACATAAGGTCTTGGAGCTTCCCCATCGTTTCGGCAAAATTAACGCCGAAACGCTATCCGCATATATACAATCATACTGGCAAGACGAGAACCGCGAGCACATGGTCATGCCAGGGCTAGTTTACATTTCTCAGCCTACGGAATATGGCACGCTGTATTCCTTGGAAGAACTTACCAAAATCAGCGAAGTCTGCGCCGCTCACCATATTGCTCTATACCTCGACGGCGCCCGGCTGGCCTACGCCTTGGCCAGTCCCGCCAACAATGTCTCTCTTATCGATATAGCCAGGCTGTGCACGACCTTTTACATCGGCGGCACCAAGTGCGGCACTTTATTCGGGGAAGCTGCGGTCATTCCCCAGCACAATTACATTCCCCATCTATTTACGATTATCAAACAGCGCGGAGCACTTTTAGCCAAGGGACGTATAGCAGGTCTCCAGTTCGACACTTTGTTCAGCGATAATCTTTATTTTGAGATCGGCCGCAGCGCTATCGAAGCTACCGAAATAATCAGCGCACGGCTGCAAGCCTGCGGCTATAAACTGGCTTATCCCTCACCGACCAATCAATTATTTATCGAACTCGAAGATGCCAGGCTGAAAGAACTGTCCGCCCAAGTGGAAATGAGTTTTTGGGAAAAGCCCGATACAAGCCATACCGTTGTGCGCTTAGCCACCAGCTGGGCGACCTCTGCGGACGATGTTGCAGCGCTGCTGAAAATAATGCAAGCACAGCACTAATACTATTCTAACCATCGTTGAAGAGAGCGAACACGCAGCTGCCGCTCACATGAGAACCTTGGCCCGAGAAACGATCCGTTATGTTTCGCGAAAACAAGAGTTAACGAACCGCATCAGGGCGGCCGCCTTACAGTTTCTTCGCAGCGGCCCGGCAGAAAACATCGGCGTTAAAGTAATTGGCAAAATACTTAAATACATCGCGTATGCGCTTAATATCCAAATTCTCTCTGGCCTCTTCTGGAAGTTTTTCATTACGCTGCTGCAGCACCTGATAACAATCATCTTCACTCATATTGATAAGACAGCAAAGGCTGAACTTAGCCCTGGAAGCGCCGACATACATGAGCAGTTCGCCTTGGGGATCGGCAAACGTTTCTTTATCTACGTCAATAACGATTACGGCATCGGCTTCCAAACCTTTAAACTTGCGGCAGGTGGTAAATTTGATACCGCCTTTATAGCTGGAATCTTTGCAGTAATCGGCCAAAATACTGCTTTGCTCAGTCTTGCAGGTCAGTATGGCTATGTTTTGACAGCGCGCTTCTTTATATTTAGCGATCGCGCTGTTCAGCAGCTCTACTGTCGCTTCTGCTCCAGTACAGAAGCCTATTTCAGTTCTGTCCCCTTTGACTGCATCATTGATCAGCAGGGGTGTTTTGCCGAAACCCAGCAGTTTTAGCGACGTAGAGGCGATGCTTTCCGTATTTCTGCAATTACGGTACAGCGTCAGTTTGCAGTCGGCTTCTTGGATAAAAGCAGGCACTTTTTGAGCCTGAACCAGCTGATTTTTATCGTAAAATAGATAAAACGACCCAGGATGGCTGTCATTGTCGAGAACGTTGGCTTTGAGCAGGTCTATAACCCCTTCCTCTTCAAGCTCCGCTTTGCCAAAATCCTGGCCTTCGTCGATGATGACATGCTGATACTCAAAACTGTCATTATAAAACATGTCTTCCAGGCGTTCACGGAGCAATTTATAGTCAGGCGTCTGCGTGTCGCAGACTTTACAGGCAAAGCCGTCGATGGTGTAATAGCTGATGAAGTATGAAGGATAGGCTTTTCTCAGATGCTCATTCAAAAAAGAATTGTAGCAGAGAAACAAAACCTTTTCGTTCCGGGCAGCATGGCGCATGGCCTTGCTGACAGCCATGACCGTTTTGCCCGTACCCGCCAGACCGTTGATAATAGCGCTTTTCTGCTCTTCCAAATAGTTCAGCAAAGCGACCTGCTCATTCAGCATTCTTTTGAAGACCCTCTTGGTCCGCTCTGTCGCAGCTTCCTTTAGGGAGATGAGCTGAAATGCCGGAGCCAGCACTTTATAGAGAATGTTGTTAATATTGGTCTTGGACAGGCTGGTAACAATCCCGCCGGGGACTTCCAAAGCAAAGATTCTGTCCACAGCTTCACGGATGCTGCCGAAATCATCCGCAGTCAGCGTTATCTGCAGTTCCGCCTCCGCCGGCAAGTTTATTTTTTTCAGCTTCTCCGCCGGGACATCGGGGAACCAAACAGCGTGCAATAATTTGCAGTGTTCCATTTCGTAAGCCAAGCCGCATCGGCGCATATAGTCCAAAAGCTTCCACTTGCTGGAATTGGCTTGGTAATAAGGGCCGCCATTGTGCATTTTATCCCCGTTCCCGTAGCGCCAGCAGCCCTCAGCGTAATCGGCCTGCCCGGCTTTGGCTTCCAAACAGATAATACCCTTTTTCGGGTGAAAGATAACAAAATCGGTTTCGCTTTCCAGCAGCGTATCAGACTTGACGGTGACGATAGAAAAAGAGTGAAACACATAATATTCCTCTGGAAGCTCATCCAGCTCCTCAAACATAAAACCCTCATGGCTTTTGGGATCGTAGTTCTTCGGAATATCAGGTATCATTCTCGCCATTTGTCAATCCAGCCTCATCACAATATGCAATAAATAACTGTATTATTCTAGCCAGCGCTGATATACTCTTTCTAATATACCTACTATACCTCCACCGCTAATTTCATCGCTACTTCAGATACTGTAACCGCCGCCAGCATTTTCTGATTGTAACTAACGGCCTGGAACAAAAGACCATAGAAGCCATCAAATTTTAGGAAAACAACGGGCTCAGCATAGACGCGATCACATATTGGGTATTCGAGATCGGCAACACTCACTATATTGAGTTCAATACGTATTCGCCCCTGGGAAGCGATTTAAAATACGAACGCCACAGCTACGTTCTGAACACAAATTACGGCAACAGCGACAGTGATATGGAGGAAATGCTCAGCGAACACAAAGCAGCGGCTTATTGTCCCGGCTGGCGGGAAAAAATCGAACGCTTACAGCGCGGAGATACCGTATTTTTATACAAAAATGGCACAGGTATCATCGCCTACGGAATAGCGGACGGCAAGCTGAACAAGAAAGAACGCGACGGGCAGGCCGATTATGAGTATAACATGCACCTCGACAAATTTTGCCAGCTCAAAAAGCCTCTGTCAGCTAAAGATATCAAGGAACTGACTAAAAGCAATCGCGTGTTTAGGCACACCCTGAACAACATAAGCGAAGAGTGGCGAGAGATTTCCGACAAAGAGATTAAAGAAAACCGCATTTAATACGCCTCCAAATACTTTTGCGCCTGTAAAATATGAGTAATCATTTTTTGCAGGCGCAAAATTTAGTTAAAGAGATCGGCTGATTGCAATAAGGAGTACAGAGATATATGAGGAGAAGCGTTATACCATATAATAAACTGAGCCGCGCTGCGGCTTTTCTGTTAGCTGCCCTATTCTGTTTGACCCTCCCGCTAAGGGCCTTCGCCTCTAACACCCCTGAGGTAACTATCGAATCCATCACCGCTGCTCCCGATTACAGCAAATACAAGTCTCCTGTTGCGCAAATCTGCGCCCAGGTTGATCCTGCAACCGACGCGACCGGCAGTGTCAGCGCTGAGGTATTCATCAACGGTGCCAAGGTCAACCAGCAGGACTTAGCCTGGTTGGATAGTTTAAACACCTACGACGCCGACAGCTCCATCGCCACCGTTAACCTGCGCGTTCCCGTCGATCAGGGGCTGCACGACTACCTTAGAGGCACTGCGGCTTCCCTGGCCAAAGAGTACACTGTCAGCATACCTGACAGCGTAACCTCTATTGATAATGAGGCTTTCTATCTCTGCGATAATCTAAAGCTTATCTATTACAACGGTTCAGCCAGCGGCTCCCCTTGGGGGGCTGGTGCCGAGCTGTAAGATTTCAGCTTTATTTACAGTATAAAAACAGCCTGTTTTTTCATTGACTCAAATCAATGGGCAGGCTGTTTTTATATATGCCAATCATACGCCAGCCAACCAGGCCTAACCGCACCTACCCTCCAGCCCAACGCAACTCTCTCCCCCGAACCGCCTTTTCAGGCGAACAGGTTCAGATATCTTCCGAGCTCTTCATCTGCATAACGCGCCAGCAGCGCAGCCATAGCCATCGCCCCATCGCCACTGTTGCGCATTTCAAAGGCATCGTAATACGCGCGGCGATCCGCATACTTAATATTGATGGGCGGAAAACCAGCTTTCATCAATTCCAAATTTATGAGCAGCCGCCCCGTGCGGCCATTCCCATCGATAAACGGATGGATGGCTTCAAAATCACAATGAAAACGCGCTGCCTTAACGATAATATGTTCTCTGCTGGCAGCATACTCCGCCAGCAAAGTCTCCATGCGCAGCGGAATATCATAGGGCTGCGCAGGTTCGACAGACGCGCCTAGAATGCGCACAGGAATTTGGCGATATACCGCGCGATCTTCGCGTTTATCGGCCAATACCAAACTATGAATCTGTTTAATTACGTACTCTGACACAGGTTCTTGAGTTTGGACTAGTTCTCTAACATAGTCAAAGGCCTCTTTATGACCGACAGCTTCAAGATGGTCCTTCAAAGGTTTTTTATCTATGGTAAGCCCTCGCAATACCAAATCGGTTTCCCGCAAAGTAAGGGTATTGCCTTCAATAGCGGTGGAATTATAAGTATATTCCACAGCGAAGTCTTCATACAGCCGCGCCAATTCGCCAGCAGTTAAAGGGCGCTTACTGTTCAGCTCGGCTCGTTTAGCGTCTATGCGGCGCAGCAGCTCCGCCAAATCGCCGCCACACACTGTTACTTAACATCCTTATAGATGATGCGCACATCCCGCGAATCGCCGTAGAACTCCAGCCAATCCGGCAGCTTATGGGCGTAATCCGCATCGTTGGTATAAAAGACCATCTCCCGATCGCCGGGAAAGACATTGCGCCCAAAAATATAAAGATGCCCCGCTTTATCCGCACGCGCCTGGGTTTCCATGCCCGCGCCCTGGATAAAGCCGCTGTAACGGAAAGGCTCATTTTCCCGCACAATAGCGTTGGCAAACATGTCGCGCAGATTGAGGAAATTCTTCTCGCCCACCAGAGCGATAGCCCTCTGTACGTTTTCCTTCGTGCCGAAAACCCGCTCCGGCTCGACCTGAGCGATATAATGAGGCTGGCCCTTAACATACACACCTTCCAGGGTCACCCCGTTGCCCAAACCCAAAACCGCGTGCTCACCCATGTACTCCACAGAAATACCGGTTTGCCCCATGGTCAGAGTCAGTCTGCCATAAACTGCCTTATCATCTTCAAAGTGCATGATGGCTGTGCCGTTGTTAAGCTCAGCCATGCCGGAGATTTCTCCCTGGTTGCCGCCGCTGTAAGCGCGCATGCGCACGTAAAGCTGTTTGGGCTTATTGGTTTTGGTAATGCTCAAGTTGGCGGCATGGGCTTCGTCCACATTGGTGCGACGCCAGGTTCCCACAAAAGCGTCGCGCTCGGCATCGTTCTCAACAGCACACTGCGCCAATAACTTCCCGGCAGACTGCAAACCAGCCGGTTCAGCCTGCACGGAAATAGCCGTGCTCAGCACCAATCCAAAGACCATAGCTGCGGAAATATTTTTGCATGTGGTTTTCATAGCTGCTGTCTGTCTCCGATAAAATCGTCAGTTACAATAGTAGTATTCAGTTACCGTAAACGGTTGGTATTTAGTTCCCTAGTTCCCGTAAATCTTTGAGGCGCTCATTCTTCGTCTGCCCGGATTGCCCTTCAGAGGAACCCGCCGTCCGGTCAGGTCTAAACAAAGCGGCGGCGAAAGCCGTTTTTTGCTCTTCACCGCCGCTTTATCTCAGCAAAACAATTCATCCGCAGCTAATCCCATAAATTCCAAAAATGTTCTGCGAAAAGCGCGAAGAATTCATCCTTGCATCTATTTCTGTAAGCGGTTATTTCGTTTTCGGCCTGCATATAGTTCCGTTCAAGTTCTTCGTAATCGGGATACAAATCGGGAAAATCGCTGGGATCCTGCACAAGCACATCGCAGCCGGCAGCGCTGTTCCGGGCTCTGACGCAGCCGGCAGCGCCGGCATATTGAAATAATGCACTTATTTCGAAAAATTCATATGGAAATAATGCGCATATTCGGCAATGCTCGTATTGAAATAATGCGCATTTCCATTCTAAGAACGATTAGATATGTTATCACAGCTTCCCGACGCCCGAAACGGTTGGGGGCTGTTCGTACCAGCCTTCCGTACCCGAGAGGAAAAAAAACAAAACACATTGACAGCTGACGGCCAAAGATACCAAAATCCAAAGTGGTACTTTGGATTTTTTCAAAAAGCTCCTTGACAACAACCGACAATTACGATTATTCTAAAGTAGTACTTTGGATTTTTTCAAAAATCGGAGCGGATATATGTACACGATCAGACGTCATCTCGAACCCGTCGCGGCCAGACGCGCGGCCAACAGCAAAGCCATACTGCTCACAGGCCCCAGACAGGTGGGTAAATCGACCCTGTTCCGGCATTTATTCAGCGATGTCAATCAGGTGACTTTCGATGACGATCTGCTGCTGGCGCAGGCGCAGGAAGATCCGGGTCTTTTTCTCCTGAACAACCCCAGACCTCTGATGATCGACGAAGTGCAGAAGTGTCCCTCGATTTTCAACCGGCTGAAGATTATTCTGGACAACACCGAGGAACACGCCAATTTTTATCTTACCGGCTCCCAGAAACTGCAGCTGATGGAAAATGTCAGCGATTCCCTGGCCGGAAGAATCTCCGTCGTGGAACTGGAAGGCCTGTCGCTGCGCGAGATATATGACGTTGATTTCAACCGCCATTTTGTCCCTGCCGCGGATTATTTGAGCCAAAGAGAAAAGCACCTGAAAAAATACGACCGAAATATTTGGGAAACGATTCACCGCGGCAGCTACCCGGAACTTTGGGACAATCAGGACAGAGAATGGATCGACTATTATCAGTCTTACGTTAAAACCTATTTAGAGCGCGATGTCAACAGCTTGATCAAAGCGAAGAACCATATGGTATTTGTCCGCTTTATGACAGCGGCAGCCGCCAGAACCGGCCAAATGCTGAACTACGCCAATATGGCTTCGGAACTGAGCGTTTCGGAAGTCACGGTCAGGGAATGGTTTTCCATTCTGGAAAAAAGCGGCATCGTCTACGTCCTGAAACCTTACACGGCCAGCGCCTTAAAACGAGCTGTCAAAACACCTAAGCTGTATTTCCGCGATACCGGACTGTGCTGTTACCTGACCCGCTGGCTGACGCCGGACAGTCTGAAAAACGGAGCCATGGCCGGCGCAATGTTTGAAACCTTTGCGGTCAACGAAATATTAAAATCTTACTCCAACGAAGGGCTGGACTATGATTTCGCGGTGTTCTTCTACAACGGAAAGGACAGACGCAAAAGAAACGCAGGCGGAAATAGCATAAATACCGACGGTGAGATAGACCTAATCATCCACGAAAACGGCATCCTCTATCCCATAGAGATCAAAATGACCACGCTGCCCAAAGCGGATATGGCCGCGGAATTCGACGTCCTGGACGGCATACCCGACAAACAGCGCGGAACAGGCGCCATAGTCTGCTTAATTGACCGCAGGCTGTACCTGCGCGACAACCTGGTCGCTCTCCCCTTGGAATACCTGTGAACCTTTATGCGGATTGCGAATTGGAATTCTCGCCGCCCGTCGGCATAAACCAGCAAGACAGCAACAGAGCTTCAAGTGCGCCGCAAGGATCGCCTACTTGTGCACCATCAGGCTGATGATCTCCCTGTCAGTCTGCACCATACCCACGCGCCCGATATGCCCCACGGAATCGATGGTCTCCCCCACCGTGCCGCGCAGAATTCCCGTGTAGGCCCCGTAAGCCTCGCCGCGCATGGCCATAAAGTGCGACATTATAGCCGCGTCCAGACAGGTGGCGATTTTCGCCGCGCAAGAGACCTTAGCCCCGTCGCAGAATATGCCGGGAATGTTGGCCAAAGTGTTGTCCACGGTGTCGATGATATTCTGCTCCGTGCCCCCGCAGATATAGGTCAGCGCCGCTCCGCTGGAACAGGCCGCCGAAACCGCTCCGCAGAAGGCCGAAAGGCGTCCGATGGGCTCTTTTTGATAGATGGTCAGCAGATTGGCAAAGGCTAGGGCGCGGTACATTTTTTCGCTGGGGATGCAGTTTTCCCGGGCATAGATAATTATCGGCACAGAAGAGGCTATTCCCTGATTGCCGCTGCCGGAATTGATAACCACCGGCTTGTCACAGCCGCCCATACGGGCTTCGGACGCCGCGGCGGTATAGGCTTTCATGCGGGTGATCAGATTGTCGCTGTAGCAGTCGCGGAAGACCCGGCCTATGCCCACGCCGTAATGGCCGGACATGCCCTCATAGGCGATGTCCATATTGTAACGGATCTGCGGCTCGATGATGGGATGCAGATCATCCAAAGGCACGGTATTCGCGAATTCGATAATGCCCTTAATGTTGAGTACCGAACGGTCGTAAACCGCGTTGCAGACGGGGGCGTCGTCGTCCTTGTGCAGCAATACTTCGCCGTTCTTTTCGATATGCACCACATTGATGTGGGTATGGCGAATTTCCACCTTGACGCTGTCCGCTCCGTGCCAAAGGGTTACGGCGATGTGCAGGGGGATCGGAGAGTCCAGGTATTCGACTTTGCAGACCTGCGCCCGGCACATTTGCGCTACCTGCGCCCGCTGCGCGTCGGTGACGTTTTTGAGGACTTCCATTTCCGCGCCGGGATCGCCGCCCACAGCGCCCAGCAAGACGGCGGCTTCGATGCCCTCCATGTTGCCGGAATTGGGAATGATCACGCAGCGCACGTTCTTGAGCATATTGCCGCTGCATTCGGCCAAAGCCCGGTCTGGAAGAGCGCCCAGATGACGGCGGGCCACCGCGCCGGCGTAGGCCAAGGCGATGGGTTCGGTGCAGCCCCGGGCTACGACGAGCTCTTCTTTAAGGATGTGCAGATAATGATCGATAAGCTGCCGTTCCACGCCGCTGTCCCCCTATTGTTCGCTAAGCTGAATTTTAATAATTTTCATGGAGCGGCCTGGCGTTCCTTCTCATTATCCTCTCTGCCCAACGAGTTTACGTAAGCGAGAATTCAAGAGCCCTAATAGAGCTAATAGTCCAGCATATCTGAATAGAGTTAACGTTGCAATTTTTGATAAAAACTTATTTTTTGCAACGTTAACTTGGTCTTTTCGCCGATTTGAGCTATACTTAGCGCAACCAAGGGGCAAGGTGCATCACTTATTTATCTACACATTCAGGCTGTTTTCATCCAGCAGAAAATTGCGGATGCCCATAGTCACGATCCCCAGCTCGCTGCGGCGAACTCTGATATTGTCGCGCACCACGATAATTTTTTTGAAGGAATCACCGATGGCGTTCAAAGAGCGCTCTTCCTGTGCCTGCTTTTCTAGTGTAGGCATGGCAAAGGCAGACTGGATGTAATACTTCTCACTGCCTTTAACGGCTACAAAATCGACTTCAAACTGTTTCTTAACCGCTTTATGCTCCATATTCATCTCGCGGCGCTCGATCAGTCCGACATCAACGCCGTAACCGCGCAGGCGCAGTTCATTGTAGATCACATTCTCCATGAGGTGATTTTCTTCAAGCTGGCGGAAGTTTAAGCGGGCGTTGCGCAGTCCCACGTCTTCAAAATAATATTTGGCCGGAGAACCGATATATCTGCGGCCCTTTATATCGTAACGCGCCGCCTTGCTGACCAAAAAGGCGTCCAGCAGATAGTCCAAATATCGTTTCAGCGTCTTATCACTGATAGGCTTTTTTTTCACGCTCTTGAAAGTATTGGACAGCTTCAGGGGATTAGTCAAAGAACCGATGGCAGACGCCAGAATATCTACCAATTCATCCAATTCTTCCTTATTGCGCACTTTATGGCGGTCCACAATATCGGTTAAATAAACTTTTTGGAATAGGGAGAGCAGATAGGCGGCTTTATCTTCCGCCGTTTCCCAGGACAAAACCAAAGGTAATCCCCCATAAGTAATATAATCATCCCAGGCTTCATCGACGCTGCCCTTATAAACCGACATGTATTCCCGAAAAGACAGAGGATAGATGCGCACCTCGTCCCCGCGGCCGCGGAATTCGGTAATCACATCGGAGGAAAGAAATCTGGAATTGCTGCCGGTAACGTACACGTCAGCGTTGCGGATATGCAGCAGACTGTTGAGTACGTCCTCGAACTCGCTCAGCAGCTGAACTTCGTCAAGGATGATATAATAGGTCTCCCGATCGGCTATGCGCTCTTTGATGTACTGAAGCATACAGTCCGGATCGCGCAAGGCTTTGTTGCTGCGATCGTCTAGGGCAACCTCGATGATATGGTCTTCGGGCACGCCCTTCTCTGTCAGATAATCGTGAAAGATATTAAACAGCAGATACGACTTGCCGCAGCGGCGCAGCCCCGTAACCACTTTGATCAGGCTGTTCTTTTCCCGGCGGATTAGTCTGTTTAAATAAATGTCCCGCTTGATTTCCATGGTTTTTATTACGAGAAAAAGTCTTATTGTACCTTTTTTCGTAATACGAGTTTTAAAGCTTGCTATTTTTCAAAGATCACCGCAGTTGCAGATGGTGTCCTCTGCTTTGTCAAAACGGTTAAAACTTAAGGTATATGGTCTATCCCTATTCTACGCCGTCCTGACAAGACAGAATCAGCATCCAAGTTTGGCCGACGAACGCCGTACAGTTACCTGTCACAGCATTGAGAGTAGCACTAGCCTAATTTTACTTAATTTAACAACGGCGTAACAAAAAAAAAAAAATGGTTACAATAACTTTAGTAGCAAAAAATATTGTTATTATAAACAACCATTTCCCAGAAAGGTACTGATACAAATGGCAATGGAAACCTGGCAAAGCGTTTGTTCCCGCTGCGGCAAAGGCGGAAGTAAAAACAAATATATAGCAAGACCAACCGTAACCCCTCCCCCAATAAGCGGCAAATGCCCTTCCAGCAACGACGGCAAACACAAACCCCAATGGAAAAAAGTTTAAATACAGCGCCGTTCCTGCGCAGCATGTAGCGCCTACCAAGAGCAGTTCGGACGGCAGACATAAACCGATATGTCGGAACATCTACATTGAAATATTTAGACTTGCCGCAGGATTATTTCTGCAGTTAGGATTGACAGCGTATAAGCGGTCAGCATTATAGGCAATGTCATACAGGAGCGCTTGAAATGAGCTTAAAGACCGATCTGATCAGTTATATTGATTCCGGTTTCCCGATTATCTATGTGAATTCTTTTGAAGAAGCCAAGGTTTACGGCATTATCCGCGAGGTCATGGGTGAAAGAAAAGGCCTGGAATGGAACGGGGCCAAAGGTTTCTGCGACTTTAACCTTCAGTCCGTCCTTATACCCGATAAGACTTTAGCGGAGACGCTGGAACTGCTCTGTTCAGACGACGAACTGGAGAGAAAATTCCTAGTTATCAAGGACGCGCATTTATTCTGGGACAACCCTAAAGTCGTTACCTGCCTGAAGGAGATTGCCATTCGGATTTCCCAGGGGCTGGACGCGTCGGTTATCATCGTTTCCTCTGTCCTGAAATTTCCAAAGGAACTGGAGAAATTCATAACCATTTTGGAAATGGAGTATCCCACAGAAGCCGAGATCAGCGAACAGATAGTTAAGTTTGCCGAGGAACAAGGAACCGATATTGACGCTAATCTCCTAGAGGACATGTCGCTGGCCTTCAAAGGACTTACCGAATTTGAAATTGAGAATATTCTCGCTTCCGCATTAGCTATTGACGGTACTTTCACGCGTCAGGATTTAAATCTAATTATGGCGCAAAAGCGTCAGATGATTATGAAATCCGGCATTCTGGAGATGATTCCCATTAAGGAACGCCCCGAAGATATCGGCGGATTGGAAAACCTAAAAGAATGGCTGACGCGCAAGGCCAAAGTGTATCGGTCCATCAATAAAGCTATCGCTTTCGGTGTTAATATGCCGAAGGGGGTGATGATTGCCGGTATGCCCGGATGCGGCAAATCCCTCTGCGCCAAAGTGACCGCGCAGATGTTCAATGTCCCGCTGCTGCGCCTCGACATGGGCAAGATTATGGGCAAGTACGTTGGCGAATCCGAGGAGAACATGCGCCGGGCCATCGCCCTGGCGGAAGCCATCTCTCCCTGCGTCCTGTGGATCGACGAACTGGAAAAGGCCTTTGCCGGGGTGAGCGGTTCCGGCAACGAAGTTACCGTCCGCCTGTTCGGCACCTTCCTGACCTGGATGCAGGAAAAGAGCAGCCCCTCGTTTGTGGTGGCCACGGCCAACGATATCACCAAGCTGCCCCCCGAACTGATGCGCAAAGGGCGTTTCGACGAGATTTTCTATGTGGGCCTGCCCAATGAGCAGGAACGCCGGAAAATATTCGAGATTCACATCAAAAAACGCAGGAAGCGGGATCTGTCCGCGATTGACATCGCCGCACTGACCTCGAAGACCGAGGGCTACAGCGGCGCGGATGTCGAGGGCGTGGTTATCGACGCGGTTGAAAACGCTTTTGTCGACGGAAGCGGAACGCTGACGACGGAATATATCAGCAAAGCCATCAGCAATACGCATTCGCTCTCGGAGATTATGAAAGAATCCCTTACCAATCTTTCCAAAGAATACGAAAACAGACACTTTAAAAGCGCTTCGCGCTAAGCTGCAAGGGGTATATAATTATGGCACGCAAAATTAGATTTCCGCTGAACATGAAGGACGGCGCGGCAGTGCGCACTATCGAGGAACTGCAGGAGCACTTCGATCTCGAATCTGTTCTGGGGTACTTTACGGACGGCAAGCTCATTACCTGGCTGGAGAGAGCATATTATGATGACAAAGCCCGGGCTGTCGGTCAGCTTGACGCAGAAATGCCCGATCTAGCCGAAAAACTGTGTGAGATTTTAGGAGTTGAATATAAAGCGGATGCTGAGGCCGTGGACATTGAGGCCATCCAAAAGCACAAGGAAAAACTGCGCCTTCTCAGCAGTCTTACAGCCGATCAGGAGATATTGGACAATGCAGACCGCGTGGCAATGAATCAGGAAGAACTGATGGAGTTGCTGGCCAATCCGCCTGAAACGATCTACTTATTCAGCGGAGAGTTTGCCATTCCGTTTTCAAAGAAGAATATACGCTACATAGGCGTGAATCTGCCGAAAGTAACGCTGGGAAGAGGAAAACTGATTGCAGATTACCAAACGGCCGGAATAACATTTAAGGATGTACAGTACAATTCCCCATATTATACTGAGGCCGAACAATTATACCTGGCCGACAAATACGCGGAAGCTCTGCCTTTGCTGGAGGAAGCCGCCGGACAGGGCAATCCCCGGGCCATGTATTTGGCTGCCTTATGCTATAGATACGGATTCGGTACGTTATGCAACTATGACAAAAGCAGAGAATGGCTGCTGCGGGCTTCCGGCATGAAGGACCCCCTTTCGTCAGTGTGTTATGCCGAATGGTACTGTTACGATGACAAATGCAAAAAGTCGCAGATATTGCCTGGATTTACGAAGGAATTAAGAGAATTAGCGTTTTCAGGTGATTGTTTAGCGCAATACGAATATTATAACTATGTCTTAAGCTATAATGTTGTTCAGGATCATACCAAAGCAATAGAATGGCTTCGCAAGGCGGCAGAGCAAGGAAACGCCAGAGCACAGAATACTTTGGGATTGACGTACAACAACGGCCAAGGTGTTGAGCAGGACTACAACAAAGCCGTAGAGTGGTACCGTAAAGCCGCCGAACAAGGAAACATCATGGCGCAATTCAACCTTGGAGTTATGTACGAAAACGGCCAAGGTGTTGAGCAGGACTACAACAAAGCCGTAGAGTGGTACCGCAAAGCCGCCGCACAAGGAAACGCCATGGCGCAAAACAACCTTGGATTGACGTACTACAACGGCCAAGGTGTTGAGCAGGACTACAACAAAGCCGTAGAGTGGTACCGCAAAGCCGCCGAA